>NZ_JBSGWY010000017.1:62870-140066 GCF_053609145.1 Streptomyces sp. NPDC054961 | reverse complement strand
CGGCGGCCCCCCCCGGCGGGGGGGGGCGGGGGCGGGGGCGCGCGGGGGGGGGGGGGGGGGCGGGCGGGGGGGGGGGGGGGGCCGCGGGGCCCCCCCCCCCCCCCCCCGCTCGCCTTTCCCCCTCCGCCCGTCTTTCCCGCTCCGCCCGTCCACCCGCTCCGCCCTCCCCTTCCCGGCGGGGAAGGGGAGGCGGAACTCCCGTGCCACGTGGGGACATTGGGGCAGAAGAGCACTCACGCGGGTACGAAGGGTGAGCACCAAGCGGAATCCGGCCGCCCGATCGGCGGCCTTGGGGCGGGTTGTTACCGGTCCGTGCGGCCGACTAGGGTCAGCGGGCCTTGGTGTTCGGGAAACCGGTGGGAAACCGGTGCGGCCCTCGCCACTGTGATCGGGAAGTCCGGCTCCACTCCTGCGGGAAAGCCACTGGGCTGCGCGGGAGTTTCCGTGCTGCCCGGGAAGGCGGGGCCGGGACATCAGCACCCGTGAGCCAGGAGACCGGCCAGGGTGCGTTGTCCATCCACGAGGTGCTGGAGAGGTCTCCCCACTCATGCATATAGCCGAGGGGTTCCTGCCCCCTTTGCACGCGGCCGCCTGGGGCGCCGCGTCCGCCCCCTTCGTCGTCCACGGCGTCCGCTCGCTCACCCGCGAGGTGAAGGCCAACCCCGAGAGCACGCTGCTCCTCGGTGCGGCCGGAGCCTTCACCTTCGTCCTGTCCGCTCTGAAGATCCCTTCGGTGACGGGCAGTTGCTCGCATCCCACCGGTACGGGGCTCGGGGCGATCCTGTTCCGGCCGCCGATCATGGCGGTGCTCGGCACGATCACCCTGCTCTTCCAGGCCCTGCTGCTGGCACACGGCGGGCTCACCACCCTCGGCGCCAACGTCTTCTCGATGGCCATCGCCGGTCCGTGGGCGGGCTATGCCGTCTACCGGCTGCTGCGCGGGTTCGCCCTGCCCCTGATGGTCACCGTCTTCTTCGGCGCCTTCTTCGCCGACCTGGTCACCTACTGCGTCACCAGCGTGCAGCTCGCGCTCGCCTTCCCGGACCCGGCCACCGGGTTCCCGGGCTCGCTCGCCAAGTTCGGGGGGATCTTCGCGGTCACCCAGATCCCGCTGGCCGTGAGCGAGGGCCTGCTGACCGTCCTCGTGATGCGGCTGCTGATGCAGGCGAGCGCGTCGGACCTGGTCCGGCTCGGCGTCTCGAGGCCGGCGCCCGCCCGCACTGAGCAGAAGACCGAGCAGAAGACCGAAGAGAAGCCCGAGGGGAAGACCGAGGGGAAGGCGGCGGCCCGATGAGCGGCATGTCCAGGAACACGAAGATCAACGGCCTGCTGCTGCTCATGGTGGCGGCGCTCGCCGTCATCCCCCTCGCACTCGGCCTCGGCGAGGGCAAGGAGGAGCCCTTCACGGGCGCCGACGCGCAGGCGGAGGCGGCCATCACCGAGCTCGAGCCGGATTACGAGCCGTGGTTCTCGCCGCTGTACGAACCCCCCTCCGGGGAGGTGGAGTCGGCGCTGTTCGCCCTGCAGGCGGCGCTGGGCGCGGGCGTGCTCGCGTACTACTTCGGCATCCGCCGGGGCCGCCGCCAGGGCGCGGCCTCCGCCGCCGCCGCTTCCGCCCCCGCCTCCCCGGAGGCATAGCCGGTGCTGCCGATCGACGTGGCCGCCCACGGCAGCCGCTGGCGCGGCCGCCACCCGCTGGAGAAGGCGCTCCTCGGGATCGGGCTGACGGTGAGCGCCGTGTGCCTGCCGCCCTGGCCGGGCGGCCCGCTGGTGGCCGCCGCGACCCTCGCCGTACTGCTCGGCCCGGCGGGGGTGGCCGGGCGGCAGCTGTGGCGGGCCTTCCGGATCCCGCTCGGCTTCTGCTTCACCGGGGCGCTGCCGCTGCTGTTCGCGGTCGGCGGCCCCACCGGGCCGCTCGCCCTGGCCCCCGACGGCCCCCGGCACGCCGCCGAACTGCTCCTGCGCACCTCGGCCGCCTCGCTCGGGCTGCTGCTGTTCGCCTTCACCACCCCGGTCTCCGACGTGCTCCCCCGGCTGGTCCGGGCCGGGGTGCCGGCCCCGGTGGTGGACGTGGCCCTGGTCATGTACCGGATCGGCTTCCTGCTCCTCGACTCCGTGGCCCAGGTCCGCCGGGCCCAGGCCGCCCGCCTCGGGCACGCCGGCCGGGCGGCGGTGTGGCGTTCCCTGGCCGGGCTCGCCGCGACCTCGTTCGTACGGGCCTTCGACCGCGCGGCGAAGCTCCAGGCGGGGCTGGCCGGCCGGGGCTACGACGGCGCGCTGCGGGTCCTCGTGCCGGAGTCGGCCCTGTCCTGGCGGTTCCTGGCGGGCACGGCCGGCCTGCTGGCCGCGCTGATCACCCTGACCCTCACCCTGAAGGGGCTCTACCTGTGAACGCGTCGGACCCGTCCCACCCGTTGGATCCTCTCCACCCGCCCGGCCCGCTCCACCCGCTCGGCCCGCCCGCGAACCCGTTGGTGGAGCTGGCCGGGGCGGGCTACGCCTACGACGACGGCCCGGCGGTGCTCACCGGCGTCGACTTCGCCATCGCGCAGGGGCGGGCGCTGGCCCTGCTGGGCCGCAACGGCAGCGGCAAGACCACGCTGATGCGGCTGCTGAGCGGTGGTCTGCGCCCCGGGTCGGGCGCGCTGCGGCTCGACGGCACGGAGGTCTCGTACGACCGGGCCGGCCTGACCCGGCTGCGGACCTCCGTCCAGCTGGTGGTGCAGGACCCGGACGACCAGCTCTTCGCCGCATCCGTCGAACAGGACGTGTCCTTCGGCCCGATGAATATGGGGCTCGCCGCCCCGGAGGTCCGCGCCCGGGTCGACTCGGCGCTCGACGCACTGGACATCGCCGCGCTCCGGGACCGCCCGACCCACCTCCTGTCCTATGGTCAGCGCAAGCGGGCGGCGATCGCGGGGGCGGTGGCGATGGCGCCGCGCGTGCTGATCCTGGACGAGCCGACGGCGGGCCTCGACCCGGACGGCCAGGAACGCCTGCTGGACGTCCTCGCGGGGCTGCGCACCGGTGGCACGACGGTGGTCATGGCCACCCACGACGTGGACCTGGCGGTCCGCTGGGCCGACGACGCGGCGGTCCTGACCCCGTCGGGCATCCGCTTCGGCCCGGCCGAGGCCCTCCTGTCGGATCCCGCCCTGCTGGCCTCGGCCGGCCTGCGCGCGGCGTGGTCCCCGGCGGTGACGGCCCTCCTCCGGGCCCACGGCCTCCTGGCCCCGGACGCCCCGGGCCCGCGCGATCCGCAGGCGCTGGCCGCCTGGAGGTAGGTGTCCTCACGGCCGTGGAGGACGGGATCGCCCTGCTGGACCTCCCGCAAACCTAGGATGGCCGCATGTCGCTCCCGCACGCCATCCTCACCGCCCTGCTCGAGAAGCCCTCGTCGGGGCTGGAGCTGACCCGGCGGTTCGACAAGTCGATCGGGTACTTCTGGTCCGCGACGCACCAGCAGATATACCGCGAGCTCGGCCGGCTGGAGGAGGCGGGGCTGATCCGGGCGCTGGCCAGCGAGGTGCCCGTACGGGGGCAGAAGAAGGAGTACGAGGTGCTGCCCGCCGGAAGCGCGGAGCTGGCCCGGTGGGTCGGGGAGCGCCAGGACCCGAAGCCGGTGCGCGACCCACTGCTGCTGCGGATCCGGGCGGCCGCGGTGGTCGGTCCGCAGGGGCTGGCCGCGGAGTTGCGGCGCCATCTGGAGCTGCACCGCGCCCAGTTGGCGGAGTACGAGGCCATCGAGGAGAAGGACTTCCCGGCGGGGCGGGACTCCGCGCAGGACCGGCTGCGCCGGGTCGTGCTGCACGCCGGAACCGGGCTGGAGACCTTCTGGCTGCGCTGGCTGGAGGAGGCCCTCGCCGAGGTGGAGGGCATGTCCGGGCCGCGGGCCTGACGGCGCGGCCCCGGCCTCCCGGGACGGCCGGCGGCGAACCCGACGCGCCCCCGGCCCGGCAGGGGGCGGGGGCGCGGGGGGCTTACTTGTTCAGGGAGGCCCAGAACTCGTCGAAGCTCAGCAGGCCGTCGTCGTTCGCGTCCTTGGCGGCGATCACGGCGTCCGCGACCGGGCCGGTGACGTACGGGTCGCCCATCGCGGCCATCGCCGAACGGAACTCGTCGGCCGTCACGAAGCCGTCACCGTTCACGTCGAACTTGCCGAACGTCGTCCGTGCGCTCTCGATGTCCGCCACTGGGTCCACCCCTTCTTGGTGCTTGTTGACCGGCCCAGGGTAGCGGCCTGCGGGCGTTCTCCCCACCCCGGGTCCCGTTCGAGCGGCAGATAGAAATTCCATTACTCTTCCGTAACGCGGAAGCGATAATTCCGGCCAACAATTCCGGCCTCCACTTGTCACGCTCCGGGGCCACCGCATAACGTAGCGACATTGCCGCCACACCAGGAGCGCAGGGCTCCCAGGGACAAGTGGCAACAAGGGCGATCACACAGGTGACGATCCAAGCTGACGCATCATTCGAAGTTCTGCCCTTCACCCGCACCTGCCGCCATATCTGGGAAGACGGCGACCATGTGCTCATCGGGGTGAGTCCTGGAAACAGTTACTTCAGCTCCGAGCGCATCGGCAGTCTTTCCCGATGGGCCACGACCCGCTTCGCGCAGGTCGACTTCGTCTACGCAGACCTCCATGTCGACCGGATGTTCGCCGCGTTCGGCTACACCCGGGAACATGCGCAGAAGCGCGCGACGAAGGAGATAAAGGCGGTCCGGAGGAGGATCCTCAAGGGCGTGGAGGAATCGGTGAGCCCCGATGCCGAGGTCCGCGTGCGGGCACTCTCCGCATTCCAGACGAATCCCGTCTACCAACTACTGCACCGGCGCGTCCTGCATTTCCTGGAGACCGACGACGAATTCCGTAAGGGCTGTGAGGAAATGGCCCTGCACTTCGTCGGATCCAAGGTGCCGGAAGGTGAATCGATCACCGACGCGCAGTTGCAGGTGTGTTTCGATTACATGGCGGCCGAGCTGCCCTTCTTCATCGACACCCCGAGCATTCTCGACGTGCCGTCCTCCGTGGCGGCCTACCACCTCAAGATGCCCATGACGGACGTCCTGTTCGCGCGCGGCGGGGGCCTTCGCGCGACCCGGAACCAGGCGTATGCCGTCGTAAGGCCCGAGATGGCCGAAGTGCCCCAGAGCAACCCGAACCAGTCGCATACGCACGCGCACGTGAACACGGACACGCACGTGAACACCGCACCAGTCGAAGGGACCGCCGATGAGCGTCGAGCAGCTTGAGGGCACCGAACGGACCCCGGGGGCCCTCCTCGACTTCCCGCTCTCGCGCCGCGGTGACGTACTCCCCGAGGAGTGCGCCTGGCTGCGGGAGAAGGCGCCGGTCGCGAAGGTGCGCACCCTCACCGGGGACCCGGCCTGGCTGGTGAGCAGCTACGCACTGGCCAAGCGGGTACTGGAGGACGAGCGCTTCAGCCTCAAGGACACGGCGAACGCCGGCGTCCCGCGCCAGTACGCGCTGACGATCCCGCCCGAGGTCGTCAACAACATGGGCAACATCAACAGCGCGGGCCTGCGCAACGCGGTGATGAAGGCGCTCAACCCGCGCCAGAAGGGGCTCCAGGACCGGCTGCGCGCCACGGCCGGCGCCCTCGTCGACCAGCTCGTCGCCGAGGGCGGTCCGGCGGACCTCCGGGCGGGATTCGCCGACCCCTTCTCGGCGGCCCTGCACGCCCAGGTGCTCGGCGTGCCCTTCGAGGACTGGCGCCGGCTGATGTCCGGGCTGGACGTCGCGTTCATGACCGCGCGCGAGCCGTTCGCCGACTCGGCCCTCAACTGGTACAAGGACGTCGGCTATTTCGTCGACCAGCTGAACGTCCAGCTGGCCCTTCCCTCCGAGCTGCGTACGGGGCTGCTCGGCACGTTCGCCGAACTGAAGCTGGCGGATCCGGAGTCGGCGCACCTGACCGACGACATGTTCGCCACCGTCGCCGTCTCGCTCTTCGGGGCGGGCGCCGTGTCCACGTCCGCCTTCCTCACCCTCGCGGTCCTCGCGCTGCTGCAGAGGCCCGAGCTGATCGGCTACCTGCGCGCGCACCCGGAGCGCATGGGCAAGGCCGTGGACGAACTGCTCCGCTGGAACCTGTCCGTCGGCGACGGCCTGCCGCGCATAGCCATGGCGGACATCCAGCTCGGCGACGTACTGGTCAAGGAGGGGGAGCTCGTCCTCGTCCTGCTGGAGGGGGCCAACTTCGACCCGGAGGCCTTCGAGAACCCGGACGAGCTGGACCTGGAGCGCGAGAGCCCCCACGCCCACCTCGCCTTCGGCGCGGGCCGCCACTTCTGCCCGGCTTCCGCGCTGGGCCGGACGCACGCCGAGATCGCGCTGGAGGTGCTGGTCGAGCGGCTGCCCGGGCTGCGCCTCGCGGTGCCGGCGGAGAACCTCGTGTGGCGCACCGGCTTCATCAAGCGCCTCCCCGAGCGGCTCCCCGTCGCCTGGTGACGCACCGGCGGCGGTGAGCGGATGAGCGTGCCCCGGGGGTCGTGCGAGCTCCCGGGGCACATCCGTGTCGCGGTCCTAGCGGAAGATGCCGGTGTGGCCGAGGGAGTAGCGGCCGGGCTGCGGGTACACGGCGAGACCGTGCGGGCCGGAGCCCACGGGGATCTTGGCGATCTCCTTTCCGGTGGTGGTGTCGATCGCGTAGACCTCGGAGTTGTAGCGGCCCGACAGCCACAGCACCTTGCCGTCGGCGGAGACCCCGCCCATGTCGGGGCTGCCGCCGTCGGGCAGTTCCCACTTCTTGGTCAGCTTGTTCTTGGTGAAGTCGAAGACGGAGACGGACCCTTCGCCGCGGTTGGAGACGTACATCTCCTTGGAGTCGCGGCTGACGTACAGGCCGTGGCAGCCCTTTCCGGTGGGCAGCAGCTTGGGGGTCCCGAAGTCATCCCCGCCGAGCACCCACATGCCGTGGGCCATCATGTCCGCGACGTAGAAGGTCTTTCCGTCCGGGGAGACCTTGACGTCCTGCGGCATCGCGCCCTCGAAGGGCAGTTTCTGCTGGCCGACGACTTCCATCTTCTCGGTGTCGACCTTGAGCAGTTCGCCGGAGAACTCGCAGCTCACGATGAAGTAGCGGCCGTCGGCGGAGAAGTCGGCGTGATTGACCCCGAAGCAGGTCACGGGGACGGTCTTCACGCGGTCCATGGTGTGCGGGTCGCGGAAGACCAGTTCCTTGTCCATCGACGCCATGACCACGGCGTACTTGCCGTTGGGGGTGAAGTACAGGTTGTACGGGTCGTGCACCTCCACCGGCGTTCCCGCCTCGCCGGTGGCCGGGTTGATCGGGGTGAGCGTGTGGCCGCGGTTGTTGTTGACCCAGAGGGTCTTCATGTCCCAGGAGGGGACCACGTGCTGGGGCTGGACGCCGACCGGGATGGTGTCGATGACCTTGTACGTCGCCGGGTCGATGACGGACACCGTGTTGGAGGAGGTGTTCGGCACGTAGACGCGGGAGGGGAAGTTCTTGACCACCGGGGAGAGTTTGTTCGGCCGGTCGGCCGCGTAGACGTCCTTCGGGTCGAGCAGCGGCGGCATCCCGGCCAGGCCCGGCGGCACGGCCGGTACGGCCTTGGCCGGTACGGCGGGACCCTTCGTGCCGAGCGCCTCGGCGGGGCCCTTGTCGGCTGATCCGCAGCCGGCCAGGGCGGCGAGGACCAGACCGGCCAGCAGCACGGTGGCATTCCGGGGAAGGCGGGTGGTCGTCATGGGGTCAGCAGCTCCGTGGTGGTCACCGCGCGCAGTTTGCGGCGTGCGAGTTCTTCGAGGAGGGGCGGCATCGCGGCGACCGTGTCCGCGTAGCCGAAGTGCAGGCTCACCACCGATCCGCCTTGGATCGTGCCCATGACGGTGCGGATGACGGCCGCGGCACCGGGCGAGGTGAAGTCGAGGGAGTCCACGTCGTAGGAGAGGACGTGCGGGTAGCCCGCCCGCTGGGCCAGTTTTCGCACCAGCGGGGTGGCGTACTGGGTCTGGGACGGCCGGAACCAGGTGCCGATGGACCCGGTGAGCCGCTTGAGCCGGTCGGCGCAGCCGGTGATCTCGGCGTACGCCTGCGCCTCGGGCATGGTGTTGATCGCGAGATGGTGCTGGGTGTGGTTGCCGAGCTCGTGGCCGCCGTCCAGGATCCGGCGGGCCATGTCCGGGTGCTCCTCGAGCCAGTCGCCGATGGCCAGTACGGTGACCCGCGCTCCCGCCCGCTCCGCCTCGGCGAGCACCGCCTTGGCGATGGCGGGGTCCCCGTTGCCGTGGAAGGTGAGCGCGACGGCCGGGCGGCCGCGCGGACCGTGCCCGATCTCGACGGGCTGCCCGGCGAACCGGCGCGGGGCGGGGGCCGCCTTGGCCGGGGCCGCCGGTCTGTCCGGGGCCGCCTTGGCGGGGGGCGCGGACGGCGCGGGGCCGGCGGGGGCGGTACGGGCACCCGTGCCGCAGGCGGCGGTGAGGGTGCCGGCGGCGACCGCCGCGCCGGCTCGGAGAGCGGATCGGCGGTCCGGGTAGCAGAGCACCTGCCCATTTAAGGGGTGGATGCCCCTCTAGGTAATGATTGACCCAATTCGGGACCTGCGACGGGTCGCCCCGAAGGGGCCCTCATCCGCTATGTGATCAACGATTCACTCTGAGCGGCGGATACTTATTCAATGATTACGAGGTTCGTGGCCCATCTCACCTAAGATTTAGATAGAAAGTCTTAGGATATGCACACTTATGTCCAATTTGGGACTTTTGGCGATCGGTCCCTCGTCTGCCATAGTCGGAACCACGACTTCCCTTTGACCCGAGCGAAGTCTCCACGCCGAGGATCACACCCCCTTCGATCCTCGGCGCATCCATGGAACCCCCGCAGCGCCCCATCACGGCGACAGGGGGTTTCCGTGTTTCCGGGGCAGCCGGGGGGCAGCCGGGGACATCGGGCCGCGCCCGGCGGTCAGCGGTCGGCCACCCGCATCTCGAACCAGGTGATCTTTCCGCGCGGCAGCAGGTCCGCCCCCCAGCGGTCGGAGAGCTTGTCCACGAGGAACAGCCCCCGGCCCGTGGTGTCCATCTCGTGGACCGGCATCAGACAGGGCAGCCCTCGTGAGGGATCGCGCACCTCGACCCGGATCCAGCCGCGGCGCCTGAGCATCCGTAAACCGAAGGAGCGGGCTCCGGTGTGCCGGACGGCGTTGCCGACGAGCTCGGAGACCAGCAGCACGGTGTGCTCGGCGATCTGCGGAGACAGGCCCCACAGCCGCACCACCACGCACTGGGCGAGCCGGCGGGCGCTGCCCGCCGACTCGGGCATGGAGGGCAACGTCACTTCCGCCTCAGCCGGGTTCCCGTACAACTCCAGCGCCTTGAGGCCCTGTTCGTCCTCCAGGGCCGCCGTGAGCCGTACGACGG
Organism: Streptomyces sp. NPDC054961; assembly: GCF_053609145.1. Classification (NCBI taxonomy): domain Bacteria; kingdom Bacillati; phylum Actinomycetota; class Actinomycetes; order Kitasatosporales; family Streptomycetaceae; genus Streptomyces; species Streptomyces sp. NPDC054961. The sequence continues at coordinate 130,659 of NZ_JBSGWY010000017.1, read as the reverse complement.
AAGCGCTGCTGCGCTGCCGCGGCTGTTCCACACCCTCCAGACCCGCCATGCACCCATCATGGACGGCCGGTGCTGCCGCGCGGGCCGTTCCGCAGGAAAACACCCCCCGGAATCATGGATTCCAAGGGGGCCTTCCGGCATATGCGTTCGGCAATCCGGATCTCGCGACACCCTCCCTGACCTGCGGTGACACCCCGCGAAGAGGTGATCACCCAGAGTGGATCTCCTCTGCTGCTTAAGGTTTCCTTAAGGCCTGGCTAAGCCACCCGCAGGGAGGACGCCCCGATCCGACGGCCGCTCGCGGCCTAGAGGAACTTGGCCTTCCCGGGCCCCTCTTCGACGAAGCTGCGCATCCCGCGCTCGCGGTCCTCGGTGGCGAACAGGCCGGCGAACCAGTTGCGTTCGATGGTCAGTCCGGTGTCGATGTCGGCCTCCAGGCCCGCGTCCACGCACTCCTTGGCGGCCCGCAGCGCGAGGGCCGGGCCCTGCGCCAGCTTCGCGGCCCACGCGTGCGCCTGCTCGTACACCTCGGCGGCCGGCACGACCCGGTCCACGAGGCCGAGCGCGAGCGCCTCGTCGGCCTTGACCATGCGGCCGGTGAAGATGAGGTCCTTGGCCTTCGAGGGGCCGATCAGCCGGGACAGCCGCTGGGTGCCGCCCGCGCCCGGGATGAGGCCGAGCAGGATCTCGGGCTGGCCGAGCTTCGCGTTGTCGCCGGCGATCCGGTAGTCGGCGCAGAGCGCCAGCTCGCAGCCGCCGCCCAGGGCGTAGCCGGTGACGGCCGCGACCACGGGCTTGGGGATCCGGGCGACGGCGGTGAAGGCGTCCTGCAGGCCGCGGGACCGGGCGACCATGGCCGCGTGGTCCATCGTCTGCATCTCCTTGATGTCCGCGCCCGCCGCGAACACCTTCTCGCCGCCGTAGATGACGACCGCGCGGACATCGGCCCGGTCGGTCGCCTCCACCGCGAGCTCGCGCAGCCGGTCCTGGGTGGCGATGTCCAGGGCGTTCATGGGCGGCCGGTCCAGCCGGATGACGCCGACGCCTTCGGAGACTTCGAGAGAGAGGGTCATACAGGGAAGGTTAGCGCCGGTTAACGCGAGGTGGCCCGGTGCTGTGGGTCACAGCACCGGGCCACCCGGACACCGGGCCCGGGGAACTACGGACGGGAGGGGATCACTTGATCCATTCCGCCCAGTCCATGTTCCAGCCGTTGAGGCCGTTGTCCGGGGCCACCGTCTTGTCCTTGGAGTTCTTCACGATGACCACGTCGCCGATGATCGACTGGTCGAAGAACCAGGCGGCGGGCTGGCCGCCGTCACCCGCGCCGCGGACGTCCTTGAGGCCCACGCAGCCGTGGCTGACGTTCTCGGAGCCGAAGGTGCCGGACGAGGCCCAGTAGTTGCCGTGGACGAAGGTGCCCGAGGTCGTCAGGCGCATCGCGTGCGGGACGTCGGAGATGTCGTACTCGCCGCCGAAGCCGACGGTCGCGCCGTTCATCCGGGTCACCTTGTACTTCTCGCTGATGACCATCTGCCCGTTGTACGTGGTGTTCGAGGGGGCGCCGGCGGTGATCGGGATGTTCTTGATCTCCTGGCCGTCCCGGACGACGCTCATCTCGTGCTCGGCGGCGTCGACCGTGGTGACCTGCGAGCGGCCGACCTTGAAGGTGACCGTACGGGTCTGCTTGCCGTAGACCCCCGGGCGGCCTTCGACTCCGTCGAGGGCGAGCTTGAGGGTGACCGTGGTGCCGGCGGCCCAGTACTTCTCGGGGCGGAAGTCCAGGCGGTCGTTGCCGAACCAGTGGCCCTCGACCGGCACGGCGGGCTCGGCCGTCACCGTGATGGCCTTCTCCACGGCCTCGGGGTTGGTGATGCCCCGGGAGAAGTTGATGGAGACCGGCATGCCCACGCCGACGGTGGCGCCGTCCTCGGGCGTGTACTGGCCGATGAACGTGTTGGCGGGAGTCAGGGTGGTGAAGCTGGTGTCCTTCGCGGACTCGCGGCCCGCCTCGTCCTTGGCGATCGCGTGCACCTTGTACTCGGTGGCGGACGCGAGGTTGCGGGAGGGCTCCCAACTCGCGCCGTCCTCGGCGAGCTTGCCCTCCACCGCGTTGCCCTTGGTGTCGGCGACCGTCACCGTGCTGAGCTTGCCGCCGGTGCTGGATATCTTGAGGACGCCGCTGGTGGCGACCTCCTTGGCCCCGTCGTCCGGCTTGACGCTCACGACGGCCTTGGACGCCTCGGTGCCGGTCGTCCCGGAACCGCCGTCCGCACCACCGCTCCCGCCGGCGCCCCCGCCGTTGCCGCCACCGCTGCACGCGGTCGTCAACAACAGGGCCGCGCCCAGCAGGAGGGCCGGCAGGCCGGTGCGGGCGCGGCCGCGTATCGGCTGCAGGTTCACTCGTGTTCTCCCCATGTCCCCCGCGCGCGGGCAGTCGCGCGCTTCCTGCCAGGAAAACACATGGGGATATCACGAGACGGTACGAGCGTGTCACCGTTCCGTCCCAAGAGTGAGGACACGCCGGGAACGCCGCGGGGACACGCCGGCGGGCACCCCGGGAGCCAGTCCCCGGTGGCGGCGTCAGCCGGTGGCGGAGCCGGCCAACCACGCCGTCCAGGACATGTTCCAGCCGCCCAGCCCGTTGTCCGCGGCGACCGTCTTGTCCTGCGAGTTCACGACCTCGACCACGTCCCCGACCAGGCTCCGGTCGAAGAACCAGCCGGCCGGGGTGTCGGAGCCGCCGCCCTTGTTGTCGCGCAGTCCGATGCAGCCGTGGCTGACGTTGGTGGAGCCGAAGGTGTCCGGGCTGGCCCAGTAGTTGCCGTGCAGGAAGGTCCCGGAGCGGGTGAGCCGCATGGCGTGCGGGACGTCGGGGATGTCGTACTCGCCGCCGAAGCCGACGGTCTGCCCGTTCATCCGGGTGACGTCGAAGAGCTCCATCACCACCATCTTGCCGTTGTAGGTGGTGTTCTTGGGGGCTCCGGCGGTGACCGGCACCGTGGACACCAGCTCGCCGTCGCGCCGGACCTCCATGGTGTGCGCGGCCGCGTCCACGGTGGAGATCTGGGAGCGGCCGACGGTGAAGCGGACGGTCCTGTCCTGGATGCCGTACGAACCGGCCGCGCCCTCGACGTCGCGCAGCTTCACCCTGACCGTGACCTCGGTGCCGGGCTTCCAGTACTGCTTGGGCCGGAAGTCGAGGCGCTCGTCGCCGAACCAGTGGCCGGAGACCTCCACGGGCGGGACGGAGGTGACGGTGATGGCCCGTTCGACGTCCGCGCGCCGCTCGATGGAGCGGTTGAAGCCGAAGGAGATGATCATGCCGGTGCCGACGGTGGAGCGGTTCTCCGGTTTGAAGTAGCCGATGAACCGCTCCTCGGGGACGTAGGTGGTGAAGGTGGTGTGCCGTGCCTGGCGGCGGTCGTGCCCGTCGAGGGCGACCGCGTCCACGGTGTACTTGGCCGCGAGCGCGAGCCGTCCGGCCGCCGGATCGGGGCTCCAGCTGAGCCCGTCGACGGCGATGGTGCCGGGCACCTTCTCCTCCTGGGCGTCCTCCACCTTGGTCACGACCACGCGCTCGAGGCGGCCCTCGGGCACGGTGACCGTCAGCCGGCCCTCGGCCGGGACGCCCTTGGCGTTGTCGTCCGGGGTGATCCGGATCGCCTCGTCCGGCGACCGGGGTTTGCCGGGCAGCTGGATCTCGATCGGGGAGCCGCCTTTCGCGGTGCATCCGGACAGGCCTCCGAGGAGGCCCGCCCACGCCGCCACGGCGGCCAATCCCGCCCCTGCCCGCCTCGTCAGAAGAGTCACGCTCCTCCAACGACAAGGCACCTCCGAGGGAAACGTGGGTGTGACTCGAGTTCCAGGCAGAACAGTCCGGGCAGAACAGTGGGAAGGACCAGACGGGGGCGGGCCCGGGCCGGGACGCCGGGGCCGCACTTCCCTTACCCCTGCCGGTACCGAGAGCCGTGGAGGCGGGCAGTGTCGAGCGCAGCCGAACAAGAAACGGTGAAAGCCGTCGCGATCGAGGTACGGAGCGGAGGGACGGCCTTGACCGTTCCGCACGTCGAGGAGCCCCCGGCGGGGCATCCGGACCGGCCCGGGGCCGGGCACGGGACCGCGTCCGGCCAGCTCAGGGGCCCCGTGGTACGGACGCAGGCACGCCCGGGGCCACCGGTGTGGCCCGGGTCCTCGCATCCGTTGGGGGCCCGGTTCCACCAGGGTCCGGACGGGACCGCCGGGACGAACTTCGCGCTGTGGGCGCAGGGCGCGGAGGCGGTGGAGGTATGTCTGTTCGACGAGGCCGGCACCGAGACCCGGTGCTCCCTGACGGAGCTCACGCACGAGATCTGGCACGGCTTCCTGCCCGGCGTACGCCCCGGGCAGCGGTACGGGTTCCGGGTCCACGGCCGCTGGGATCCCTGGACGGGGGCCCGCTACAACCCGGCGAAGCTGCTGCTGGACCCGTACGCGCGGGCCGTGGACGGAGACTTCCGGCTGCCGCCGGAGGTGTACGGGCACGTCCGCGACTGGCCGCAGCAGTACATCGCGGACACCGTGCGCGACGACCGCGATTCGGCGCCGCACGTCCCCAAGGGGGTCGTGGTCCACGATGACGACGACTGGGCGGACGACGTCCGGCCGAAGACGCCGTGGGCCGATTCCGTCATCTACGAACTGCACGTGCGCGGTTTCACGATGCGCCATCCGGGCATCCCCGAACACCTGCGCGGCACCTACGCGGGTCTCGCGCACCCGGCGGCGATCGAGCACCTGACCGGGCTCGGGGTGACGGCGGTGGAGCTGCTGCCGGTCCATCAGTTCGCGCACGAGGACCACCTGCTGCGCCGGGACCTGAGCAACTACTGGGGCTACAACTCGATCGGCTACTTCGCCCCGCACGCGGGCTATTCCTCGAGCGGCACGGCCGGGCAGCAGGTCGGCGAGTTCAAGCGGATGGTCAAGGCGCTGCACGCGGCCGGGATCGAGGTGATCCTCGACGTGGTCTACAACCACACGGCGGAGGCGGGCGAGCTGGGCCCGACGCTGTCGCTGCGCGGGATCGACAACCGCGCGTACTACCGGCTCCAGTCGGACCAGCGCCGCTACGCCGACTACACGGGCTGCGGGAACACCCTGCACGCCGGGCGCCCGCACGTGCTGCGCCTGATCACCGACTCGCTGCGCTACTGGGTGACGGAGATGGGGGTGGACGGCTTCCGCTTCGACCTGGCGGCGGCGCTGGCCCGCTCGATGCACGACGTGGACATGCTGTCGCCGTTCCTCGCGGTGATCGCCCAGGATCCGGTGCTGCGGCGGGTGAAGCTGATCGCCGAGCCGTGGGACGTGGGCTCGGGCGGGTACCAGGTGGGGGCGTTCCCGCCGCTGTGGACCGAGTGGAACGACCGGTACCGGGACGCCGTCCGGGACTTCTGGCGGGGCGCGCTGCCCGACGTACGGGACCTGGGGTACCGGCTGTCGGGATCGAGCGACCTGTACGCGTGGGGCGGCCGGCGGCCGTACGCCTCGGTCAACTTCATCACCGCGCACGACGGGTTCACCCTGCGCGACCTGGTGACCTACGAGTCCAAGCACAACGAGGAGAACGGGGAGGCGGGCCGGGACGGGACCAACGACAACCGGTCGTGGAACTGCGGGGTGGAGGGCGAGACGGACGACGCGCCCGTCGTCGCGCTGCGCCGCCGCCAGCTGCGGAACCTGCTCACCACCCTCCTCCTGTCCACCGGGGTGCCGATGCTGGTGGCGGGCGACGAGTTCGGCCGGACCCAGGGCGGCAACAACAACGCCTACTGCCAGGACAACGAGACGAGCTGGGTGGACTGGTCGCTGCTTTCGGACCCGGCCTGGCACGGGCTGCTGTCGCTGACCCGCAGGCTGCTGTCGCTGCGCCGGGCCCATCCGGTGCTGCGGCGGCGGGCGTTCTTCTCCGGCAGCTCGCAGGGCACGGACGGGCTGCGGGACCTGGCCTGGTTCACCCCGGCGGGCACGGAGATGACCGAGCGGGACTGGTACGCGCCGGCCGACGCGGTGGGCCTGTACCTCTCGGGCCGGGACATCCCGGGCCGCGACGAGCGGGGGCGGCAGGTGACGGACGACAGCTTCCTGGCGCTGATGCACGCCGGGGACGGGCCGGCCCGGTGGGTGCTGCCGGGCGCTCCGTGGGCCACGTCCTACGAGCTGGTCCTGGACACCTCCCGGGAGGACCAGGCGGCCGCCCCCGGCACCCGGCACGGCGGGGGCGAGACGGTGACCGTCCCGGCCCGCGCGGTGCTGCTGCTGAAGGTGGTGGGCTGAGGCGCCGGGGGCGGGGGGCCGGGGCGGGGCCGGGGCGACGGGCCGGGGCGGGGGCCTTGCGCACCCTGCTGCGATGATGTGGCCTTCGTACGCACATACGTGACAACGGGTGTTCGAGAGGTCGTGTCGATGGCGAGTGTCCAGGCCGCGCTGCGGGAACTGCGCGGGGCGCAGAAGTCTGCGAAGGGGGTGTCGCTCTATTCGCGGTTCGTCAACCGGCCGGCCGGGCGGTACCTGGCCGCGGGATCGTACGCGATCGGACTGAGCCCGAACCAGGTGACGCTGGTCAGCGCCGCCTTCAGCTTCGCCGCCGCGGCCGCCGTCGCCCTGGCCGCGCCCTCGTGGGGACTGGGGATCGCGGTGTGGGCCGCGCTCGCCGTCGGGTTCGCCTTCGACTCCGCCGACGGGCAGCTGGCCCGGCTGCGCGGGGGCGGCAGCGCGTCCGGCGAGTGGCTGGACCACGTCGTGGACTGCGCGAAGCTCACCGCGCTGCACTCGTGCGTGCTGATCGGCTTCTACCGCTTCCCCGACGCGTACGGCAGCACGGCCGGCTGGCTGCTGGTGCCGCTGGGCTTCCAGTTCGCCTCGGTCGTCACGTTCTTCGGGGGGCTGCTGACCGAGAAGCTCAAGCCCAAGCCGGCGCCGGGGAGTCCCGCCGCCGCGCCGTCGACCGTACGCGCGGTGGCGTTGCTGCCCGTGGACTACGGAGTGTTCTGCCTGGTGTTCCTGCTGCTGGGCGGCGGGCAGCTGTTCCGCTGGGCCTACGCGGGGATGGGCGCCGTGGCGGCGCTGTTCCTGCTGGCGTTCCTCGCCAAGTGGTACCGGGAGCTCAGCGCCGTACCCCGGTGACCGGGGCCCCGCGACCGGCCGCGGAGGCGGCCGCGGGGGCGGCGCGCGGTGGGGCGCTCAGCCCCGCTGTTCCGCGGAGAGCGGCTGTGAGAGGACGTCCAGGGCCCGGCGCAGCTGGGTGCTGGAGGTGTGCACCGTGTACGGGAAGTAGACGACGTCTACCCCGTGCTCGGCGAAGTCCCTTTCCAGCCGGTCCCCCTTGGGGGTGCCGCGCCAGTCGTCGCCCTTGAAGATCACGTCGAAACGGACTTGCTTCCAGGTCTCCACTTTGTCCGGGACGGTCTCGACGAATGCCGCGTCCACGTACTTGACGCTGCGCACGATCTCCAGTCGCTCGACGAGCGGGATCATCGGACGCCGCCCCTTGGCGATTTCGGCCATTTCGTCGGATACGACACCGGCCACCAGATAGTCGCACTGACTCCGGGCGTGGCGAAGGATGTTGAGATGTCCGATATGGAACAGATCGTAAGCGCCCGGCGCATAGCCCACCCGGTGCGGTCTGCGCGCCGGCGCAGCAAATTCGGACATGTCCCGCTCCGTCATCGGTTACCCCCCATAAGCCACACCCCCCGGTGTGGCGGATTAGCAGACAATAGCGTGCACGTTCCGCACCACGTCGATGAACGAATAGGGTGACGTGCGCATCATCCTGGGGAGAAGGGGACGTCCCGTGTCGAGATCCGGCCACCGGCGCCTACTGCTGGTTTCCACCAATTACGCCCCCGAGCACACGGGAATCGGCCCGTACGCGACCCAGATCGCGGAGCACTGGGCGAATCTCGGTCACGAGACGCACGTCCTGGCGGGCATGCCGCACTACCCGGCGTGGTCCGTCGAGCCGGAGTACAAGGGGGCGCTCCGGCGTACGGAGCAGCGCGCGGGAGTCACCGTGCACCGGCGCGCGCACACCGTGCCGCCGCGCCAGACCGCCGTGCGCCGGGCCCTTTTCGAAGGATCGATTCTGCTGCACGGCGCCGTGGCCCCGCCCCGGATGCCGAGGCCGGACGCGGTCCTCGCCCAGATGCCGAGCCTGGCCGGGGGCCTGCTGGCCGCCCGCCTCGCGGCGCGCTGGAAGGTGCCCTACGTCCCGGTGGTCCAGGACCTGATGGGCGCCGCCGCCGCGCAGAGCGGGATCAGCGGCGGCGACAAGGCCGCCGCGCTGGCCGGCCGCGCGGAGGCGTATGCCCTCAAGCGCGCCACCCTCGTCGGCGTCATCCACCAGACCTTCGTGGACCGCGTCGTCGGCATGGGCGTGGACCCCGGGAAGATCCGGCTCGTCCCCAACTGGTCGCATGTGGCGTTGCCCACCAAGCCGCGCGGCCGGACCCGCCACCACCTCGGCTGGGCGCCCGGCCAGACGGTCGTGCTCCACTCCGGGAACATGGGGCTCAAGCAGGGGCTGGAGGTCCTCGTCGGCGCCGCCCGGCTGGACCCGAGCGTCCGTTTCGTCCTCATGGGCGACGGCAGTCAGCGCTCCGCCCTCGCCGACCTCTCGGCGGACGTCCCGAATCTCGACATCATCCCCCCTGCCGCCGACGGGGAGTTCCCCGATATCCTCGCCGCGGCGGACGTGCTCGCGGTCACGCAGCACGCCGCCGTCATGGACATGAGCGTGCCGTCCAAGCTGACCTCCTACTTCCAGGCCGGCCGGCCCGTCGTCGCCTCCGTCGCGGCGCTGGGGGGTACCGCCCAGGAGGTGGAACGCTCGGGCGCGGGGGTGCTCGTACCGCCGGAGAACCCCGAGGCCCTGCTCAAGGCCGTACGGGCCCTGGCGCAGGACCCCGTCGGCGCGGACGCGCTGGGTGCGGCCGGGCCCCGCCACGTGGCGGCCCATCTGAGCCGTGAAGCGGGCCTGGCCCGCATCGACGCACTGATAGACGAAGCACTTGGGGGTCCCCGGCCGTGATCGAGACCAACCGACCGGCAGCGGCTCCGGCCGAGGACGAACCCGACCTCCTCCGGGACCAGTTCAAACAGCTCCTGCGCTACCGCCGGCTCCTCGCCGCGGGCGTGGGCATCGGCCTGCTGGGCGGGGTCTACCTCGGCATCTCCACGGCGGACACCTACGTGGCCACCGCCGACATCGTGCTGCGCGCGCCCACCGACGACCCCTTCAACCCGAGCCTCGCCCCGGACAAGGCGATCAACATCGGCTCGGAGCGCCAGGTCGCGCTCTCCAGCTCCATAGCCAACGAGGCCGCGAAGAAGCTCGGCGTCACCGCCGCCGGCTTCAGTGCCCTGCGCAGCGGTCTGCAGGTGACCAACCCGCCGCAGTCGATGGTGCTGCGCTTCACCTACACCGCGAGCTCCCCCGCCGAGGCCGCCAAGCGAGCGAACGCGATGACCGAGGCATACCTGCTCAAGCGGCAGGAGGCCCTCGACGTCACCCGCGACAAGATGGTCAAGGGCTACCAGGAACAGCGCGACCCGGTGGCCAAGCAGCTCGACGACCTCGTCAAGCAGATCAACTCCATGCCGGCCGGCCCGGCGCGCGACGCGGCGTACTCCTCCAAGACCGACCAGCAGAACAAGGTCAACACCCTCAACAGCAACATCGCCAAGCTCCAGGCCCTGGACATGACTCCGGGCCGGGTCACCAGCGCCGCCGTTCCGCCGCACTCGACGGACGGCCCCGGCCTCATCATGTCGCTCGCGCTCGGTGCGGCCGTGGGCCTCGCGCTCGGCCTGCTCGCGGCCTGGGTGCGGCTCGTCTTCGATCCGGCGCCGCGCTCCGAGGGCGACGTCGCCCGCGCCCTGCGCGCTCCCGTGCTGGGCTCCCTGCCCCGCGGCAAGGACGACGGCGGTCCGCTGCTCGCGGCCGGCGAGGAGGACCCCCGGCTCGCCGAGGCGTTCCGCTCGGTGGCCTTCCGGCTCGCCTACGACTCCCGGTTCGCCGACCGGCGCCGGCTCCTGGTGATCGCCCCGCGCGGCAGCAGCGAGACCGCCGCCGCCGTCGCGGTGAACCTGGCCGCCTCCTTCGCGGAGACCGGCAAGGACGTGCTGCTCATCGAGGCCGATCTGCGCACCCCGGTGCTGGCCAGCCAGCTGCCGACGGACGCGGGCGGCCGGCCGCGCTGGAGCCAGACGCCGGGCGGCGGACAGCACGGGGACACCGAGTGGCCCGACGGGCGCCAGCTCGTCGTGGACGCCGGGGAGTCCGGTTCCTTCGACCTGATCCCGGGCGAGCGGGTGCGCAACGTGCCCCGCGCGCTGACCTCCTCGCGCGCCACCCGGCTGATCTCCGAGGCCGACTCCCCCAACTCCACGGTCGTGGTGCTCGCGCCGCCCGTGCTCTCGTACGCCGACGCGCTCGCGCTCGTGGACCGCGTCGACGGGGTCCTCGTGGTCTGCGACCCGCGCGCGGTGCACCGCACCGACCTGTCCCGCATCCGCGAGCTGATCAGCGGCGCCGGCGGCACGGTGCTCGGCGCCGTCCTGCACTCGCCGCTGCCCGGCGAGAAGAAGCGCGGCGGACTGTTCCGCAAGGGCTCCGCCCCCGCCCCCGCGGCGGCCCCGGCCGCCGCTCCCGTCTCCCGGCCGCGCGAGCCGCAGCCGATCCCGTACGAGGTGGCGGCCGCCGACGCGGAGCAGCACATCCCCGGAGACGGTACCGACACGGTCGCCCTGCGCACGGTGCGCACGGGCCGGCGGTGAGCCGCAGGGCCTTCGCCGCGGTCGCCTCCGTCCTGGACCAGGCCGCGTCCAGCGCGACGAACATCCTGGTCCTGGTGCTGGCCGCGCGGCTCTCCTCCGCGGCCGGCTTCGCCGACTTCTCCATGGTCTACGTGACCTTCACCGTGCTCCTCGGACTGAACATGGCCTACGTCGGCCAGAGCCTGGTCCTGCAGAAGGGCGAGGAGGGCGAGCCGCTCGGCTCCGCGTGCCGGGCCGGCCTCGCGTTCACCGGGGCCGCCTCCGCCGCGGTGGGTGCCGTACTGGCCGTCGTGGGCCTGCTGCTGCCCGGGACCCCGGGGCGGGCGTTCCTCGCGCTGGGGCTCGTCCTGCCCCTGGTGCTGCTGCAGGACGGGCTGCGCTACTGCTTCTCGGCTCTGCGGGCGCCCCAGCGGGCGCTGGCCGCCGACGCGCTGCGCCTCGTGTGCGTCGTGGCGGCGCTCCTGCTCCAGCCCGAAGGGGCCTCGGCGGCCCGGCTGGTGCTGGTGTGGGGGGTCTCGGCACTGCCCGCGCTCGCGCTGGGCCTGTGGCTGCTGTGGCCGTCGGTGCGCGGGGCGTCCGCCGCCGGACTCCTCCGGGACCTGCGGCCGTACCTGCGCCGCGGGCACCTGGGGCAGCGGTTCGTCGTCGAGTTCGCGGTGGGCAACGGCTCCAGCCAGCTGGCCGTGCTGGGCCTCGGCGTCTTCGCGACCCCGCTGGCCGTCGGCGCGCTGCGCGGCGCCACCACCCTCTTCGGGCCGCTGAACGTGCTGTTCAACTCCGCGAACGCCTTCGGCCCGCCCGTCGTCGGCCGGGCCCGCGGCAAGCGGGGCGTGGTCCGGCTGACCGCCCTGATGGGCGCGGCCCTCGCGGTGACCGGCGCCGTCTGGGGGGCCGTTCTGTACGCGCTGCCCGACCGGCTGGGCCGCGAGCTGCTCGGCGACAGCTGGACGGCGGCGGCCGCGCTGCTGCCCGCGACCGGCGCGCAGTACGCGGTCATGGGCCTGGGCACGTGCGCGCTGCTGACCCTGCGGGTGCTCAACCCGAAGGCCACGCTCTCGCTGCAGATCGTCTTCTCGCTGCTGTCGGTCGGACTCCTGCTCGGCGGCTACGCCGTGGGGGGCGTGGCCGGGGCGGCGTGGGGGCTGGCGCTCGGTTCCGCCGCGAAGGCGGCGGCGGGCTGGCTGCGGGTGGCCCGGCTGGACACGCCGGCGCCGGCGGCCTCAGGGACGGCCTCGGAGCCGGCGGCCGTCTGAGGGGCGGCCGTCTGAGGCGGCCTTCTAAGGGGTGGCTCCGAAGCCCTCCTCGAGCAGGGCGAAGAGGTCCTCCATGGCCTGCCGTTGACCGGCCCGGCCGCGGACCAGGCTCGTCGTGTCCAGCGCGAAGCGGGCCAGCGCGGCGCAGCGCAGGTCGCCCTCGGGGGCGCCCGCCGCCTCCTCGATGGCGGCGGCGAGCGCGCGCGCGTGGCGCTGCCGCATCCGGTCCCCGTACTCCTGGAGCTCCGGCGTCCGCCGGACCAGGGTGACCCGCGCGAGGTCCTGCGGATCGTCGCTCGGCCCGGCCGCCCCTTCCTCCACGAGGTGCGCGCACAGGGCCCGCAGGACGGACCGGCCGGGCGCGCGGTCGCGTACGGCCGCGACGAGCGAGGCCCCGCTGTCCGCGTCCTCGTCGAAGACCAGCGCCTCCTTGCTCGGGAAGTGCTTGAACAGCGTGGTCACGGAGACGTCGGCGGCCTCCGCCACGTCGCGGACGCCGACCCCGTCGTACCCGCGCTCCAGGAACAGGCGCAGCGCGGAATCGGCGAGCGCCTTGCGGGTCTGGGCCTTCTTGCGCTCGCGGCGCCCCACGGTCACGGTCATGGCACCACGGTAACGACAGGGTGCATCCGATGCAAAAGGTGAGTCGTTACACTTCCGCGGGCACCCAGGACGCCGTACCGGGACGCCCCGGGACCGCGCGCGTCAGCGCAGCCTGGCGTCCTTGTCCTGCCGGTACGTGGCCACGAGCGCGAGGCACATCGCGGCGATGGCCACCCGCCCGGAGGCCTGGAGCAGCGGCCCGCGCAGCAGGATGAAGGAGTATCCGGCGACCAGCGGGACCACCACGGAGATCAGGCTGCCGGGTGGCGAACGCCGGGTCGCCCGCTTCGCGTAGCGGCGGTCCACGCGGGCGGAGGCGTACCCCATGCCGAGCAGTCCCGCGCCCATGCCCAGCGGCCCGAAGTCGAGCCACAGCTCCGCCCAGATCGGGGAGGAGAGGTTGGTGTTGACCGTGCCCATCCACTGTCCGACCATCACGCCGGTGTCGCGGGGCTTGCCGGGCCACATCGTGCGCGGCACCGCGAAGAAGACGGACCCCGCGAGCTGGCGCCCGTAGAAATGGCCGGGGCCGGAGTTCGAGTAGGTGATGGTGTTCGCGAACATGCCGATCTGGTCGTAGTCCTTGAGCGCCATCGGCTCCAGGAACGAGGTCGTCTCGACGGGCTTGTAGTTCTTCTCGTCGTAGCGGAAGCGGTCCGCGAACGGGAAGACGAGCAGGGCGATCACCACGGCCATGGACAGCGCCACCCGGTACATCGCCGCGCTCACCGGGAAGACCGTGAAGAGCAGCGAGAACATGACGGTGAGGAACCAGTAGCGCGGGTTCGAGATCGGGTTGTTGACCACCAGGTTCAAGGCCGCCAGCGCCGACCAGGTGACGATGATCGACACCTTGCGGCGGGCGAACTTGGACGTGATCAGCCAGCGCGTGTACAGCAGCAGGGACAGCAGCGCCGGGACGGTGCCGAAGCCGCGCAGCAGCGCCTGGCCGGCCTGGCCGTCCTGGGAGACGCCCGCCTCCTGGATGCCCGCGATGATCTCCTGGCGGCTGGAGAAGAAGACCGCCGGGCCGCCCAGCTTCATGACGAACGCCGCGCTCCCCAGGAACGACAGGACGGTCAGCAGCTGGAGCCGCCGCCGGTGCGCCATGACCGGGCGCGGCTCCTTCTGCGAGCCGCCCGCGCGGCCGGCCGGCCGGTGGCGGGCCAGCAGCACGCCCACGTCGAAGGCGGCGCAGCCGAGCAGCACCAGGCCGATGGCGGCCGTGAGGTCCGAGCGCGGGCCGACGACGGGGGTCGGGACCTGGCCGAGGACGGCCTGGGCGAGGGGGGCCACGCCCATGGCCATGTAGACGAAGAGCCAGAAGGAGCCCTGGAGCAGCTTGCGACGGCTGGTCAGGACCATGGCGGACAGGCGGGCGCCCGCGTACATGGTGAGCACGAGCTGGAGCCAGAAGGCCGTGTCACGCTGTCCCGCACCGTGCTGGACGGCGACGAACAGGGGCAGGAAGACGGTGAATCCGAGGGCCAGCGGGACGGAGAGCGCCCGGGAGAGCAGGGTCCGGGGAGTGGTGACCTTGCCCCAGCTCTTCTCTTCGTCGGGATGGGGCGGGACCGCGGGCCCGTTGGGGCGGACGACGGTCTCGCGCATGTCGGTTGCCACCCTTGCCCCCACCCCCTGTGCCTGATCCGGGCGCAGTCTAGTCTGAGCGGTCGGCGCCCGGGGAGGCGCCCGGGGACCGGACGATGGAGCGGGCTATGGGGCGGACGATGCGGCGGACGACGGGGGGCTGCTGTGCGTGATCTTCCTTCCTTCACGCTGTCCGGTTACGACAAGGGGCGCGGGCTGCTGACGCAGGCGCTCTGGTTCGCCGTGATGAACACGCTGTTCATGAGCTGGTTCTGCCCGGCCCGGCTCCGGGTCCGGCTGCTGCGCGCCTTCGGGGCGCGGATCGGCGAGGGGGTGCTGATCCGCCACAGGGTGCGGGTGCTGTGGCCCTGGAAGCTGACCGTGGGCGACCACACGTGGATAGGCGAGGGCGCCTGGCTGCTGAACCTGGAGCCGGTCACGATCGGTTCGCACGTGTGCCTCTCCCAGGAGGCCCTGCTGTGCACCGGCTCCCACGACCACCGGGCCGCCGACTTCCGCTACCGCAACGCGCCGATCTCCGTCGAGGACGGCGCGTGGGTGGCCGCACGGGCCACCGTGCTGGCGGGCGTCACGATCGGCCGGTGCGCGGTGGCGGGCGCGGGCTCCGTGGTCCACAAGGACCTTCCCGCGCTGACCCTGCAGACCCAGGACGGGCTGCGCCGCCCCGTCGAGGAGCCGAAGTGAGAGTCCTGCACGCCGTCACGCTGCACTCCCCCACGCACGCCTTCGGCGGGCCGGTGCGGGTCGCGCTGAACCTCGCGAAGGGGCTGCGCGCACGCGGCCACGAGGCGGGACTGCTGGCGCTGGGCGAGGGGTTCGACCCGTGGCCGGACTCCGTGGAGGGCGTACCGGCCAGGCTCTTCCCGGCCCGCCGCCTGCTCCCCCTCGGCTTCAGCGGGATGACCTCGCCGGCCCTGCTCGCCTCGGCGGGCCGCCTGGTGCGGGACGCGGACCTGGTCCACGTCCACCTGGCACGGGACCTGGTCACCCTGCCCGTGGCCCTGGCGGCGCTGCGGGCCCGCAAACCCCTCGTCCTGCAGACCCACGGCATGGTCGACCCGAGCGAGAAGCTCCTGGCCAAGGTGCTGGACGCGGTGGCGGTACGCCGCCTGCTGCGCGGCGCCGACGCGGTGCTCCACCTGACCCCGCACGAGCGGGAGGGCCTCGACGCGGTCGTCGGAGGCTCCCTGCCCCGGTCGGTGCGGCTGGTGAACGGCACCCCGGCCCAGGAGGAGCGCCCCGCCCCGTCCGGGCCGCCGCGGATCCTCTACTCGGCCCGCCTGCAGGCCCGCAAGCGCCCGGTGGACTTCGTGGACGCGGCCCCGGCCGTGCTGGCGGTGCACCCGGACGCGGAGTTCGTGGTGGCCGGCCCGGACGAGGGCGAACTCGCGGCGGTCCGCGCCCGCATCGCCGAGCTGGGCCTCGGCCCCCGCTTCACGGTCCCGGGCGCCCTGTCCGGCTCCGAGGTCCTCACGGAGCTGCGCCGCGCCCACGTCTACGTACTGCCCTCGGTGGACGAGCCGTTCCCTATGTCGGTCCTCGAAGCCCTGTCGGTGGGCGTCCCTCCGGTGGTCACCCACTCCAACGGCCTGGCCCGCGACATCGCCGCGGCCGGCGCGGGCCGCGCGGTCACCCCCGGGCCGTCGGGCGTCGCGGAGGCGGTCCTGTCCCTCCTGGACCCGTCCGAGAACGCCGCGTCGTCGAAGGCCGCCCGCGCCCTCGCCGCGTCCTCCTTCTCGATGGACGCGGTCCTGGACGCGCTGCTGCCGGTCTACGAGGGCGCCCTGCGCCGGGGTTGAGGGCGGGGGGCCGGTGGCCGGGTCAGAGGCCGCGACGGGTTTCGTCCACCACCGGGAGGGCCCCGACGCGGCGGCGCTTGAGGACGCTCGCGTAGACCGCGAGGCCGATGGCGCCCGCCACCATCATGATCACGCCGACCAGGTCGAGGTTCACGCTCTGCATCTTCCAGTCGGACGCGAAGGTGAGGATGGCCCCCACCACGATCAGGCCTATGCAACCGCTGATGCCCCTCATCGAATTCGCCTCCGCAGTCGTGGCCGGGGAGAACCCCGCCGTGTGGATCCTCGCCTGCCCTCGTTCCCGGAACGAAAACGCCCCCGCCGCCCAAGTACTGGGCGGCGGGGGCGTTCTCGTCGGGTGCGGCTCTACGCCGGCACCCACGCGTAGCAGCCGTTCGAGACGAACTGGGCCGTGGACGCGGGGACGACGGCGGTGATCTTGTCGCCCGCCTTCGGCTGGGTCTCCGGGCCCGAGGCCAGGACGGTGCCGTCCTTGCCCTTGGCTTCCCAGGTGCACGAGGTGCCCTGGGTCAGCGCGCGGTAGGTGCCCGCCGCCGGGGACTCCTTCGTGCCGTCGGGGAAGCCCTTCTCGGCCGCCGCGAGGATCGGCTTCTGCTCGGGGCACAGGTAGGTGATCGCGTCCTTCGCGCCCGGGATCTCCCCGGCCACGAGGGAGCCGACCGCCGCGTCCTTGTCGTGCTTCGCGGTGCGCTCCACCCGCTGGCAGGACTCCTGGCCGCTCTGGAGGACGGCCGCCGGATCCATCTTCTCCGGGACGCGCCCGGACAGGTACTTCTTCTCCGTCGCGGTGAAGCTGCCCGTCTTGGGGGTGAGCTTCGCTTCCGGCAGGACGGGGCCCGTCGGCTTCGCGTCCGTCGAGGGCGGCGCCGAGGCGTCCGCCGGGTCGGCGGCCGGCGACGCGGCCGGCGGCTTGGGCGACGCGGCCGGCGCGTCGGCCTTGTCGTCCCCGCCCGAACTGCAGGCGGTCAGCGTCAGGGCGGCGGCCAGCAGGACAGCAGCCGCTGCGGAGCGTCGGTACATCAGGTGGCTCCCGTACGTATGAGATGGGTGTGCGGGGCCCCGGGGGGGGGCGGGGGGGGGGGGGCGCGCGGGCGCGCCCCCCCCCCCCCCCCGCGCGGGGGGGGGGGGGGGGGGGCGGGCTGGGGGGGGGGGGGGGGCGCGGGGGGCCCACGCCCCCCCCCGGGTGGGGGGGTGGTCCACTCCGGGGGCCACCCTAATTTTTGAGGGGGGTGGGGGGCCCCCGCCCCCCCGGGGGGGGGGGGCCGGGCCGGGCCCCGCAGGCCCTCAAGCGGTTACTTCGCGCCGAAGGTGAGGACGAGCTGCGGGCTCGCGTCCGCGGCCGTCGCCTCCGAGGACCAGATCCACAGCGGGTCGGTACCCGCACTGGTCAGGCCCAGGCTGTAGTTGGTGCCCAGGACCGCGGAGACCGCGGCCGTGTCCAGCTGGACGCTCTGGACGGCCGAGCCGTCCGGCACGCCCGAGATGGAGCCGAGCGGGTTGGTGCCGAGGGTGGGCTTGGTCTTGAAGGTCGTGCCCGCACCGCTCCAGGTACCGGTGACCGGGACCACGGAGATGGTGTCGGCCGAACCGGCGCCCGCCGCCGTCGAGGTCTTGAACTGGAGCGAGGCCGACTTCAGCACCTGGTTGGCCGGAGCCGCCGGGATGTCGAAGCGCAGGTACGTCTCGTAGGCCGAGGTGCCGCGCACCGCGAGCGAGGTGGACGTGCCGTAGGCCGTGCTGGGGGCGCCCTGGTTGATGTAGGTGTCCTCGGTCGCGGAGACCGTGGAGACCGTGTCGGTGGGCGCCGTGGCCAGGTCGAAGTGGTTCTTCACCTGGGCCGGCGTCAGGACCTTCGGGTAGACGGCCGTCTCGTCGATCTGGCCGGCGAAGAAGTTGCTCGACGGCTTGGAGCTCCAGCCACCGAGATTGTCACCGCCCACGTGCCAGAAGCCCTCGTACTGCTGGGAGCCCGTGGTGTTGTTGGTGCCCTTGGACTGGCCGTCGACGTAGAGCGCCATGCCGGCGGGGCCCTGCGTCGCGACGACGTGGTGCCACTTGTTGTCGTTGAACGTGTCGAGCAGACCGGTGGAGAGGGTCTTCCAGCCGCTGCTGGGGCCCGATCCGAAGAACAGGCGACCGCTGTTGGTCATGTAGACGGTCTTGTCGTACAGGCTGCTGCTGCGCTCGGTGTTGTTGCCGAAGCCGATCAGCTTGCCGCCGCGGGTGCTGCTCGTCTTGAACCAGGTCTCCAGCGTGTACGAGCTGCCGACCGTCTGGCGGTGGTCGCTGTACACCTGCTGGCTGGTCCCGTTGAAGCCCATGGCCGTGCTGGTGCCGGTGACGGCACCCGGGCTCTGGCGCAGCGCCGGGGCGTTGAGCTGGATGCCGCTGGTGTTGCCGTTCTCCGAGGAGTCGGCGACGTACGGGCTGACGGTGTCGTCGTAGCGCCAGAACAGCTCGGCGCCGTCCGCGCGGACCTGGTTCGGGTACGCGTTGACCGCGTTCGGGACCGTCACCGAGGTGCTGGCCGACAGGGCGCTGGTGTTGCCGGCCGCGTCGGTCGCGGTCACGCGGTAGCTGTAGGACAGGCCGGCCTTGACCGTGGTGTCGGTCCAGGAGGCCTGGCGGCGCTGCCATTCCAGGGACTCCGCGCTCAGGGTGGCGACCGGGGTGGCCGAACCGTTGCGGTAGACGCGGTAGGTCAGCTTGCTGTCGTCCTGGTCGTAGCTGGTGCGCCAGCGGACCTGGACCTCGCCCGGCTTGACGCTGGAGACGCTGGAGACCGGGGTGGTCGGGGCGCCGACGTCACCGGTGGAGGCGAAGCGGGTCAGGGCCTGCTGGGCCTTGCCGTTGATGAGGGTGAACTCACCGCCGACCCACATGTACTTGGTGTCGCTCTTCTCCGCGATGGCCATGACGCGCGGGCCGATGCCCTCGCCGATGCCGTCGTTGGCGGTGGGGTGCCAGCCGAGCTTGCGCGGGCTGCGCACGAAGCCGTCCACCGGCGCGGGGGCGGCGCCTTCGTGGTCGGTCAGCTGCGCCAGCAGGAAGTTGCGCTTGCCGTCGGGGAACTGGCCCTCGAGGGAGCAGTCGTGCGCGTGCGAGGAGCTGTAGAGGACTCCCTCGTACGGCAGGACGAACTGCGTCGCACCGAGGCAGCGGTCGCGCCACTTCTCGTTGAACTCGGTGGAGAGGCCGATGCGGCCGTCGAAGACGCCGCCGCCCGAGCCCTCGTTGCCGGTGTAATAGCCGGTCGAGTCCGCCGCGATGTGCTTGACGACGGAGTTCGAGGGGATGTTGCCGTACGTCTTGGTGACGGCGCCGGTGGAGGCGTTCACGACGGCCAGCGCGTGGCTGTTCTTGCCGTTGACCGTGAAGAAGTCACCGCCCAGCAGGACGTTCTGGCCGTCGTTGCTGAGCTCGATGGCGCGGCCGGGCTCGTCGGCGTTGGCGACGAAGGGCTTGAGCGCACCGGAGGTGGCGTCGACCGCGGCGAACCGCTCGCGGGTCTGGCCCTCGACGGTGCTGAAGTCGCCGGCCGCGTACAGGGTGTCGTCGGTGACGGCGAGCGCGCGCACGGTGGCCGGGAAGGCCGGGTGGAACGAGGCCTTGGGGGTGCAGGTCTCGATGTCGACGGCCGCGACGCTGGAGACCGGGGTGCCGTTGACGGCACCGAAGTACCCGGCCGCGTACAGGGTCTTCTTGTCCTTCGAGACGGTCAGGGCGCGCACGGTCGCGCTGCCGTCGCCGACGGTGAAGGAGAGCTTGCAGGAACTTGGGGCGCCGGTCGCCGCGTCGAGCGCGACGAAGTTCACGGCTTCCTGCTCGGCGCCTGCCGCGCCGTCCGGCGGGCGGACCGCCGAGAAGGTGCCACCGGCGAAAACCGTACCGTTGGCCTGGTCCATCGCGAAGACGATGCCGTTGGGCTGCCAGGTGGGCAGTTCGTCGGCGGTGAAGGCCACCGGCTGGGTGATGGCCGAGGCCTCGGGCATCAGCACCAGGCCCAGGCCGGTGCCGGCACCGGCCAGTGACAGGACGAGGGCAGCAGTCAGCCCTCTGGATCTACGCATGAGCCCCCCAGGGCAATTGCCCGGTTTGAATGGCTGGAACTATCCGAACAGCCATATGTACTGGCGCAGACTAGGGCTCCTGCGAGGGCCCGGTCACCACACTTGACCCATTGCATACCAACTTGGAATGAACAAGGTTCCGCACGGAGGACGCACTTCGGACATATGGCAGGTTTGACCCGGCCGCACCCGCATGGAGCTGCGCGAATGACCGGGACACGGCAAATCGTAGGCGAAATATAAGCCTCAGCGGTCGATGCGGACGCTCACGCCTGCCAGTTGGTCCTCAACCTGACGGACATCCGCGTCCACCATGATCTTGGCCAACTCGGCCACCATGACCGTCGGCTTCCAGCCAAGCAGCTCATGGGCCTTGGAAGCGTCGCCGATCAGGGCGTCGACCTCGCTCGGGCGCTCGTACTTGGGGTCGTAGCGCACGTGCTCGTTCCAGTCGAGACCGGCGTGGGCGAAGGAGGCCTCGACGAACTCCCGGACGGTGGCGGCGACGCCGGTGGCCACGACGTAGTCGGTGGCCTCGTCCTGCTGCAGCATCCGCCACATGGCGTCCACGTACTCCGGGGCGTAGCCCCAGTCGCGGACCGCGTCGAGGTTGCCGAGGTAG
This sequence comes from Streptomyces sp. NPDC054961, assembly GCF_053609145.1. Classification (NCBI taxonomy): domain Bacteria; kingdom Bacillati; phylum Actinomycetota; class Actinomycetes; order Kitasatosporales; family Streptomycetaceae; genus Streptomyces; species Streptomyces sp. NPDC054961. Next base: position 109,856 of record NZ_JBSGWY010000017.1, on the reverse strand, counting down.
AGCTTCTCCTGCAGGCCCGCCTTGATCCGGGCGACCGCGCGGGTGATCTTGCGGGTCACGAACGTCTCGCCGCGGCGCGGGGACTCGTGGTTGAAGAGGATCCCGTTGACGGCGAACATGCCGTACGCCTCGCGGTAGTTCACCGTCGTCCAGTACGCGAACACCTTCGCGGCCCCGTACGGGCTGCGCGGGTGGAACGGGGTGCCCTCGTTCTGCGGCGGCGGGGTCGCGCCGTACATCTCGGAGGACGAGGCCTGGTAGATGCGGGTGTCCACGCCACTGGCCCGGATCGCCTCCAGCAGGCGCAGCGCGCCGAGGCCGGTCACGTCACCGGTGTACAGGGGCGCGTCGAAGGAGACGCGGACGTGCGACTGGGCGCCGAGGTTGTAGACCTCGTCGGGGCGTATCTCGCGGAGCAGGTTCACCAGGGCGACGCCGTCGGAGAGGTCGGCGTGGTGCAGGACGAACGAACGGTTCGCCGTCTGCGGGTCCTGGTAGATGTGGTCGATCCGCTCCGTGTTGAAACTGGAGGAGCGCCGCACGAGCCCGTGCACCGTGTAGCCCTTGGAGAGCAGGAGCTCTGCGAGGTACGAGCCGTCCTGCCCGGTGACGCCGGTGATCAGCGCGGTCTTGCCCATGGGGTCCCCCTGGGGATCGTTGCGGTCTTGTTGGAGTGAGGCTGCGGCGCCTGGTGGTGCTTGCGGTGCTGCACGAGTCTCGTGCGGGCGGACCCGCCGGGCCCGGCCCCAGGGGGCTGGATGGGTACCGTACACGCCGCATCAGGAGTGCTTTCCACCGGATTCGGCCCCACCCGCCGCCTTACGGGGGCGCAAGCCCCACCCGGGGTCAAACCACCCGGAAACCCTGCCCGGCGGGCGTCCGGACCCCGTCCGCGACGGGGCGCGGCCGCGACGGCGGACGGACCGGTGACGGGCGGACCGGGGACGCACCTCCCCCGTGAACCCGCGGCGAGCGGACTGGCATCATCGGCGGTATGACAAGTTCGCCGCTCCTGCCCCCGAACGCCCGTGTCTTCGTCGCCGGCCACCGCGGCCTCGTGGGGTCCGCCGTCGTCCGCCGGCTCACGGCCGACGGCTACGAGGTGCTCACCCGCGGCCGCGCCGACCTCGATCTGCGCGACGCCGCCGCGACCGCGGCGTACCTGCGGGACGTCCGGCCCGACGCCGTCGTCCTGGCCGCCGCCAAGGTCGGCGGGATCATGGCCAACAGCACGTTCCCGGTGCAGTTCCTCGAGGACAACCTCAAGATCCAGCTCAGTGTCGTCGCCGGCGCCCACGAGGCGCAGGTGGGCCGGCTGCTGTTCCTCGGCTCCTCCTGCATCTACCCCAAGCTCGCGCCGCAGCCCATCAGCGAGGACTCCCTGCTGACCGGCCCGCTGGAGCCCACGAACGAGGCGTACGCCCTGGCGAAGATCGCCGGCATCGTCCAGGTCCAGTCGTACCGCAAGCAGTACGGGGCCTCGTACATCTCGGCCATGCCGACGAACCTCTACGGTCCGGGCGACAACTTCGACCTGGAGTCCTCGCACGTCCTGCCCGCCCTCATCCGCCGCTTCCACGAGGCCGCGGCCGAGGGCCGGGACGAGGTCACCCTGTGGGGATCGGGCACGCCCCGCCGGGAGTTCCTGCACGTCGACGACCTGGCCGCCGCCTGCGCGGTGCTGCTGCGCGAGTACGACGGCGCGGAGCCGGTCAACATCGGCTGCGGCGAGGACCTCACCATCAAGGCGCTCGCCGAGACGGTCGCCGAAGTGACCGGCTTCCGGGGCCGGCTCGCGTGGGACACCTCCAAGCCCGACGGCACCCCCCGCAAGCTGCTGGACGTGACCCGGCTGCGTTCGCTGGGCTGGAAGCCCGCGATCGAGCTGCGCGACGGCATCGCCGCCACTTACGCGTGGTGGCTCGGGCAGAGCGGCGGGCAGAGCAGCCGGCAGGACAGCGGGCAGGGCAACGGACAGGGCTGATCTCAACGCTTCGGCTCTCAGTACGCTCCGCGTCCGTCCACCACGGCGCGGAGCGTGCGGCCCATGACGTCGACGTCACTGGTGAAGGACCAGTTGTCGACGTACTGCAGGTCCAGCTGGATCGTTTCGTCCCATGACAGGTCGGACCGGCCGCTGATCTGCCACAGCCCGGTCATGCCGGGCCGCACCGTGAGCCGGCGCAGCTCGACCTCGTCGTACTTCGCCACCTCCTCCGGCAGCGGGGGACGCGGACCGACCAGGGACATGTCACCGGCCACCACGTTGATCAGCTGCGGCAGTTCGTCCATCGAGGTGCGCCGCAGCAGCCGGCCGACCCGGGTCACCCGGGGGTCGCGGCGCATCTTGAACATCAGGCCGTCGTTCTCGTTGGCTCCGGACAGCTCGGCCTTCATCGCGTGGGCGTCCACGACCATCGTGCGGAACTTCCACATGACGAACGGGACCCCGTCCCGGCCGATGCGCATCTGCCGGTAGAAGGCCGGACCGCGCGAGCCGAGCCGGATCGCCAGGACCGTGCCGATGAACGCCGGCGACAGCAGCACCAGTCCGACCGCCGCGGCCACCCGGTCCAGTACCGACTTCAGCAGGGTCTGCGCGCCCCGGCTCACCGGCGGCGCCACGCGCAGCACGGTCAGGCCGCCCGCGGACAGGGTCTCCAGCCGCTTGACGGAGACTTCCACCAGGCCGGGGAAGACGGCCAGTTCCAGCCCCGCGTCGTGCAGGGCCCAGGCGATCCGCCGCAGCCGGTCCCCCGCGAGCCGCGCCCCCGGGGCCACGAGCACCAGGTCGGCACGGTGGGTGGCGACGGCGCCGAGCACGGCGGTGGAGTCCCCGTTCGGGGTCGGCGTCATGGCGGATCCGAGCCGCCCGGCGACGGGCATCCCGCTGTCCAGCTCTCCGGGGCCGACCGGGACCACGCCGACGACCACGTACGGGTGGTCGGTGCGCGCGGCCAGGTGTCCGATGACGGACTCGGCGGCATCGGGCTCGCCGATCACCAGGACCCGGCTCACGGCCTGGGCCTCGCGCCGGGCGCCGGAGAGGTGGCGGTAGGTCAGTTTGTGGCAGGCGACGGTGATGAGCAGAGCCGGCAGCAGGGCGCCGAGGGCGGACAGCCGGGGGGTGTCCTCACCGGTGACCACGCGGGCCACCGCGAGGACGCCGATGAGAATGAGCCAGTCGTGCACGACGGGCAGAACTCCCCGGGATTCGCCGAGCGCGCGGCCCGCGTAGCGCCGGCGCAGCAGCTGCACGCCGGTCCAGGCCAGGGCCGCGCCGAGGGCGCAGTATCCGGGCCGGTCCTGGTGCGCGGCCTCGAAGACCAGGCCGACCGGCACGCCCGCACCGATGAGGTCCGCGGTGACCGCGGCCGGGAGGTACCAGCGTGCCTTGTCGCCCAGCCCCCGGACCGGCGCAGCGGACGCGAGCGCCCTCCTGGCCACTCTTTGCACAGGTATATGGACATGCCTCATGGGCCCCCCTGGCACGTGGTCTATGACGGTGGCCGTCCGTCCGCGGCTTCCCCAAGCAGTGGATGACTGACGCACCGGGAAACAGTACGACAAACACCCGTACGGTTATCGCCGTTTCCGTGAACCCGGCGGCTTGTTGCCCAAGCGTTAGCGACCGGTATCGCACATTCCGGATATTGAGCGCTTCTCTCCCACACGAAAGTGAATGCTCCGCATACCGGATACGTCTCTTCGGACAACGAACTGTTTCCAGCCAACCTTTTGACGCGGCCCTGACATTGCGCCCGCCAAGTGGCACTCTTCGACCGTTCTTCGCACCAGCCCTGATCTGCCCGGAGGCCCACCCAGCCATCCGGAACCCCCCCTTGCAGAAGGAGTCTGCGTTGAGTCCCACCCCCCAGCGGCGTGCCACCACGGCCGGCGCGCTTGTTGCCGCGGCCGCTCTCCTCGCCGTAGGCATCCAGACCGGTACCGCCACCGCCGACGTCACCACGTCGCAGGCTGCTTCGGTCGCCCAGGCCAACCCGGGCGCGGCCAACCGCGCACTCAGCGCTTCGGAGCGTGCGACGCTCCTCGCCGAGGCGAACTCCACCACCGTGCAGGCGGCCAAGGCCCTGGGCCTCGCCGGCACCGAGAAGCTCGTCGTCCGCGACGTGGTCAAGGACGCGGACGGCACCACCCACACCACCTACGAGCGCACCTACGACGGCATACCGGTGCTCGGCGGTGACCTGACGATCCATGCCAAGGACGGCGTCACCAAGAGCGTCACCAAGGCCACGAACGCGGACGTGAAGGTCGCGGACACCACCGCCGCCGTCACCCCGGCCTCGGCCGAGGGCACCGCGCTCAAGTCCGCCAACGCGGCGGGTGCCAAGGACGCCACGGCCTCCAAGAGCGCCCGCAAGGTGATCTGGGCCGCCGACGGCGCTCCGGTCCTCGCCTTCGAGACCGTCGTCGGCGGCCTCCAGCACGACGGCACCCCGAGCGAACTCCACGTGGTCACCAACGCCAAGACCGGCGAGAAGATCACCGAGTGGCAGGCGATCGAGACCGGCATCGGCAACACGATGTACAGCGGTCAGGTCACCCTCGGCACCTCGCAGTCGGGCAGCAACTTCACGCTGACCGACGCCGGGCGCGGCAGCCACAAGACCTACGACCTCAACGGGGGCTCGGGCAGCGGCACCGGCACCCTCTTCAGCAGCACCAGCGACACCTGGGGCAACGGCGCAGCCTCGAACCGGGCGACCGCCGGCGCCGACGCGCACTACGGCGCCCAGCTGACGTGGGACTACTACAAGAACGTGCACGGCCGCAACGGCCTGCGCAACGACGGCGTGGCCCCGTACAGCCGGGTCCACTACGGCAACGCGTACGTCAACGCGTTCTGGGACGACTCCTGCTTCTGCATGACCTACGGCGACGGCATCAGCAACACGCACCCGCTGACCTCGATCGACGTGGCCGCGCACGAGATGACCCACGGTCTGACCTCGGTCACCGGCAACATGACCTACTCGGGTGAGCCCGGCGGCCTGAACGAGGCGACCTCCGACATCATGGCGGCGGCCGTCGAGTTCAACGCCAACAACCCCAACGACGTGGGCGACTACCTCGTCGGCGAGAAGATCGACATCAACGGCGACGGCACCCCGCTGCGCTACATGGACAAGCCGAGCAAGGACGGCGGCTCCAAGGACGCGTGGTACTCGGGCCTCGGCGGCATCGACGTCCACTACTCCTCGGGCCCGGCCAACCACTGGTACTACCTGGCCTCCGAGGGCTCGGGCGCCAAGGTCATCAACGGCGTGAGCTACAACTCGCCCACGTCCGACGGCCTCCCGGTCACCGCGATCGGCCGCGACGCCGCCTCGAAGATCTGGTTCCGCGCCCTGACGGTCGGCTACTTCAAGTCGAACACCAACTACGCGGCCGCCCGTACGGCGACCCTGCAGGCGGCGGCCGACCTGTACGGCGCCGGCTCCGCGACGTACAACAACGTGGCCCACGCGTGGGCGGCCATCGCCGTCGGATCGCGCCCCGCGCCCAGCGGTGTCTCGGTGACCGCGGTCCCGAACCAGACCACCCAGGTCAACACCGCGGTGAACCTGCAGGTCCAGGCCACCAGCACCAACCCGGGTGCGCTGAGCTACGCGGCGACCGGCCTTCCGGCCGGCCTGTCGATCAACTCCTCGACCGGCCTGATCTCGGGTACGGCCACCACCGCGGGCACGTCCAACGTGACCGTCACGGTGACCGACTCCGCGAGCAAGACCGGGACGACGTCCTTCACCTGGACGGTCGGCACCTCGCAGCAGAACGTCTTCGAGAACACCGCGGACTACACGATCAACGACAACGCCACCGTCGAGTCGCCGATCACCGTGGCCCGCTCCGGCAACGCGCCGAGCACCCTCAAGGTGGACGTCAACATCCTCCACACCTACGTCGGTGACCTGAAGGTCGACCTCGTCGCCCCCGACGGCACCGTCTACAACCTGCGCAACCGCACCGGCGGCAGCGCGGACAACATCATCCAGAGCTTCACCGTGAACGCCTCCTCGGAGGTCGCCAACGGCGTCTGGAAGCTGCGCGTCGCGGACCTCGCGTCCCTCGACACCGGCAAGATCGACAGCTGGAAGCTCACCTTCTGATCCCCACCGGGAACGGATGAGCCACAGCTGAACCGCTAGATCACGGGGCCGCCCGGGAGGAAACCTCCCCGGGCGGCCCTGTTCCATGGGCGACCACCGGCGTCCACCAGCGTCCGTTCGCATCCGTCGGCGTTCGTCGGCGTCCGTCCCCTTGGCCCCCGGCCGAGGGGGTCCACCTCCCCCACGGCCGGGACCTTCGGGGCCGTTGCCGGCCAGGGCCGGCTCGGGCGAGGGCGGGCTGGGCGTGGTCTCCGGCACCGCACTGGACGTCGTACTGGCCCGCGTACTGCAGACCGGCGACCCCGGCGGCCACGCCCGCCGGGCCCTGGCCGCCTTCCCGCTCCCGGAGCTCGCCCGGTCCGCTCTCGACCTCTACTTCCGCGCGGACGGCCTCGACGACGGCGTCCCGATGCGCGCCACCCCGCGGCTGCGGGCCACGGGCGGGGCGCAGGCCGAAGTCCTCACCGTCCTCGGCGACTTCGCCGAGGTCTGGCTCGCCAAGGAGGGACATGAAGGTGTCATCGGCATCAACTACCTGGAAGAGATCCAGCTCGCCACGGCCCCCGCGGTGTCCGGCGCGATCCTGGCAGGCGTCGACCACGTGCCCGTGGGCGCGGGAGTCCCCGGCCGGATCCCTGACCTCGCCTCGCGGCTGGCGCGCTACGAACGCTGCCTGAGCACGATCGACGTGGAGGGCCAGGAGACTCCCCTGGACCGTCCCTTCGACCCTCGTGAGCTGCTCGCCGGGCACCTGCCCGGCCCGCTGCGCCGCCCCCGCGTGCTGGCCGTCGTCTCGCTCCCGGTGCTCGCCGCCTACCTGGCCCGGGACGAGGCCACCCGCCCCGACGGCTTCGTGATCGAGACGAGCCGGGCGGGCGGCCACAGCGCCCCGCCCCGCGGTCCGATGAAGCTGGACGAGGCAGGCGAGCCGGTCTACGGGCCGCGCGACGACCCGGATCTCGCCATAATGGCGGCGCTGGGGCTGCCGTTCCGGCTCGCCGGCGGCCAGGCCTCCCCGGAGGCGGTGGCCGGGGCCCGCGCCGGCCGCGGGCTGAGCAAGCCGGACGGGGCCGGGTCCTTCGGGAGCCCGCACGCGGAGGGCCCGGCCCCCGAGGGGGCCGGGCCTGTCAGCGGCCGGTCCTGGATCAGCCGATGGAGCGGAAGAGGGAGTCGAAGAAGTCGCGCGACTTGCCCTGGCCCGGCGAGACGGCCGCGCGGCCGCCGGCGCGGTCCTCGTCGTTCGCCTCGTCGGAGCGGGCGTCGTGCTCGCCGCGGCCGTCGTGGTCGCCGCGCTCGTCGTGGTCGCCGCGCTCGTCGTGCTCGCCGCGGCCGTCGTGGTCACCGCGGCCGTCGTGACGCCCGTCGTTGTCGTCCCGCTCGTCGTGCCGGCCCTCGTGCCGGCCCTCGTGACGGCCGTCCCCCTCGGCCGGCTTGAGGTAGACGGAGGCCGCCTCCACGCCCTGGATCCGCTCGCCCGGCTCCAGCACCGCCTCCGCCGACCCGCCGCAGTCCTCGTCGCTGTAGAGCACCGCGAGGGATTCCGTCTCGTTCTTCACCTCGAAGGCCGGGCGGTTCTCGGTGGTGTGTGTCAGCCGGTAGCAGGTGTCGTTGTCGGACGGGCGGATCTCCCCGCCCGTGCGGTCGCCCTCCCGGTCGGTGTACCGGTAGTGCAGCGTGCCGAGGTTCTCGCGGTCGTCGTGGTCGCCGGCGTACGACAGTCCGGCGGTCGGCAGAACGAGCGCGAGGGCGCCGACGAGGGCGGTGGCGGTGGTGCGAAGACGCATGGGAGTCCGTTTCTCGGGTTCCTGGGATACCGGGTCCGGTGGGCATCCGCGGGCAGCGTAGAAGCGGACGGTTTTGCCGAAACGATTCGGCAAGACAAGCGCGTTCGAAGGTTCACCCTCACGGTCCCCCCGGGCCGCCGAACGCCCGGACGCCCCGGATCCGCGGGGGATCCGGGGCGTCCGGGCGGCGTACGAGGCTCCGCGGTCGGGCGGGACGGTTCAGACGGCGCCGCGTCCGGCCCCCCGCGCGGCCGCCCCGGCCGGCCCGGCCGGGGCCGGAACGGCCGCCGGGACCGCGGGCTCCACGGGGCCGGCCGGGGCCGCGGCGGAGGGCTTGCGGACCAGCGCCACCAGGATCACCGCGCCGGCCAGACCCATCGCGCCCGAGACCCAGAAGGTGTCCTTGAGCCCGCTCGCGAAGGCCGCCTCCACCCACGACCCGGCCTCCGGGGCCGCGTGCAGCAGCTTCCCCGCGCCACCCGAGGCCAGCGCCCCGGCCGTGCCGTGCGGCTGCCCGGAGCCTTCGAGCCCGTCTTCCAGCCCGGACTGGAAGACCGCGCCGAGCACCGCGATGCCCAGGGCCATGCCCAGCTGCCGGAACGTGTTCAGCGCGCCGCCGGCCATGCCCGCACGGGCCGGGGGCACGGCACCCATCGCGGCGGCCGCCAGGGCCGGGGAGATCATGCCCACGCCCAGGCCGGTGACGGTCAGCCCGGGGACGAGCGCCGTCCAGCCGTCCCCCGCGTCGAGCATCCAGCCCTGGAGCAGCGCGCCCGCGCCGATGAGGAGCAGCCCGCCGCCGACGGTGATCCGGATGGAGGCCCCGTGCATCAGCTTTCCGGAGGCGGCGGCCACGAAGAAGCCGGCCAGGCTGAGCGGCACCAGCGCCAGACCGGCGCCGACCGGCCCCATCCCCTCGGCGGTCTGCAGCCACAGGGAGACGTACATCAGGTACCCGAAGGCGGCGCCGGACATCAGCAGCGAGGCGGTCATCACGGCGACGAAGGTCGGGCTGCGGAAGAGCGAGAGGTCCAGCATCGGGCGGGAGCTGCGCAGTTCGACGAGGACGAAGGCGGCGAAGGCGGCCGCGCTCAGGGCGAACAGGGCGAGGGTGGTGGCGGAGGTCCACCCGTTCTCGCCGACGCGGATGAGGGCGTAGGTGACGGCCGCGGCGCCGGTGGTGAAGGCCGCCATGCCGGGCAGGTCGAGGCCCTTGGCGTGCGGGTCGCGGGACTCGGTGACGGCCTTGAGGGTGACGTACACGGCGAGGGCGCAGACCGGCAGGTTGATGAAGAAGATCCAGCGCCAGCCGAACTGCTCGGTGAGCATTCCGCCGATGATCGGACCGGCCGCGGCGGCCGCTCCGTTGACCGCGCCCCAGATGCCGAAGGCGACGCCCCGGTCGCGGCCCTGGTAGGCGGAGCTGAGCAGGGCCATGGTCGTGGCGAACATCGCGGCGCCGCCGATGCCCTGGACGGCGCGGAAGGCGATCAGCGCGGCCGGGCCGCTCGCCAGGCCGCAGGCGAGCGAGGCGGCGGCGAAGAGTCCGAGCCCGCCGAGGTAGACGCGACGCCGGCCGATGCGGTCGGCGAGCGATCCGGCTCCGAGCAGCAGGGCGGCCAGGGCGAGGGCGTAGACGTCCATCACCCACTGGAGGCCGGCGAAGCCGGTGTGCATGTCAGCCGCCATGTCGGGCAGGGCGACGGTCACGATCGTGACGTCGACCAGGAGCATGAAGGCTCCGAGGCACACGGCCGTCAACGGCAGCCATTTGCGCATGGGAGTTCTCCTCGGATTGCGGAGCGCGGGAGCGCGGAGCGGGGGCGCGGAGCGGGGGCGGGGCGGGAAAGCGGGGGCGGGGCGGTATGCGGGCGCGGGCGGGATGCGGGCGCGGGGATCCCCGGTGGCCCCAAGCTCTCAGTTACCTCCCGGAATCCCCCACCCAGCGGGCCGCTCCTGCCGGATTTCCACCATCGGGGCGCCTGCGATGATGGAAAACGTGAACGACACGGAGATGGATCCGCTGGACCAGCAGCTGGTCCAGGCCCTCGCGATCGACGGCCGGGCCCCCTTCAGCCGGCTCGCCGAGGTGCTGGAGGTGTCCGACCAGACCGTCGTGCGCCGCTACCGGCGCCTGCGGACGAGCGGCCTGGTCCGGGTGGTGGGGCTGCCCCTGGGCAGCCGTGTCGGGCTGTTCGAGTCCTGGCTGCGGGTGCAGTGCGCCCCCGACGCGGCGCTGCCGGTGGCGGAGGCGCTCGCGCGCCGCCCGGACATCGCGTGGGTGACCCTGAACTCGGGCGGCACGGAGGTCCACTGCATGACCCGGTCCCGTACCCGCAAGGACCGCGACGTCCTGCTCCTGGAGAAGCTGCCGCGCACCCGCCGGGTGACGGGCATCAGCGCCCACACCATCCTGCGGAAGTTCTTCGGGGGTCCCGACTCCTGGGCGGGCCCGGACGTGCTGCGCCCCGATCAGATCGCCGCCCTGCGGCGCCCTCCCCTGCCGCCCGGCCCCGAGCAGGACGCGCCGTACGTCCTGGACGCGGCGGAGCTCGCGCTGCTCGCGGTGCTGGGCCGCGACGGCCGCGCCGGGCATCCGGAACTGGCGCGTGCGACGGGCCTGTCGGAGTCCACGGCCCGGCGCCGGCTGGAGCGGCTGCGCGATCTCGGGGCGGTCTTCTTCGACGTGGAGTTCGTCCCCGCCCTCTTCGGCTACGAGCCGGAGACGACGCTGGTGCTGACCGTCCCGCCGGCCCGGCTGGCGCAGGTGGGAGCCGCCCTGGCGAGCCACCGCGAGGTGGCGTTCGCGGCGGCCGTGACCGGGGCGGCCTCCCTGATGGCGGTGGTGACGTGCCGGGACACCGACGCGCTCTACACCTATCTGACCGAGCGGATCGGCGCGGTGGACGGCGTGGGCCACGTGGAGGTGATCCCGGCCCTGCGCAGCGTCAAACGGGCCGGGATGCTGGTGGAGGACGGGCGGCTGGTGGACCCACCGCCCGTCCTCTGAGCCCCGCGGACCCGCGGGGAAACCCCCGCGGGCCGGCGGGCCCGTTCTCGAGGCCCTGCCGTCAGGCCCTGCTGCCGGACCTACCGCAGGAGCACGCCGCCTCCCGCGTCCGTGTCCACCGGACCGGCGACCAGGCCCAGTTCGGCCGGGGTCGCCAGCAGCGGATGCGCCGGCAGGATCCGTACGGTGTATCCGAAGGGCCCCGTACGGTCGAGGGCGAGCGGGCCCTCGTACAGCCAGCGGCCCTCCAGGTCCGGCCCGCCGGCGGGCTTGAGCGGGAAGGTCCGCGCGCCCTGGATCACGTCCTGCGCGTCGACCCGTCCCGCGACCGCCTGCACCTCCACGTCCTCGGGTGCGAGGGCGTCGAGCGAGACCTGCACGCGCAGGGTGAGCGTGGCGCCGAGTTCGGCGGTGCCGCCCACGGGACCCGAGGCCAGCGCCTCGACGTGCTCGACGGCGAGCTGCGGCCAGGCCGCCCGGACCCGCCCCTTCCACCAGGCGAGGTCCCGCGCCGCATCCGGGGTCAGGGTGCGGTGGGCGAGTGCGGCCGGCGCGTAGAGCCGCTCCACGTACTCCCGCACCATCCGCCCCGCCAGCACCTTGGGCCCCAGTGAGACGAGGGTGCGGCGGACCATCTCGATCCAGCGCACCGGGAGCCCGCCGCTCCCGGCCCGGTCGTAGAACCGGGGCGCGACCCGGCCCTCGATCAGGTCGTAGAGGGCGCCCGCCTCCAGGTCGTCGCGGCGGTCCTCGTCCGAACCGAGACCGTCGGCGGTCGGGATGGCCCAGCCGAAGTCCGGCTCGAACCACTCGTCCCACCAGCCGTCCAGGACGGACAGGTTGAGGCAGCCGTTGAGCGCCGCCTTCATCCCGCTCGTCCCGCACGCCTCCAGCGGGCGGAGCGGGTTGTTGAGCCAGACGTCGCAGCCCGGGTAGAGCTTTTGAGCCATGGCCATGCCGTAGTCGGGCAGGAACACGATGCGGTGGCGCACGCGCGGGTCGTCCGCGAAGCGCACCAGCTCCTGCACGAGGCGCTTCCCGCCGTCGTCGGCCGGGTGCGCCTTGCCCGCGACCACGATCTGCACGGGCCGTTCCGGGTCCAGGAGGAGCCGGCGCAGCCGATCGGGGTCGCGCAGCATCAGCGTGAGCCGCTTGTACGACGGGACGCGCCGCGCGAAGCCGATCGTCAGCACGTCGGGATCGAGGACGGAGTCCACCCAGCCCAGCTCGGCGGCGGCGGCCCCGCGCTGGCGCCACGAGGCGCGCAGCCGGTCCCGCACCTCCTGCACCAGCTGTTCGCGCAGGACCCGGCGCACGTCCCAGACGTCCTGGTCGGGGATGTCGGCGACGGCGTCCCAGCGCGGCGAGCCGCCCACGGACAGCGCGTCCTCGGTCCGTCCGGCGCCGATCTGCCGCGCGCCGAGCCGGACGACCTCCGGCGCCACCCAGGTCGGTGCGTGCACTCCGTTGGTGACCGAGGTGATGGGTACGTCGGCGGGGTCGAATCCCGGCCACAGCCCGGCGAACATCTCCCGGCTGACGGCGCCGTGCAGGGTGGAGACGCCGTTGGCCCGCTGGGCGAGGCGCAGCCCCATGACCGCCATGTTGAACACCCCGGGGTCGCCACCGGGATAGGTCTCGGCGCCGAGTTCGAGGATCCGGTCGACGGGTACGCCGTCCAGTTCCCCGCCGTCCGCGAAGTGGCGGGCGACCAGGGCCCGGTCGAAGCGGTCGATGCCGGCGGGGACGGGGGTGTGGGTGGTGAAGACGGTTCCGGCGCGCACGGCTTCCACCGCGGCGTCGAAGCCGAGTCCCTGCTGCCCCTCCAGTTCCCTTATGCGTTCGAGTCCCAGGAACCCCGCGTGTCCCTCGTTGGTGTGGAACACCTCGGGATCGGGATGCCCGGTGATCCGGCAGTAGGCCCTGACGGCCCGCACCCCGCCGATCCCGAGCAGCATCTCCTGGAGGAGCCGGTGGTCGCTGCCGCCGCCGTAGAGCCGGTCGGTCACCTCGCGGGCGACCGCGTCGTTGTCCTCGACGTCGGAGTCGAGCAGCAGCAGCGGCACCCGCCCGACAAGGGCCTGCCAGACGTGTGCGTGCAGGGCCCGGCCGCCGGGCAGGCTCAGGGAGACCCGGGCCGGTGTCCCGTCCTCCTCCCGCACCAGGGCGACGGGCAGTTCGTTGGGGTCGAGGACCGGATAGTGCTCCTGCTGCCAGCCGTCCCGGGAGAGGGACTGCCGGAAGTAGCCGTGCCGGTAGAGGAGTCCGACGCCGATCAGGGGTACACCCAGATCGCTGGCGGCCTTGAGGTGGTCCCCGGCGAGGATTCCGAGCCCGCCGGAGTACTGGGGCAGGGCGGCGGTGATCCCGAACTCGGGCGAGAAGTAGGCGATGCCGGCGGGCAGGTCCGCGGCGGCCTCGTGACCCTGGTACCACCTCCCGCCGTGGACGTAGTCATCGAGGTCGGCGGCCGCGACGGCGAGCCGGCGCAGGAACCGCCGGTCTCCCGCCAGCTCGGCGATCCGCGCGGCGGACACGGAGCCGAGCAGCCGGACGGGATCCCCGCCGGCGGCCTGCCAGCCCTCGGGATCGACGGATTGGAAGAGTTCACGGGTCTCTCCGTGCCATGACCAGCGCAGATTTCGCGCGAGCTCGGCGAGTGGGGAGAGGGTCTCGGGGAGGACGGGGCGTACGGTGAATCGACGGATAGCCTTCACGCGTTCCACCTTCGCAGGGGATTCCGGATCGAAGCGGCCGCACCACGCGGTGCACCGCGAGCGTCACCCTCGGAAGGCTAGCGCCGCCCTCTCCCCCCGGCCACGGCGTCTCTACCGCCGCTCCACCGCGGGTTGGGCCCCGGGCCACGGACATCCGGTAGTTGTTACGGAGTTGACGGAACATCGGCGAATGTCGGGCAGGGCCTTGGGGATACCTGTGCGACTACGTACGAGTAGTTAACCGAACACACGGATTGGTCCGGGCAGGAGTGGGCAGGCCTCCCCGGGTAACACGCACGGCACACCCTCCCCCGACCTTCTCCCGCCACCCGAGTGAACGCGGACAGGAGCGGCCATGCCCGCAGCCCAGCCGTCTTCCGAGCGGCTAGAAACAGAGCGAACAGAGCGTGCACTACCAGTCGCCTTACCGGCTGGCCTGTTGTCACCGAGCCCTGCGAACTGCCCCCAGGTGATCCCATCATGATCGGTCGCATTCCCGTGCTGGACGTCCGCCCTGCCGTCGACTGCGGCGTCAGACCCGCCAAGGCGGTCGTGGACGAAGTCTTCGAAATTTCCGCCACCGTGTTCCGCGAGGGGCACGACGCCGTGGCCGCACATGTCGTGCTCCGCGATCCGAGCGGGCGGCTGCGGCCCCCCGTACCGCTGTCCGAGCTCGCTCCCGGCACCGACCGGTGGGGAGCCCGGGTGTCCGCCGAGACCGAGGGGAGGTGGACGTACACCGTCGAGGCGTGGAGTGACCCGGTGGCCACCTGGCGGGCCCATGCGGCGATCAAGATCCCCGCCGGGATGGACACGGACCTGACGCTCCTGGAGGGCGCCGAGCTGTACGAGCGGGCCGCGGCCAAGATCCCCAAGCGGGACGGCCGCGAGCACGTGCTCACGGCCGTCGACGCGATGCGCGACGAGGAGCGCGAGGTCGCCGTACGGTACGCGGCCGCCCTCGATCCGCAGGTCACGGCGACCCTGGCGAAGCGCCCGTTCCGGGAGCTGGTCAGCGCCTCCAAGCCGTTGCCGCTGCTGATCGAGCGCAAGCGGGCCCTCTTCGGCTCCTGGTACGAGATGTTCCCCCGGTCGGAGGGGGCCGTGCTGGAGCCCGGCGAGGCCCCGGTCAGCGGGACCTTCCGGACGGCCGCCGAGCGTTTGCCGGCCATCGCCGCGATGGGTTTCGACGTGGTCTACCTGCCACCGGTCCACCCCATCGGGAGCACCTTCCGCAAGGGACCGAACAACACCCTCTCCGCCGGGAGTTGGGATCCGGGCGTGCCCTGGGCCATCGGCTCCACCGAGGGCGGGCACGACGCTGTCCACCCGGAGCTCGGCACCATCGAGGACTTCGACGCCTTCGTGGCCAAGGCCCGCGAGCTGCGCATCGAGGTGGCGCTCGACTTCGCCCTGCAGTGCTCCCCGGACCACCCGTGGGTGGAGAAGCACCCGGAGTGGTTCCGCCACCGCGCCGACGGGACGATCGCGTACGCGGAGAACCCGCCGAAGAAGTACCAGGACATCTTCCCGATCCACTTCGACACCGACATGGCCGGCATCGTCGAGGAGACCGTGCGGATCCTGCGGCACTGGATGGACCACGGGGTCCGCATCTTCCGGGTCGACAATCCGCACACCAAGCCGGTGGTCTTCTGGCAGAAGGTGATCGCGGACATCAACAAGTCCGACCCGGACGTGATCTTCCTGGCCGAGGCGTTCACCCGGCCCGCGATGATGCGGGCCCTCGCCTCGATCGGCTTCCAGCAGTCCTACACGTACTTCACCTGGCGCAACACCAAGGCCGAGCTCACGGAGTACGTGAGCGAGCTCGCGGACACCCGCTCCGCCTCCGTCATGCGGCCGAACTTCTTCGTCAACACGCCCGACATCCTGCACGCGTACCTTCAGCACGGCGGCCGCCCCGCCTTCGAGGTCCGCGCGGTCCTCGCCGCCACCCTCTCCCCCACCTGGGGGGTCTACGCCGGTTACGAGCTCTGCGAGAACGCCGCCGTCAAGGAGGGCAGCGAGGAGTACCTGAACTCCGAGAAGTACGAGCTGCGGCCGCGCGACTGGGCCGCCGCCGAACGCGAGGGCCGCACGATCGCCCCGCTGATCACCGCGCTGAACCGGACGCGCCGCCGCAACCCCGCCCTCCAGCAGCTTCGTGACATCCATTTCCACCCGACCGACAACGAACAGGTGATCGCCTATTCGAAGCACGCCGGAGCCAATTCCGTACTGGTGGTCGTCAACCTCGATCCGCACCACACCCAGGAGGCGACGGTCTCGTTGGACATGCCGGTACTCGGCCTCGACTGGCACGGGTCCCTCGCGGTGCGCGACGAGCTCACCGGCGAGACCTATCACTGGGGCAGGGCGAACTACGTGCGCCTAGAGCCGGGCCGAACGCCCGCGCACGTGCTGGCCGCTCTGCGACCGTCCCCGCCCACCGGAGGGTCACCCACCTCATGATGATCAACGATCCCGTCCACGACACCTTCGAGGACACCCCCGTCAAGGACCGCGATCCCGACTGGTTCAAGCGGGCGGTCTTCTACGAGGTCCTCGTCCGCTCCTTCCACGACAGCAACGGCGACGGCGTAGGTGACCTCAAGGGGCTCACCGCCAAACTGGACTACCTCCAGTGGCTCGGCGTCGACTGCCTCTGGCTCCCGCCGTTCTTCGCCTCACCCCTGCGCGACGGAGGCTACGACGTCTCCGACTACACCTCGGTACTGCCCGAGTTCGGCGACCTCGCCGACTTCGTGGAGTTCGTGGACGCCGCGCACACCCGCGGCATGCGGGTGATCATCGACTTCGTCATGAACCACACGAGCGACCAGCACGAGTGGTTCCAGCAGTCCCGCAAGGACCCCGACGGGCCCTACGGCGACTACTACATGTGGGCCGACAACGACAAGCAGTACCAGGACGCCCGCATCATCTTCGTCGACACCGAGACCTCGAACTGGACGTACGACCCGGTCCGCAAGCAGTACTACTGGCACCGGTTCTTCTCCCACCAGCCGGACCTCAACTACGAGAACCCGGCCGTCGTGGAGGAGATCGTCTCCGCGCTCCGCTTCTGGCTCGACCTCGGCATCGACGGCTTCCGCCTCGACGCCGTGCCCTACCTGTACGCGGAGGAGGGCACCAACTGCGAGAACCTGCCGCGCACCCACACCCTCCTCAAGCGGGTCCGGGCCGAGATCGACGCGCACTACCCGGACACCGTGCTGCTCGCCGAGGCCAACCAGTGGCCCGAGGACGTCGTCGACTACTTCGGGGATTTCGCCAAGGGCGGGGACGAATGCCACATGGCCTTCCACTTCCCCGTCATGCCGCGCATCTTCATGGCCGTACGCCGGGAGTCCCGCTACCCGGTCTCGGAAATCCTGGCCAAGACCCCGGCGATCCCGGACCGCTGCCAGTGGGGCATCTTCCTGCGCAACCACGACGAGCTCACCCTCGAAATGGTCACGGACGAAGAGCGCGACTACATGTACGCCGAGTACGCCAAGGACCCCCGCATGCGGGCCAACATCGGCATCAGACGCCGGCTGGCCCCGCTGCTGGACAACGACCGCAACCAGATGGAGCTGTTCACGGCCCTGCTGCTGTCGCTGCCCGGTTCGCCGGTCCTGTACTACGGCGACGAGATCGGCATGGGCGACAACATCTGGCTCGGTGACCGCGACGGCGTGCGCACGCCGATGCAGTGGACCCCCGACCGCAACGCCGGTTTCTCCTCGTGCGATCCGGGCAGGCTGAACTTGCCGGTCATCATGGACCCGGTCCACGGGTACCAGGTCACCAACGTCGAGGCGGCCATGGCGTCGCCCTCCTCGCTGCTGCACTGGACCCGCCGGCTGATCGAGGTACGCAAGGCGAATCCGGCGTTCGGGCTCGGCTCCTACACCGAACTGCCCTCGTCCAACCCGGCGGTGCTCGCCTTCCTCCGGGAGTTCGGGGACGACCTGGTGCTGTGCGTGCACAACTTCTCGCGCTTCGCACAGCCCACCGAGCTCGATCTCCAGTCGTTCGACGGGCGCGTCCCGGTGGAGCTGACGGGTGACGTGCGCTTCCCGCCGATCGGCCAGTGGCCGTACCTGCTGACCCTGGCGGGACACGGCTTCTACTGGTTCCGCCTGCGCGCCGAGTAGGGACCGGACCCGGGGGCGGGCGCGGCGAATGGGTCAACCGCCCGCCCCTGTAAGGACCAATTGACCCGACACTCACACACACCGGAGAAGCAACTACCGCGATCCGGGACACTCTGCGCATTCTTTGACGGCCCCGGGGAAAGGACGCGACGCCATGTCGGAGGCTGCATCCGCCCGGGATCGGCTCACCGCCGACCGGGTCACCGGACTCGGCCCACTGGAGCCGATGCTGAGGGCCTGGCTGCCCGCACAGCGCTGGTTCGCGGGCAAGAGCCGTGAGATCGGACGGCTGAGGACGGTCTCGGCGGCCGAACTGCTGCCGCCCGGGTCCACGCCCGGACTGCTCCACCTGCTGCTGGACGTGGACGGCGACTGCTACCAGCTGCTGCTCGGGATCCGCCCGAGCCCGCTGCCGCCCGCGCTCGCACCCGCGCTGATCGGCCGCGCCGAGCACGGCCCGTACGCCGGCCAGTCGGTCTACGAGGGACTGGGCGACCCCCGGCTCGCCTCGCTGCTGCTGGAGCGGCTGCGCTCCCCCGGGAGGCTCGGGCCGCTCCGCTTCGACCGGGACCCGGCCGTGGTGATCCCCGAGGGCCCGGCGCCCCGGCCGCTGTCCGGCGAGCAGACCAACTCCTCGATGATCTACGGGGATTCGCACATCCTGAAGGTGTTCAGACGAGTCGGCCCCGGGGTCAATCCCGACCTGGAGCTGCCCAGGGCCCTGGCCGCCGCCGGCTGTGTCCGGGTCCCCGCGCCGGTCGCCTGGTACGAGGCCGACCTGCCCGGATCCGAGCCGCTGACCCTGGGCGTCCTGCAGCCGTACCTGCGCGGCTCGGACGACGGCTGGCAGCTCGCGCTGCACCGGCTGCGCTCCGGCGCCGACTTCACCGCCGAGGCGCACGCGCTGGGCCGGGCCACCGCCGAGGTGCACAGCGCGCTGGCCGGGGCCCTGCCCACCGTCGCGCTGGGTCCGGAGCAGACGGCCCGGCTGGCCGCCGGGATGACGGCGCGGCTCGCCGCCACCGCCCGCGAGGTGCCCGCGCTGCGGCCCTACGAGGCGGGGCTGCGCGGCGCCTTCGACGCACTGGCCGCCTCCCGCGGGGCCGGGGTGCCCGCCCAGCGGATCCACGGGGACCTGCACCTGGGGCAGACCCTGCGCACCGTGGACGGCAGTTGGGCGCTCATCGACTTCGAGGGCGAGCCGGCCCGGCCGCTGGCCGACCGCCGCCGTCCGGAGCCGGCCGTCCGGGACATCGCCGGGATGCTGCGCTCCTTCGACTACGCCGCCCGCTCGCACCGGCCGTTCGCCCCCGCCTGGGCGGACGCCTGCCGGGCCGCCTTCTGCGAGGGCTACGCCCGCACCACCGGGCGCGACCCGCGCGAGGACCCCGTACTCCTGCGCGCCTACGAGACCGACAAGGCGGTGTACGAGGCCCGCTACGAGTCGCGGCACCGCCCCGACTGGCTGCACGTGCCGATGGCGGCGATCCGGCGGCTGTCCGAGCCGCAGCGTCCCCCCGTCCACCGCACCCAGTCCCCCGCCCCCGGCTCCCACACCCCCCACCCGAAGCCCCCGAGGAGGCCGCTCGCGTGAGCGCCGCACGACAGCCGTCACCGACCGTCCGCGACGAAGCCGCTGTCGCCGTCACCGCCCCCGGCTCCGTCCCCGCCCCCGAGACGCCGGCGAAGAAGGCCCGCGCCCCACGGGCCCGCCGGGCCGCCCCGCCCCGCGGGGTGCGGCCGGCGCCCGGGCTCGGCGCCGGGGAACGGGCCCGGCTGCTGGAGGGCCGCCACCACGACCCGCACGCCGTGCTCGGCGCCCGCACCCAGCGGGGCGGGGTCTCCTTCCGGGTGCTGCGCCCCTACGCGAAGGCGGTCACCGTCCTCGCCAAGGGGCTGCGGGCCGAGCTCCTCGACGAGGGCGACGGGCTGTTCTCCGGGCTGCTGCCCCTGGCCGAGGTGCCCGACTACCGGCTGCTGGTGACGTACGACAGCGACGAGGTGGAGGTCCACGACCCCTACCGCTTCCTGCCGGCGCTCGGCGAGCTCGACCTGCACCTGATCGGCGAGGGCCGGCACGAGGAGCTGTGGACGGCGCTCGGCGCGGAGC
This sequence comes from Streptomyces sp. NPDC054961, assembly GCF_053609145.1. Classification (NCBI taxonomy): domain Bacteria; kingdom Bacillati; phylum Actinomycetota; class Actinomycetes; order Kitasatosporales; family Streptomycetaceae; genus Streptomyces; species Streptomyces sp. NPDC054961. The sequence continues at coordinate 89,935 of NZ_JBSGWY010000017.1, read as the reverse complement.
CGATGGAGCACCAGGGCGTGGCCGGCACCCGTTTCACGGTGTGGGCCCCGAACGCCCAGGGGGTACGGGTCAGCGGGGACTTCTCGTACTGGGACTCGGTCGCCTATCCGATGCGCTCGCTCGGCTCGACCGGCGTGTGGGAGCTCTTCCTGCCGGGCGTGGGCGAGGGGACGCTGTACAAGTACGACATCACGCGCCCGGACGGCTCGCACACCCTGCGCGCGGACCCGATGGCCCGGCACACGGAGGTCCCGCCCTCCACCGCCTCGGTGGTGACGGCCTCCCGCTACGTGTGGCAGGACGACGCCTGGATGGCCGCGCGCGGGACCGTCCCGCCGCACCAGGCCCCCTTCTCCGTGTACGAGCTGCACCTGGCGTCCTGGCGGCCCGGCCTGTCCTACCGGCAGCTGGCCGAACAGCTGCCCGCCTACGTCACAGAGCTCGGCTTCACGCACGTGGAGCTCATGCCGGTGGCCGAGCACCCCTTCGGCGGCTCGTGGGGCTACCAGGTCACCGGCTTCTACGCGCCGACCTCCCGGATGGGCGGCCCGGACGACTTCCGCTTCCTGGTGGACGCGCTGCACCGGGCCGGGATCGGGGTGATCGTCGACTGGGTGCCGGCGCACTTCCCGCGCGACGACTGGGCGCTTGCCGAGTTCGACGGACGGCCGCTGTACGAGCACCACGACCCGCAGCGGGCCGCGCACCCGGACTGGGGCACGCTGGAGTTCGACTACGGGCGCCGGGAGGTCAGGAACTTCCTCGTCGCCAACGCCGTCTTCTGGTGCCAGGAGTTCCACGTCGACGGGCTGCGCGTGGACGCGGTCGCCTCCATGCTCTACCTCGACTACTCGCGCGCCGAGGGCGAGTGGACGCCCAACGAGCACGGCGGGCGGGAGAACCTGGACGCGGTGGCGATGCTCCAGGAGATGAACGCGACCGTCTACCGGCGCTGCCCGGGCGTGGTGACGATCGCCGAGGAGTCCACCGCGTGGCCCGGCGTCACCCGGCCCACGGACGGCGGGGGCCTCGGCTTCGGGCTGAAGTGGAACATGGGCTGGATGCACGACACGCTGCGCTACGCCTCGAAGGAGTCGGTGCACCGCAAGTACCACCACCACGACATGACCTTCGGGATGATCTACGCGTTCAGCGAGAACTACGTGCTGCCGATCTCGCACGACGAGGTGGTGCACGGCAAGGGCTCGCTGGTGTCGAAGATGCCCGGGGACTGGTGGCAGCAGCGGGCCGCGCACCGGGCGTACCTGGGCTTCATGTGGGCCCACCCCGGCAAACAACTGCTCTTCATGGGGCAGGAGTTCGCACAGGGCTCGGAGTGGTCCGAGCGGTACGGGCCGGACTGGTGGCTGCTGGACTCCTCGTACGCGGCGGCCGGCGACCACCTGGGCGTACGCAGCCTCGTGGGCGACCTGAACCACACCTACCGGGCGGCGCCCGCCCTGTGGGAGCGGGACACCGTGCCGGAGGGCTTCGCGTGGGTCGAGGCGGACGCGGCGGAGGACAACGTCTTCGCGTTCCTGCGGTTCGCGCAGGACGGCTCGCCCCTGCTGTGCGTCTCGAACTTCTCGCCGGTGGTCCGGCACGGGTACCGGCTCGGGGTCCCGGAGGAGGTGCCCCAGTGGCGGGAGGTGCTCAACACCGACCGGGAGGCCTACGGCGGCAGCGGCGTGCACCACGCGCGGCCGCTGCGGCCCGAGCCGGTGCCCGCGCAGGGGCGGGCGGCGAGCCTGCGCCTGACGCTGCCGCCGCTGGCGACGCTCTGGTTCAGGCCGACGCCGCCGCGGGCGTAGCCGCGGTCGCGGCCGCCGGCAGCACCTCCTCCAGCTCCTGGAGGAGCTTGCGCTTGGCGCGGGCCCCGACCATCTGCCGGACGGGCTCGCCGTCGCGGAAGACGAGCAGGGTCGGCATGGACAGCACCCCGTAGCGCGCGAGCGTGGCGGGGTTGCTGTCCGCGTCGATCTGGACGACCTTGAGCCGGCCGGCCTCCTCGGCCGCGATCGCGGACAGCACGGGCGCGAGCTGGCGGCACGGGCCGCACCAGTCCGCGGTGAACTCCACCAGGACGGGCCGGCCGCGCTCGGCCAGCACCTCCGCCTCGAAGTCCGCGTCGGTCACCTCGGGCACACCGTGAGCCTTCATGTTTCCTTCCCCTCTCGTCGTCGACCGGTTCAGCCGGTCAGTTCGCATCTGGGCCGGGCGGCCTCCGCCTCGGCGAGCTGGCCCGCCACCTGGTCGCGCACGCCCGTGAGCCGGCCGATCAGGCCGTCCAGCTCGGCGAGCTTGCGCCGGTAGACGGCCAGCGAGGCCGGGCAGGAGTCGCCGGCCGGATGCCCGGCCCGCAGGCACTCCACGAAGGGGCGGGTCTCCTCCAGGTCGAAACCGAAGTCCTGGAGCGTGCGGATCTCGTGGAGCAGCCGCAGGTCTTCCTCGCCGTAGGTGCGGTAACCGTTGCCGTCGCGCCGCGCGGGCAGCAGTCCCCGTGCTTCGTAGTACCGGAGCGTCCGCGTGCTGGTGCCCGCCCGCTCGGCCAGTTCGCCGATTCGCATGGCCCGACCGTAATCCTTGACGTCGACGTCAAGGCAAGGGCCGGTCCGGCCGGGAAGCTCGCGGGCCGGGCGGCGTTCAGCGCGGGAGCACCCAGCCCGGCGTCCAGGTCCCGGCGGCGTCGTGGCCGGCCGTCGTGGCGGCGAGCCGGGCGCGGAGGACGGGCAGCGCCGGGTGGGGATTGTCGCGGTGCCAGAGGAGCGAGTGCGGGTAGACGGGCGTCGGGTCGGTCACCGGGATGCGGCGCAGGCCGTGGCCGGCGGGCCAGACGAGGCGGGTGTGCTCGCTCATGAAGGTGGCCAGGGCCGGGGTGTCGGCGACGGTGTCGAGCAGCACGTCGGAGCCGAAGTTGGGGCCGGTCGCCTCGATGGTGAGGCCGAATGCGGCGACGAGGTCGTCGTAGTAGGCGGCCCACTCGCTGCCGGGGAGGAGGCCGGGCATCCAGATCCGGTGCCCCACGAGCTGCGCGACCGTCACCGACCGGGCGGCGGCCAGCGCGTGGGCGGGGCCGGTGAGGAGCTGGAGCGGTTCGTCGAGCACCCGGACGGACTCGATGTCCTCGGGGAGCGGGCGGCCGGGCGCGGTGACGGCGCGGAAGGTCGCGTCGATCGCACCGGACCGCAGGGAGGTCACGGCCGCCTCGATGTCGAGCAGCATCAGCACGTCGAGGTCGATCTCGGGGTGCGCGCGGTGGAAGCCGCGCATCAGGCCCGAGGCGGCGCCGCGCGAGTTGATCACGTCGACGCGCAGCGGGCGGCGGCCGGGGCGCACGGAGGTGACCGCGCGCTCGGCGGCGCGCAGCAGGTCGCGGGCGTGGGGCAGGAACGCCTGCCCGTCGATGGTGAGCTCGGCGCCGCGCGGCGTGCGGGTGAACAGCCGCACGCCGAGGTCGCGCTCCAGGGCGGCGATGCGCTTGGAGACGGCCTGCTGGGTGACCGACAGGTCGGCGGCGGCCTTCTGGAACTGGCCCGCTTCCGCGACGGCGGCGAAGGTGCGTACGGCTTCAAGGTCCATGCCGGCTCACCTTAGTCAACAACGGATGGTTGTGAGATGGTGGCCGGTCGGTTGTTTGACCTGGGGTCACGCCGCTCGCTTAGCTCTCCCCGGTCAACGTCGGTTTGTTCGAGTGGGACGTCGGGGGGCGCCGGGCGTGAGGGGCAGGAGAACGCTGGGCCGGCCGTTCGGCTGGCTGTGGGCGGCGTACGCGGTGAGCGCGTACGGGTCCGGTCTGGGGTTCGGCGCACTGCCCATGGTCGCCGTGCTGGTGTTGCGGGCCGGCCCCGCCGAGGTGTCCGTGCTGTCCGCGGTGGGGCCGGCGGTGGGCGCGCTGATCGCGGTGCCGCTCGCGCCGTGGGTGGAGTTCCGGCGCAAGCGCCCGGTCATGATCGCGATGGATCTGGCCCGGTGCGCGGCGCTGGCGACGATCCCGGTCGCCTACGCCTTCGGCCGGCTCGGCTTCGTCCAGTTGCTCGTGGTCTCGGCCGTGGTCTCCGCGGCCAAGATCGCTTTCAACGCGGCCGGCGGCGCCTTCCTCAAGGCCCTCGTCCGGCCGGAGGACCTGCTCGTGGCCAACGCCCGGTTCGAGTCCACGAACTGGAGCTCCATCGCCGTCGGGCCACCGCTGGGCGGGGCGGCGACCGGGCTGTGGGGGCCGGTCACCACCGTGGTGGCCGACGCGCTCGGCTACCTGCTCTCCGCGCTGGGCGTCGCCGCGATCCGGAGCCGCGAGGAAGCGCCGCGGGCGGGCGGCACGAACCCCCTCCGGGCGCGCGCCCTGCTCGAGGGCTGGCGGCACATCCTGGGCGAGCCCGGCCTGCGGGCGCTCTACCTCAACAACATGGCCGTCTCCGGCCTGATCATGGCCACCGAGCCGCTGCTCGCCGTGCTCCTCCTGCGCCAGCTGGGCTTCCCGCCCTGGCAGTACGCCCTCGCCTTCGCCGCTCCCTGCTGCGGCGGCCTCATCGGCTCCCGGCTGGCCCACCGGGTCGTGGCCCGCTACGGACGCCAGCGGGTCCTGCGCACCGTCGGCGCCCTGCGCGCCGTCTGGCTGATCGGGCTGGCCTTCGTCCGTCCCGGCGTCGCCGGCCTCGTCACGGTGATGGCCGTCGAGCTGGCGGTCATCATCAGCATGAGCCTGTACACCCCCGTGCTCGCCACCTACCGGCTCGAACGCACGCCCGCCTCCCTCGTGGCCCGCACCTTGACGGCCTGGTCGATCGGCCAGCAGGCGTCCATCGCCCTCTGCACCGCGCTCGGCGGTCTGCTCGCCGGCGCCACCGGCCCGCGCACCGCTCTCGCGGCCGCGGGACTGCTCGTCCTGGCGTCCCCGCTCCTGCTCCCCCGGCGCGACCAGATGCCGCAGCACGAGCCGGAGCCGTCCCTCGGCCGCCCATGACCCCGCGCACCGCGACCGAAGCCCGCAGCCCCGGTCCGGTCCGGCCCGGCCCACGGCCTCGCGCTCGGCCGGCTCCTCGCGCGGGGCGGGGACGGGTGCGGGAAGAGGCCCCCGCCACCCCCGTGAGCGGGGGCCTCTTCCCGGAGCACGTATCGGCCGGGTGGCCGGTTCAGGACGGTGGGGCCGTGTGAGGGGGATCACGCGCGGGGGTATCGCCGGGGGCGGCCGGAAACGTACGATGGGGAGTGGATCACCGCGCGATCCGATTACCGGTCAGTCGCAGAGAAAACGGACCAAAGCCCTTAACTCCATGGGATGTTCCTACGAGTTATGGGCTTGTTTGATTGGTCTGTAGTCGCCGCAGCTCGGCCACTCCTACGGTGTGGCGTGTGCACTCCAGCCCACCTTTCAATGCCCCCGCCGCGCGTCGTCTCCGCGCGGCCCTGGGCATGGCTCCCGGTCATGTCGCCTATGGCCTGCGCGCCCAGTACGGACTGCTCGTCACGCCCGAGACCGTGATGGCCTGGGAGCGTGGCGAGATCTCGCCCGGCTCCGCCGAGCTCACGGCCCTCGCGGGCGTGCTCTGGTGCTCCCCCGGCGAGCTGCTCGCCGAGCCGGTCACCCTGCGCGAGCACCGGATCTCCCGGGGGCTGGCCGCCGAGGACCTGGCCCGGCGGATCGGGGTGGAGGCCGGCGCCTACCAGAAGATGGAGGACGCCGGCCGCTGGAAGGGCAACGAGCGCCAGTCCGCCGCCCTGGCGACGGCGCTCGGACTGACCCTGGCCCAGTTCGTGACGGCGACCGGCAAACACGAGGAGCTCGCCGGCCTGCTGCGCAGCGCGGTGACCACGCGGTGGCAGGCGTACGTGAAACCGCTGTCCAAGCTGCTGCCCGTACCGAAGGAGCACCTGGAGCGGGTGCTGGAGCGGCTGCACGGCGACTACCAGTCGAAGATGGTGACGACCCTCAGCTGGGGCGGCGGGGTGGGCGAGGCCGGGACCGGGGACGCGGGGCGCGAGTTCCTCGCGGACATCGTGGAGCACTTCTGGTACGTCGCGGGCGGTGCGGCGTAGGACACATTCCGCGGCCCGGACCACCACGGCGAACGGCCCCGGCGCGTCCGCACGGGGACCGCGCCGGGGCCGTTCGGCCGTCGGAGTCGGGAGGAAGGTCCCTGCCGGGCAGGGCCGTAGGACCGGCCCGGGACGGCCGGCGGACGGGTGCGCGCGGCGGCCGGCCGGTGTGCCCGGGTCCGCCGCGGGCCTAGAAGACCGACTCGGCCTCGTACATGCGCTCCTCGGGGACGGTCTTCAGCTCGGTGACGGCTTCGGCCAGCGGGGCCATCACGATGTCGGTGCCGCGCAGGGCCGTCATGTTGCCGAAGTCGCCGCGGTGGGTGGCCTCGACGGCGTGCCAGCCGAAGCGGGTCGCGAGGACGCGGTCGTACGCGGTGGGGGTACCGCCGCGCTGGACGTGGCCGAGGATGACCGGGCGGGCCTCCTTGCCCAGGCGCCGTTCCAGTTCGACCGCGAGGCGGTTGCCGATGCCCGCGAAGCGCTCGTGCCCGTACGCGTCGATCGCACCCTTCTCGTACGGCATGGAGCCCTCGGCCGGGTGCGCGCCCTCGGCGACGCAGATGACGGCGAACTTCTTACCGCGGGCGAATCGTTCCTCCACCATCTTGACCAGGGCGTCCACCTCGAAGTGGCGCTCGGGCAGACAGATCCCGTGGGCGCCGCCGGCCATGCCGGACTCCAGGGCGATCCAGCCCGCGTGACGGCCCATGACCTCGACGACCATGACCCGCTGGTGCGACTCGGCGGTGGTCTTGAGGCGGTCGATGGCCTCGGTGGCGACCATGACGGCGGTGTCGAAGCCGAAGGTGCGGTCGGTGGAGGAGATGTCGTTGTCGATCGTCTTCGGCACGCCGACGACGGGCATGCCCGCGTCCGACAGCATCCGGGCGGCCGTCAGGGTGCCCTCGCCGCCGATCGGGATCAGGGCGTCGATGCCGTAGCGCTTCGCCAATTCGGCCGCGTTCTCGGCCGCTTCGTGCAGGCGCGCGCGCTCCATCCGGGCTGAACCGAGAATCGTGCCGCCCCGGGCGAGAATGCCGCTGACGGCATTGATGTCGAGGGGGCGGAAGTTTCCGTCCAGGAGGCCCTTGAAGCCGTCTTCGAAACCGATGACCTCGTCCCCGTGCCCGACCACGGCGCGGTGTACGACCGACCGGATGACAGCGTTCAGGCCCGGGCAGTCGCCGCCTGCGGTGAGAACTCCGATACGCATCGTGCTGTGTCTCCTGCTCCTGGTCGTACCTGGCCGTACGCGTGCGGGCGGCCGGCCGTACATATGAAGGGCGTATTGATGAAGCGTGTCCGATTGTTCCACGCTCACGGGGCGACGCGCGCTCCGTGGCACTCCGCGCGGCCGGTGCCCGAAGGGCCTTTCGACCCCTGCGGACAGGGCCTTTTCCCGGCGGGCGTCCTGTCGGGCCACGGAGGTATCGTCGAGAGGCCAAGCCCACACTAACCGGGACATCCGGCTCGGAGATCCGCCCCGCGGCGGCGAGGATCGCGGTGGGGCCGCACCGACATTCACACGATTGGGACGGAGACCACGCGTGACGCGCAGCGTGTACGTGACCGGTATCGAGCGGGGGGACGGCCGCCAGGTCGTCGAGCTGGGGATCATGGAGCTCCTGACCCGCCAGACGGGCCGGGTCGGCGTCTACCGCCCCTTGCTGCACGACGGACCCGACCGGCTCTTCGACCTCCTGAAGGGCCGCTACCGGATCGACCAGGACGCCTCGACCGCCGTCGGGATGGAGTACCAGGAGGCCTCCGTCATCCTGGCCGAGAAGGGTACCGACGAGCTGGTCTCCCAGCTGGTCGGCCGCTACCACCGGGTGGCGCGCGACTACGAGGTCATGCTGGTCCTCGGCACCGACTACGCCGACACCAACCTCCCCGACGAGCTGGCGCTCAACGCCCGCCTCGCCAACGAGCTGGGCGCGCTGGTCGTCCCCGTCGTGGGCGCCACCCAGCACGACGCCGACGCCGTGCGCGCCGAGGCCCGCAACGCGTACCGCGCGTACGAGGCCCTGGGCTGCCGCGTGGGCGCGATGGTCGTCAACCGGGTGGCCGCCGAGGACCGCGACGTGATAGCCGAGCGGCTCGCCGCCCGGCTCCCCGTCCCCTGCTACGTGCTGCCGGACGACAAGCACCTGTCCGCGCCGACCGTCGCCCAGATCACCCAGGCGCTCGGCGGGGAGGTGCTCCTCGGCGACGAGGCCGGGCTCGCCCGCGACGCCCTGGACTTCGTCTTCGGCGGGGCCATGCTGCCGAACTTCCTCAACGCCCTGACCCCCGGCTGCCTGGTCGTCACCCCCGGGGACCGGTCCGACCTGGTGATCGGCGCGCTCGCCGCGCACACCTCCGGCACCCCGCCGATCGCCGGCGTGCTGCTGACGCTGAACGAGCGCCCCACCCGGGACATCCTGACGCTGGCCTCGAAGCTGGCTCCCGGCACGCCGGTCGTCTCGGTGGCCGGCAACAGCTTCCCGACGGCCGCCGAACTCTTCTCGCTCCAGAGCCGGCTGAACTCCGCGACCCCGCGCAAGCTGGAGACCGCGCTCGGCCTGTTCGAACGCCACGTGGACACCGCCGAGCTGCGCGAGGTGCTGTCGGTGGCCCGCTCCGAGCGCGTCACGCCGATGATGTTCGAACACGAGCTGCTGGAGCAGGCCCGCTCCGAGCGCCGCCGCGTGGTCCTCCCGGAGGGCACCGAGGAGCGCGTGCTGCGCGCCGCGGACGTGGTGCTGCGCCGCGGTGTCTGCGACCTCACCCTGCTGGGCGAGGAGCCGGCGATCCTGAAGAAGGCCGCCGACCTGGGGATCGACATCTCGGGCGCCCAGCTCATCGACCCGGCGACCTCCCCGCTGCGGGAACGGTTCGCCGAGTACTACGCCACGGCCCGCGCCCACAAGGGCATGACGGTCGAACTGGCCAACGACGTGGTCACCGACGTCAACTACTTCGGCACCCTGATGGTCCAGGAGGGCTTCGCCGACGGCATGGTCTCCGGTTCGGTGCACTCCACCGCCGCCACGATCCGCCCGGCCTTCGAGATCATCAAGACCAAGCCCGACGCGTCCATCGTCTCCTCGGTCTTCTTCATGTGCCTGGCCGACAAGGTCCTCGCGTACGGGGACTGCGCCGTCAACCCGGACCCCAACGCCGAGCAGCTCGCCGACATCGCCATCCAGTCGGCGACCACCGCCGCCGCCTTCGGGCTGGAGCCGCGGATCGCGATGCTCTCGTACTCGACCGGCACCTCCGGCACCGGCGCGGACGTGGACAAGGTCCGCAAGGCCACCGAGCTCGTCCGCGCCCAGCGCCCCGACCTGCTGATCGAGGGCCCGATCCAGTACGACGCCGCCGTGGAGCCCTCGGTCGCCGCGACCAAGCTCCCCGGGTCCGACGTGGCCGGCCGCGCGACCGTGCTGATCTTCCCGGACCTCAACACCGGCAACAACACGTACAAGGCCGTGCAGCGTTCGGCCGGCGCCGTGGCGGTCGGTCCGGTCCTGCAGGGTCTGCGCAAGCCGGTCAACGACCTCTCGCGCGGCGCCCTGGTCCAGGACATCGTCACCACCGTGGCCATCACCGCCGTCCAGGCGCAGGGCGCCCCGGCCTCCACCGCCTGAGCCCCCGCCCGAGCCCCCACCCAAAGGAAATGACCCCCATCGTGACCGCATCGCGCGTACTCGTCCTCAACTCCGGCTCCTCGTCGGTGAAGTACCAGCTGCTCGACATGGCGGACTCCTCCCGCCTGGCGGCCGGCCTGGTCGAGCGCATCGGCGAGGAGACCTCCCGGCTCACGCACGAACCGTTCACCGGCGGGGCCCCGGACGGCGCCGGCGCCAAGCGCGAGCGGGTCGGCCGGATCGCGGACCACGGGCAGGCGCTGCGGGCCGTGGCCGAGGAGCTCGCCGCCGACGGGCTGGGGCTGGACTCCCCCGAACTGGCCGCCGTGGGGCACCGGGTGGTGCACGGCGGGACCAAGTTCACGCACCCGACGCTGATCGACGACGCGGTGCTGGCCGAGATCCGCGCCCTGATCCCGCTGGCGCCGCTGCACAACCCGGCGAACGTGACCGGCATCGAGGTGGCGCGCGAGCTGCGCGCGGACCTTCCGCAGGTGGCCGTCTTCGACACGGCCTTCCACTCGACGATGCCGGAGCACGTGGCCCGGTACGCGATCGACGTGGCGACGGCGGACAAGTACTCCATCCGGCGGTACGGCTTCCACGGCACCTCCCACGCGTACGTCGCCCGCGCCACGGCCGCGCTCCTCGGCAAGCCCGAGGAGGACGTGAACGTGATCGTGCTGCACCTGGGCAACGGCGCCTCGGCCTCGGCCGTGCACGGCGGGGTCTGCGTGGAGACGTCCATGGGCCTGACCCCGCTGGAGGGGCTGGTCATGGGCACCCGCTCGGGCGACATCGACCCGGCGGTCGTCTTCCACCTGGCGCGCGTGGGCGGCATGTCGGTCGACGAGATCGATTCGCTCCTGAACAAGAAGAGCGGTCTGCTGGGTCTGTGCGGCGACAACGACATGCGCGAGGTGCAGCGGCGGGCGCTGGAGGGCGACGCCTCGGCGGGCCTGGCGCTGGCCTCGTACATCCACCGGCTGAAGAAGTACATCGGCGCCTACTCGGCCGTCCTCGGCCGCGTGGACGCCGTGACCTTCACGGCCGGTGTCGGCGAGAACTCCTCCTCCATCCGGGAGATGGCCCTGGCCGGGCTGGAGGAGCTGGGTCTGGCCCTGGACCCGGAGGCCAACGCGGCGCGGTCCTCCGCGCCGCGCCTGGTGTCCGCGGAGCGGGCCCGGGTGGCCGTGGCCGTGGTGCCGACCGACGAGGAACTGGAGATCGCCAGCCAGACGTACGCGTTGGTTACTCGCTAGTCACTTTGGACTTTCCACCAGACGGAATATTCCACTGCGAAACAAACCGATAGGATCCGCTCCATGCGCCGTTCCAAAATCGTCTGCACCCTGGGCCCCGCCGTCGACTCTTACGAGCAGCTGAAAGCGCTCGTAGAGGCCGGTATGAACGTGGCCCGATTCAACTTCAGCCACGGCTCCCAGGCAGAACACCAGGAGCGGTACGACCGCGTCCGGAAGGTCTGCGCGGACACCGGGCGGGCGGTGGGCGTCCTCGCCGACCTCCAGGGCCCGAAGATCCGTCTGGAAACCTTCGCCGAGGGTCCCGTCGAGCTCGTCCGCGGTGACGAGTTCACCATCACCACCGACGACGTCCCCGGCGACAAGTCGATCTGCGGCACGACCTACAAGGGTCTGCCGGGCGACGTCTCCAAGGGCGACCAGATCCTGATCAACGACGGCAACGTCGAGCTCCGGGTGACCGAGGTCGACGGCCCCCAGGTCAAGACCATCGTCATCGAGGGCGGTGTCATCTCGGACCACAAGGGCATCAACCTGCCGGGTGCCGCCGTCAACGTCCCCGCCCTGTCGGAGAAGGACGTCGACGACCTCCGCTTCGCCCTGCGGATGGGCTGCGACATGGTCGCCCTCTCCTTCGTGCGTGACGCCGACGACGTCAAGGACGTCCACAAGGTCATGGACGAGGAGGGCCGCCGGGTCCCCGTCATCGCCAAGGTCGAGAAGCCGCAGGCCGTCGCCAACATGGAAGGCGTCGTAGCCGCCTTCGACGCGGTCATGGTGGCCCGTGGCGACCTGGCCGTGGAGTATCCGCTGGAGAAGGTCCCGATGGTGCAGAAGCGCCTCGTGGAGCTCTGCCGCCGCAACGCCAAGCCGGTGATCGTCGCGACCCAGATGATGGAGTCGATGATCACCAACTCCCGCCCGACGCGCGCGGAGGCCTCCGACGTGGCCAACGCGATCCTCGACGGCGCGGACGCGGTCATGCTGTCGGCCGAGTCCTCGGTGGGCGCCTACCCGATCGAGACCGTCAAGACGATGTCGAAGATCGTCGAGGCGGCCGAGGAGGAGCTCCTCTCCAAGGGCCTCCAGCCGCTGGTGCCCGGCAAGAAGCCCCGCACCCAGGGCGGCTCCGTCGCCCGCGCGGCCTGCGAGATCGCCGACTTCCTCGGCGCGAAGTCGCTCGTCGCCTTCACCCAGTCCGGCGACACCGCCCGCCGGCTCTCGCGCTACCGCACGATCCAGCCGATCCTCGCCTTCACCACCGACGAGGGCACCCGCAACCAGCTCACCCTGAGCTGGGGCGTCGAGTCGTACGTGGTCCCGCACGTGGACAACACCGACGCGATGGTCGACCTCGTGGACGCGGAGCTGCTCAAGCTCAACCGCCACAACCAGGGCGACATCATGATCATCACGGCCGGCTCGCCCCCCGGCGTCCCGGGCACGACCAACATGGTGCGCGTCCACCACCTGGGCGGCGACACCCGCGACTGACGCCGCCCGCACCGCCGGGTGGACCCTGCCGCCCTCGGCGTTTCCTCGAGCGGCACGCTTCCGGGCGGGCTCGTGGCCCCCGGCCCGGTGCACGGCGGACAGCCCAGTGCACGGCGGACGGCCCTTGCGAACGGCGAACGGCCCGCCCCCGTTCGCAAGGGGCGGGCCGCCGGCTCCGGACCTACGTGCTCACCTGCCGGGAGCCGTCACTCGGCCGGGCCGATGTAGTTCTTGAGGCCCGGAACGGTCAGCGTGCCGCCGAACTGGCCGGCCTGGACGACCTTGGCGTCCGTGAAGAACGCGAAGGGGACGTTCAGGGGCGGCGGGCTGTTCGGGCTGAACTCGATCGGGATCAGGCCGAAGAGGTTGCCCTTGAGGCTCTCGGTGTACATCGTCACCTTGGCCCCGCGGATCTTCGACGTGGAACCCGGACGGGACTTCAGGTGCGCGACCTGCTGGCCCGTGCCGACCGTCTGGTACAGGTCCTTGATGTCCAGCGAGTCCGCCGTGAACTTCAGGACCGTCTTGGTCTTGCCGCCCGCCGTCTTCACCTCGACGATGCCCTCGTAGTCGAGGCCGTAGAGGGTCAGCAGCGAGCTGTCCAGGTACCAGGGCTCGTCCGGGAGCAGCGGGATGCCCTGCTCCACTTCGGCGTCGGCCAGTGCCTTGGCGTCGTAGGTCGGGCAGGGGAAGGGTTCCTTCCCGTCCGCGTCCTTCTCGTCCTCGGCCTTCTCCTCGGCGGCCTTCTCGTCCGCGGCCTTCTTGTCGGCGGCCTTCTTGTCCGCCGCCTTCTTGTCGGCCTCGGCCTTGGCGCCCGTCTCGTCCTTCGGGGTGGCCGCGGTGTCCTTGACCTCCTCGGAGAGCTCCGAGACCTCGGCGCCGGCCGTCTTCGCGGCCTCGCGGATCGCGTCCGCCGCCGGGTCGGGGGCGGGAGCGACGGGTGCCGGCTTGTCGGCCGTCTTCCCGGCGGGCGGGGTGACCGCGGCCTGGAGGGGCTTGCCGAGCTCGTCGAAGAAGCCCTTGACCGCGGCGCCCACTCCCAGCGGGTCCAGCGGGTTCGTGGCCTTGGCCTCCGCCGGGGCGGGGGCCGCCTGCTTCTCCGCGGGCTTGGCGGGGGTCTCGGCCGGCTTCGTCGCCTCGTGGGACGCCGACGGGCTCGCGGTCGGCGAGGGCACCGCGGTGGGCGACTTGTCCGGCGACGGCTCCGTCTTCTTCGAAGCGGTCTTCGACGGGGACGGGGAGGAGGACGGGGACGAGGACGGGGACGCCGACTCCGCGGGCTCGTCGGACCGCGTCACGCACGGTCCGGGCGCGAAGGGTATCTCCTTGTCGTCGGCCACGGCCAGCTTCGGCGCCATGCTCATGCCGACGAAGACCGCCGTGGGCATGGCTGCCAGCGCCATCGTCTTGCCGACGGGTATCTGGAACTTGGTCAGCAGCGACTTCCTGGGCGCCGCGTGGCGCGGGCCCTTCTTCTCACGGGACTCCGCACCTGGGGTCACACCCCGCTGCGTCTCGTCACCCCGCACTGTTCCTCCCGCCATCGGCGTGGGCAGTCGTCTCGCTCGCGTATGCCGTTTCCGTCTCACGGGGGCCGGGTACGCCCTGGAACCCACCCGCCATCGCGCCCGTCATGCCCGGGTCCACGGCCTGCGCCGCGCCCCGGCCGCCCCCTGCGTCCGTCTCGTCCTGTGCCGGCCTGGCCGGCACCCAGGCGAGCGCGAGACCTCCGCCGACCATGGCGAAGATGAAGCCCAGGCCGAAACCACCGAGGTTGGACACCGGCAGGGACACCAGCGCCAGCAGGATCGAGGCGACCCCGGCGAAGATGCGTACGCCCTGCTGGAACCAGAGGGTCAGGCCCAGCGTGATCAGCAGGATGCCGATGATGAGCGAACCGGCACCGGCCGTCGTCGCCATCGCGATGGTGACGTTGCCGAGCCGGAGGTCCGCGTACGGGAAGTACGCGATCGGAAGACCACCGAGGAGCGTGAACAGACCTGCCCAGAAGGGACGGCGACCGCTCCAGCCATGGAAGCGGTAGTACACCAAGGTGAGCCAAGCGTCGTCTTCGGCGCGCACGTAAGCCGGGGCCTGGGGGTTCATGGACAACAGCTCCCTGGAAACGGGTGGTACTGAGAACTATGTGGAGCCCGGACGGGCGGGCGACGGCGACAGCCGCCGTCACCGCCCGCCCGTCCGGTTACGCACCCGGGACGATTACTGCCCGTCCTGGTAGCAGGGCTGGTCGCCACCCATGAGGCGCAGCTTGAGGTCGGGCAGCTTGAAGGTGCCCGCCGTCGTCGCCCACGCCTTCTGGCGCACGTTGGACAGCACCGCGCGGTCCGCACGCTGCGAGAACGCGTAGGGGCTGGCCACCGTACCGGCCTGCGGCTTGGTCTTGTGGCTCGCGTCGCCGACGGCGACACCGATGTCCAGGTTGGTGAACTCGGCGTCGGTGTCGAGCTCCGCAACATCGAGGTAGATGTTGTCGGCCACGGCGGGCTTGCCCGCCTTGGTGCCCGTCTGGAGCTTCATCGTGATGTTGCCGAGCGGAGTCGGCGTCACCAGCGACTGGCACATGTTGGTGATCTCGGCGTGGCTGAACCCGGAGATGGTGACCGGGTGGTGCGCCGCGGCACCCGTCTTGAGGTCGTGACCCTCGGCGACGCCGCCGTACTGGATCAGGTTCTGGCCGTCGAGCTTGTCGGCCGAAACCTTGAAGTCCTGGCCGGACACGGCGAACGACGCCGCGAGGGCACCCTGCGCCAGGCCGACACCGACCACGGCCGTGGCCGCGATGCTCGGCACCATGACGAGCGCGAAGCGCTTCCATCTGGTCCCGCCACGAATCTGAGAACTCATTACGTTCCTCCTTCTCGGACGTACATCTCCGGTCCGGGCGGTGCCCGTCCTGGGATGGGAGAAGTGCTACGTCCTCGGGAAGGAGCGCGCGCTGCCGGGCCGCGGCTCAGCCGCATCCCGTACACCGGCGATCACCCCCGAGCGACAACCACTTGGCCACGCGTTCGCGCAACCTCGAGGACAGGCCCCACCGTGTGGCGGAGACCCCCCTGTCCCACGGCCGGTGCCACTGCCACCGGCCGGCCCGGTGGGGACCCTCCACCGCGGCTCCGGATGAGCGGCTCTGCGGGAAGGACCGAGCGTCGCCGATCGTGGTCCATTCGGGGCCGGGGCACAAGGGGGTTCGTTACTGGCGGGTAACGGCCAGATAACCTGAGGAAGACATGCCGCTGTCGGGCCGCAACACAGGGTGTCACCAAGGGCCACGACAGATCGGCGGAAGAGTGAACACACCGGACAGTTCACGGGGTTCGATTTACTGCGAGTAACAGCGGCCGCGATTGCCAAGTTTTGGCAAAGTGCGGCCGCTGTTTATCTCCGTGTCAACAAATCACCGGCGCCGGACCGGACCCGGACCGATGCCGGACCAGCGGCGGGACGCCCTTAGAAGAGCACCCGCGCGAGCGCCGTACGGGCCGAACTGACGAGCGGATTGTCCGCTCCGACGGCTTCGAACATCTCCAGGAGCCGCACCCGTACGGCGTCCCGGTCCTCACCCACCGTCACGCGGACGGTGTCCACCAGGCGCCCGAACGCGTCCGCCACGTGGCCGCCGGCCAGGTCCAGGTCGGCGGCGGCGATCTGCGCCGCCGGGTCGCGCGGGTTCTCGGCCGCCGCGGTGCGCACCGCCTGCGGGTTCATGTCCTTCACCCGGGCGAGGAGTTCCGCCTGCGCGAGGCCCAGCTTGGCCTCGGTGTTGGCCGGATCCGACACCAGGACGTTCTTGTACGCCTGCACCGCGCCGCCCAGGTCGCCCGCGTCGAGCGCCGCGACGGCCGCGTCCAGCAGCGCGTCGTACGGTCCGGCGGGGGCCTCGGCGGGTTCCGCGCCGGCGCCCGGGGCGTGCGCGCCCTCGGCGGCCGGGTCCACGGTGACGCCGAGGACGCCGAAGCGCTCCTCGGAGATCTGGACGAGCTGGGCCAGGATCGCGCGGACCTCGTCCTCGGGCGCGAAGTCCTGGAACAGGGGCATGGCCTGCCCCGCGACCAGGGCGAAGACGGCCGGGAGGGCCTGGATGCGGAACTCTCGGATCAGGTTCTGGCTGGCCGCCACGTCGAGCGAGGCCAGGGCCAGGCGGCCCTTCGCCTCGACCGTGAGCCGCTCCAGCAGCAGGCTCAGCTCGCGGCCCTGCTCGAAGCCCTCGGCGCGGAAGTCGAGGATGACCGGAACCTCGTTCGAGAGCGGGACGACATGGCTCTCGAACTGGGTCTCATCGGTGTCGAAGACGAGCGCGGAGGGCGGCACCGCACCGGCGGACGCGGGCGCACCGCCCTGAGCGGCCTGCCGGGACGCCTCGGCGCGGGCCTGCTCGGCCTTCGCCTTGGCCTCGCCGGCCGCCTTCACCGCGGCGAGGTCGACGACGCCGCTCATGGACATGTTTCTGGGCTGCATGCGTACATCCTCCCCCGTGTGCGCGCGCCGACGAAAAAGATCGGCCGAAACGAACCGATCGCGGTATGCCTGGTACTCCCGTACTGCCCCGGTTGCGCCGGGCCCCGCTCGTCGTACTGGTCCTGCCGTGGCGCCGGGTCCCCACCTGGCGCCGGTAGCCCTTCGCGTGGTTGCCGCTCTTACGCTACGACCCGTAGCGTAACTCGCTACGCCCGTCCGTGCCCCGTGATCTGAAGCACACCGGCGGGCCCCCCGGCGGTTCCGATACCGGCGGGTATGGTCTCGCCCATGCGCAACCCCAGCTCAGCCGGCTCCTCCGGCGGCCCCCTCCCCTCCCCGGCCGGCCGCACCGGCCGCCCGCGCAGCGCCACGGCCGACGCCGCGATCCTCGCCGCGACCCGGGACGCGCTGGTGGAGCTGGGCTGGTCGAAGCTGACGATGGGGGACGTCTCGGCGCGGGCCGGGGTCGCGAAGACCACCCTCTACCGGCGCTGGTCCGGGAAGAACGAGCTGGTCGTGGACGCCGTCGCGGAGCTCTTCGACTCCCTGGAACTCCCGGACCGGGGTTCGCTCGAGGCCGACATCGAATACGTGGTGCTCCGGTTCGCGGAACTGCTGCGGCGCCCCGAGGCCCGTACCGCCCTGATGGCGGTCGTCGCCGAGTCCACCCGCGACGAGGCCCTGCGGGACCGGATCCGGTCGGCCATCGTGGACCGGCAGAAACGTCTCGTCGTACTGGGCCGCGAGCGGGCGCAGGCCCGCGGCGAACTGCCCTACGAGGAGGACGAGTCCCTCGCCTCGCACACCACGGACCTGATCTTCGACGTGATCGCGGGCACGGTCGTCCACCGCGCGCTGGTCAGCTCGGAGCCGGTGGACGAGGTGTGGGTGGCCACCTTCACCGCCCTGCTGATGCACGGCCTCCAGGGCCCTGACGGCGCCGCTCCCGGCCCCGCCGGGGCGTGACCACCGCGCCGGACGCCCGCCCCGGCCCCGGGCGCGGGAAGACGAAGGCCGGCCGCGGCCGCCACCCCGGGGGTGGACGGCCGCGACCGGCCCGTGTGCGAGGGTCCGCGGGGCCCCTGCGGGCCCGGGCTCAGAAGCCGGGCGGCTCCGTGTAGGTGCCCCACTCGTCGCGCAGCAGGTTGCAGATCTCGCCCATCGTGGCCTCGGCGCGCGCCGCGTCCAGCATGGCCGGGATCATGTTCGACCCGTCCCGGGCGGCGGCGAGCATGGCGTCGAGCGCCTGCTTCACCTTCGCGTCGTCGCGGCCCGCCTTGCGCTCCGCGAGCTCCCGTACCTGTACGCGCTCCACCTCGTGGCTGACCCGGAGGATCTCCAGGTCCCCGGTGACCGAGCCGTGGTGGACGTTGACGCCGACGACCCGCTTGTCGCCCTTCTCCAGCGCGCGCTGGTACTGGAAGGCCGACTCGGCGATCTCACCGGTGAACCAGCCGTCCTCGATGCCGCGCAGGATGCCCGAGGTGATCGGTCCGATCGGGTGCCGGCCGTTCGGGTGGGCGCGCAGTCCGCGCTCCTTGATCTGCTCGAAGATCTTCTCGGCTTCGGCCTCGATGCGGTCGGTGAGCTGCTCGACGTACCAGGAACCGCCCAGCGGGTCGGCCACGTTGGCGACGCCGGTCTCCTCCATCAGCACCTGCTGCGTGCGCAGGGCGATCTCGGCGGCCTGCTCGCTCGGCAGCGCGAGGGTCTCGTCGAGGGCGTTGGTGTGCAGCGAGTTGGTGCCGCCGAGGACGGCCGCGAGGGCCTCCACGGCGGTGCGGACGACGTTGTTGTACGGCTGCTGCGCGGTGAGGGAGACCCCCGCCGTCTGGGTGTGGAAGCGCAGCCACATGGTCTTCTCGGACTTCGCCCCGTACACCTCCTTCATCCAGCGGGCCCAGATGCGGCGGGCGGCGCGGAACTTGGCGATCTCCTCGAAGAAGTCGAGGTGCGCGTCGAAGAAGAAGGAGAGCCCGGACGCGAAGTGGTCCACGTCCAGTCCCCGCGAGAGGCCCAGCTCCACGTAGCCGAACCCGTCGGCGAGCGTGTACGCGAGCTCCTGCGCGGCCGTGGCCCCGGCCTCGCGGATGTGGTAGCCGGAGACGGAGAGCGGCTTGTAGGCGGGGATGCCGTTCGCGCAGTACTCCATGAGGTCGCCGATGAGGCGCAGGTGCGGCTCGGGCTCGAAGAGCCACTCCTTCTGGGCGATGTACTCCTTGAAGATGTCGGTCTGGAGCGTCCCGTTGAGGACGGCCGGGTCGACGCCCTGCCGCTCGGCGGCGACGAGGTACATGCAGAAGGCGGGCACGGCGGGCCCGCTGATGGTCATGGAGGTGGTCACGTCGCCGAGCGGGATGTCCTTGAAGAGGACCTCCATGTCGGCCGCGGAGTCGATGGCGACCCCGCAGTGGCCGACCTCGCCCAGTGCGCGCGGGTCGTCGGAGTCCCGGCCCATGAGGGTCGGCATGTCGAAGGCGACCGAGAGCCCGCCGCCGCCGGCGGCCAGGATCATCTTGTAGCGCTCGTTGGTCTGCTCGGCGTTGCCGAAGCCGGCGAACTGCCGGATGGTCCAGGTCCGCCCCCGGTAGCCGGTGGCGTGCAGGCCTCGGGTGTAGGGGTACTCCCCCGGCCAGCCGATGCGCTCGAAGCCCTCGTACGTGTCGCCGGGCCGCGGCCCGTAGACGGGATCGACGTCATCCCCGGAGAGCGTGGTGAAATCGGCCTCGCGCGTGCGGGCCTTGTCGTAACGGGCCTGCCAGCGACGGCGGCCCTCCTCGATGGCGTCAGCGTCCATACCCATGAATTTACTAGGACGTCCTAGTAAATGTCGATGGGCAACCCCCGGAGAGTCGCTCTCCGGGGGTGGTGGATCAGAGGCGGTCAGGCGCGGGCGCCGGCCAGGCCGCCCGCGACGAGGGGCTCGACCTCGGCACGGACCCTGCGCTCGACGAAGAAGGCGGCGAGCGGGATGGTGCCCGAGACCAGCACCCACAGGAGCTTGCCGAACGGCCACTTCGCCTTGGAGCCCAGGTCGAAGGCGAAGACCAGGTAGATCATGAACAGCACGCCGTGCGCCTGCGAGACCGCGAAGGTCAGGTCGGCGCCGGTGCCGAAGCCGTACTTCGCCACCATGCAGCAGCACAGGATCAGGAGCATGACCGCGGTCACGTAGGCCATGACGCGGTAGCGGGTCAGCACGCTTCGTTTCATGCCGCCGAGCCTAGCCGTCCGTTTTGCACGATCTTGCAGCGGGCCGCCCCGGCCGGCGCCCCGGCTACTTCTCCTCGAAGTCCGAGGCCGCGACGCGCAGCGGGCGCAGCAGGGCGAAGATCTCCCCGCACTCCTCGGCGTCGTACGCGCCCAGCCCGAAGTCGACCTCCATGAGCGCCTTCGTCGCCGCCTCGACGACCTCGCGGCCCTTGTCCGTGATCGACGCGAGCGTGCCGCGCCCGTCGTTCGGGTTGGGGCGCTTGGCGACGAGCCCGGAGCGCACCAGCCGGTCCACCGTGTTGGTCACCGACGTCGGGTGGACCATCAGCCGCTCGCCGATCTTCGACATCGTCAGTTCCCCGGCCTTGGAGAAGGTCAGCAGCACCAGCGCCTCGTAGCGGGCGAAGGTCAGTCCGTACGGTTTGACGACCGCGTCGACCTCGCCGAGCAGGATCTGGTGCGCCCGCATGATCGAGGTGATCGCGGCCATCGAGGGCACCGGCCCCCACCGCTGCTGCCACAGTTCGTCGGCGCGGGCGATCGGATCGAAGGGAAGGCTGAGCGGCTTGGGCACGCATCAGACCCTACCGGGCGGTCATTTGGCGGCGGGACCCGTCTCACGCCTCGGCCCGTCCGTCCTGCGGACCTCCCTGAGGAGCAGCAGGACCACGCCCGCGGCGAGCACGGCGGCGAGCGTGACCACGGTGTGGACGGGCAGGAACTCCGCGGCGGCCCCGGCCAGCGCCATGCCCACGCCCTGCAGGGTCATCAGGCCGGTGCTGAGCAGCGTCATCGCCCGGCCGCGGAGTTCCTCGGGGACGGCGTCCACGTACCACTGGTCGAGGCCGAGGGTGTAGGCGTGGGCCAGCCCGGCCAGGACGAGCGCGGCGAGCAGGAGCGGTACGCCGGGCCGGACGGCGTACGCGAGCAGCGGCAGGGGCGAGAGGGCGGCGAGCGGGGCCACGATCCGCGAACGCGTTCGGGCGGTGAGCGCGGAGCCCGCCCACAGCTCCCCGGCGATCGTGCCCGCCGGCAGCGCGCACATCAGCAGCCCGAGCGCGGCGGTCGACGCACCGATCCCGGCGGCGTACGGGGTGAGCAGCGCCTCGGGGACGACCACGAAGAGCGGCGGCAGCCAGCACAGCAGGGTGAGCGCGCGCAGCCGGCGCTCGCCCAGGACGGCGCGCAGGCCCGCGAGCGGGGAGCTGCGGGGCGCGCCGTCCGCGGCGCGGGCGGGCCGGGCCCGGGTGCCGAGGCGCAGCAGGAGCGCGGAGCCGAGGAATCCGGCGGCCGTGAGGGTGATGGCCCCGCGCGGGGCCAGCACGGTGAGCAGCAGCCCGCCGAGGCCGAAGCCGACGAGCTGGGCGCTCTGCGCGACCATGCGCAGCAGGGAGCGGCCGAGGACGTAGGCGTCCCCGGCGCCGAGGATGTCGGCGAGGGAGGCGCTGCGGGTGCCCTGGAACAGCGGGGCCACGAAGGCCATCGCGCAGCGCAGTACGAGGAGCAGCGCGATCGGGGCGGCCGGCACGGCCATGACCGCCGCGCAGGCCGCGCAGAGGAGGTCGCAGCCGACGAGCACGCGGCGGGCCGGGAGGCGGTCGGCCAGGGGGGCGAGGAGGGTGCCGCCGAAGGCGTACGGGACGAAGCCGATGGCGAAGGTGAGGGCGCTCATCAGGGGCGAGCCGGTGGCGCGGAAGACGAGGACGGTGAGGGAGATCTCGGCGACGACGATCCCGAGCACGGACAGCAGGTGCGCGGCGAAGACGGGCCGGAACTCGCGGACGCGGAAGACGGAGCGGTAGCCGGCGGATTCCCTCGCGGCGGCCTCCGCGGGGTCCGCGGCGGATTCCGTCGCGGGGTCCGCGGCCGGGACGGGGGCCGCGGCGGGAGCGGGGGCCTCCTCCGGTCCGGAGGTCCCCCGGGGCGTGGTCCGGGGTTCGGGGGCGGGCGCGCCCGGGTCGACGGTCGTCATACGGAGAACCCTGACGACGTCTAGGCTGGGGGGACAGAGATTCGTTCCAGCGCGAATGATCCGGCCGGATGTCCGGGGAGGACACCGTGACGTTCCACTTCCGCTTCGGCCCGGCGGACCTGATGCGCTGCCGGTTCTCGATCTCCCCCCGCTGGGAGACGCAGGAGGCGGTACGGGTCCTGCTGGACCGGCGGCGCCACGCCTACCACCTGCCCTGGCTGCGGCAGATCCGCGCGGCGGCGGCCGGACTGGACCTGCGTCCCCTGTGGCTGCTGATGCCGCGCACCGGACACAATCCGGATTTCCTCAGCCCGCCGCCGACGGGCCCCTCCGTCACCTTCGAGGAGGAGCTGGCGCGGGTCCGGGCCACCGGTCCGGAGGCGGCCGGGGACGACCTGCGGCGCTCCCTGGTGTGCACCCCGGGCGCCCTGGAGAGCGAGGCCGGGCAGCGGATGCTCGCCGATCCGGCGCGGGCCGTCCAGGAGCTGGCCGACCTGATGGAGGCGGCCTGGCACGCGCTGGTCGCCCCGCACTGGCCCCGGCTGCGGGCCCTGCTGGAGGCCGACATCCTCTTCCACTCGCGACGGCTGGCCGCGGGCGGGCTGGAGGCGCTCTTCGACGGACTCCATCCGGACCTGCACTGGTCGGGCGACACCCTGACGATCGACCGCCGCACCCACCACGACCGCTCACTGGACGGCCAGGGACTCCTCCTCATGCCGAGCGCGTTCGTCTGGCCGGAGGTGGTCGGCGGCTACGACCCGCCGTGGCAGCCCACCCTGGCGTACCCGGCCCGCGGCATCGGCGCCCTGTGGACGGCCTCGGCGGGCCCGGCCCCGCAGGCCCTGGCCCGGCTGCTGGGCCGCGCCCGCGCCGACGTCCTCTGCGCGCTGACGGATCCGGCCTCGACCACGGCCCTGGCCCACCGCCTGTCCCTGGCCCCCTCCACGGTCTCGTCCCACCTGAAGGCCCTTCAGGCGGCGGGCCTCCTGGTCGCGTCCCGCCACGGCCATCAGATCCTCTACGAACGCACCCCGCTGGCCATCGCCCTGACCGCGGGTCCGGGCGCCGGCGCCTAGGCCGGCCGCGTCAGGCGACGTCCGCACGCACTCCCGCCCGCATGCCCACCCGGCCCCATGCGGCAGTGCCACGCGGGGCCCAGGTGCTCCGGCGGATCTCCGAGAGGCCGATGTCCCTGTGGGGTCCGGGGGACGACCCCGGCCCCGAGATCCGCCGGGCCCGGGAGAGCGCCCGCGCGGCCGGCCGCACGCTCGTCCTCACCGCACCCGGAGGACCTTGCCGCGTACCTGGCGGTGCTGAATCCAACTGATGTGCACGTACACGCCGTGTGAGTGCGTCAGCCGTCGGCGAGGTGCCGCTCGATCGTCTCCATCTTGGAGGTCATGCCGTCCGTGACCCCGGGGCGGATGTCGGCCTTGAGGACGAAGGAGACCCGGGGCGCGCGCGCCTCCACGGCCTCCACCGCGCGCTTCACCACGTCCATCACCTCGTCCCACTCCCCCTCGATGGTGGTGAACATCGCGTCCGTGCGGTTCGGCAGCCCGGACTCGCGCACGACGCGGACGGCGTCGGCCACGTACGCGCCGACCTCTTCGCCGACGCCCAGCGGAGTCACCGAGAACGCGATCATCATGCGCGGGCCGCCTCACGGGCGCGGGCCGCGAGCACGCTGGCCGACTCCTCGCGCTTGAGCAGCCGGTCGCCGTAGAGGCCGCCGAAGGGGACCATCGCCAGCAGGAAGAACAGCCCGGCCTTCTTGAGCGGCCACTTCGCCTTGTTCCAGACATCCAGCAGGAACACCGCGTAGAGCACGAACAGGATCCCGTGCAGGGCGCCGAGGGGCATCATCAGGTAGTCGATGTCCGAGATCCGGCTCAGCAGCGATCCGAAGATCAGCAGGGCCGGGAACGACAGCGCCTCCGGTACGGAGATGAGGCGCAGCCGGTGCAGGGCGGAAGCGGTCTTGATGTCCACGGAGAACCTTCGGGATGGATGCCAGGGGTCCGGCCCAGTGTCTCAGCCGCCGGGGGTGATCTTTCCGCAGGCCCCGTCGGGGATCCGCCCGGGGCCCGGACCGCGTCCGACGTGATGTCCGCCACCGTCGGAACCGACCATTCCTGACCCATATCGGCCACCGGGCCCTGTTCGCTCCCGCGCTCTGCCGATAACGTCATCCCGTGGCTCAGTTCAGACTTCAAGGCAGCAAGGTGCTCGCCGTCGACCTGACCGGTGACGCCGTCAAAGCAAAGAACGGCGCCATGGTCGCGTACGACGGCCAGATGGCCTTCAAAAAGATGACCGGCGGCGGCGAAGGCCTCCGCGGCATGGTGACCCGGCGGCTCACCGGCGAGCAGATGACCGTGATGGAGGTTCAGGGGCACGGCACCTGCTTCTTCGCCGACCGGGCGAGTGAGATCAATCTGGTCAATCTGCGCGGCGAGAAGCTGTACGTCGAGTCCAGCAACCTGCTGTGCACCGACGCCGGCCTGCGCACCGGCACCACGTTCACGGGCCTGCGCGGCGCGACGTCGGGCAACGGCCTGTTCACGACGACCGTCGAGGGCAACGGGCAGGCGGCGATCACGTCCGACGGCCCGGCGGTGGTGCTGCGCGTCAGCGCCCAGTACCCGCTCTCCGTCGACCCGGGGGCGTATGTCGCGCACACCGGCAACCTCCAGCAGTCCTTCCAGTCCGGCGTGACCTTCCGCACGCTGATCGGCGAGGGCTCGGGCGAGGCGTTCCAGATCCGTTTCGAGGGCGAGGGCCTGGTGTACGTGCAGCCCAGCGAGCGCAACACCATCGGGGGCGACGTCTGATGCCGTTCCGCGAGCTCAACTCGAAGATGGTCGAGGCCCAGGTCGTGCCGGGCCAGAAGATGTACAGCCAGCGCGGCGCGATGCTCGCGTACCGGGGCGAGGTCTCCTTCACCCCGAGCCTGACCGGTGGTCAGGGCGGCGTGATGGGCATGATCGGGCGCCGGGTGGCGAACGAACAGACCCCGCTGATGGAGGTCGAGGGCAGCGGCACCGTGATGTTCGGCCACGGCGGGCACCACATCCAGGTGATCAGCCTGACCGGCGAGACCCTCTACGTGGAGGCGGACCGGCTCCTCGCCTTCGACGGCACCCTGCAGCAGGGCACGATGTTCATGGGCTCGCAGGGCGGGGTCATGGGCATGGTGCGCGGCCAGGTCACCGGACAGGGCCTGTTCACCACCACCCTCAAGGGCCACGGCTCGGTGGCCGTGATGGCGCACGGCGGGGTCATCGAGCTGCCGATCACCCCGCAGCGGCCGGTGCACGTGGACCCGCAGGCCTACGTCGCCCACCACGGCGAGGTCCGCAACAAGCTCTCCGCGGCGCTGGGCTGGCGGGACATGGTCGGGCGGGGCTCGGGCGAGGCGTTCCAGCTGGAGCTGTCCGGACAGGGCGCGGTGTACGTACAGGCCTCGGAGGAGAAGCTGTGAACTTTGGCCCTGTGACCGGCGGCCCCGGCGGCCCGACGGTGTTCGACCCGCACACCCTGCCGTCCGACGACAACGTCAACGCCTACACCTTCTGCGTGGAGCTCAAGGGGAGCCAGTGGTTCCTGCAGAAGGGCAAGATGATCTCGTACTACGGGCGCATCGAGTTCAACGGCATCGGCCACGGCCGCTTCGACCGGCTGCTGCGCAGCAGCTTCCACTCGCCGCTGCACGCGAGCGACTGGGTGGTGGCCGAGGGGCAGGGCAAGATGCTGCTCGCCGACCGGGCCTTCGACGTGAACTCCTACGACCTGGACAACGGCAACCTGACCATCCGGTCGGGGAACCTGCTCGCGTACCAGCCCTCGCTCGCGCTCAAGCAGTCGATCGTCCCCGGTTTCCTCACCCTGATCGGGACCGGTAAGTTCGTCGCGGCCTCCAGCGGGCCGGTGGTCTTCATGGAGCCGCCGCTGCGCGTGGACCCGCAGGCGCTGGTGGGATGGGCGGACTGCCCGTCGCCCTGCCACCACTACGACCACGGGTACATGTCGGGCGTGATCGGCGGCCTGCGCTCGCTGACGGGCATCGGGGGCTCCTCGGGCGAGGAGCACCAGTTCGAGTTCGTGGGCGCCGGGACGGTGCTGCTGCAGTCCTCGGAGCTGCTGATGCCGGAGCAGGCGGTCGGGGCCGTGGGCGCCGGCGCGGCCACGGGCAACGCCCAGGGCGTCCCGGGGGCCGGCCAGGGGCCGCTCGGGCAGCTGGGCGTTCCGCGGATGCCCGGACAGCTGGGCGATCTCCAGCGGCGCTTCGGCCTGTAGCGGGCTCCGGAGCGCCCGGCGCCGCGGCGCGACCAGCACACCCGGTAATTTTTGTACGCAATTCAACATCTTAGGTAGAGTTCTTTCATGGAGACCATCGAGACCGAGACGGCCACCCAGTGGCTGAACGACGCCGAGCAGTGCGCCTGGCGCACCCACCTGGACGTCAGCAGACTGCTGATGCACCAGCTGGAAAAGGATCTCCAGCCCTTCGGGCTCACCAACAACGACTACGAGATCCTCGTGAACCTCTCGGAGTCCGAGGACCACCGGATGCGGATGAGCGACCTGGCGACGTCGACCCTGCAGTCCAAGAGCCGGCTCTCCCACCAGATCACCCGGATGGAATCCGCGGGCCTGGTCCGCCGCGTGAACTGCGAGTCCGACCGCCGGGGGCTCTACGCCGTCCTCACCCCCGAGGGCATGGAGACCATGCGCAAGGTCGCCCCGCACCACGTGGCGTCCGTCCGCCGGCACTTCATCGACCTGCTCCCGCCGGACGCCCTGGCGGCGCTGCGCGCCTCGCTCGGGCCGGTCGCCGAACACCTGCGCGCGGGCCGCGGCAAGGCCTGAACCGGGGCGCGGCCCCGGCGTACGCGAGAGGAGCCGCGCCCCCCCGCCCGGGGGGGCGGGGGCGCCCGCGCCACGACAAGCGCCCCGGCGCCCGCGGGGGGCGGC
>NZ_JBSGWY010000017.1:46533-62860 GCF_053609145.1 Streptomyces sp. NPDC054961 | reverse complement strand
GGCTCGCAGTCTCGGTGGGCGCCCACACCCCGCGGCGCCGTGTGACTGGGAGCGGGCGGCCCGGGGGCTGGCCGAGGGGTGCGGTTGGCTCCCCCCCCCCCCGGCGGGGGGGGCGCCCCCCTCCTCTCGTACGTTCACACGGGCCGGTCAGGCGTTGGGACGCTTGCCGTGGTTGGCCTTCTTCTTCTTGCGGGCTCGCTTCTTGTTGCCGCGCTTCGCCATGAAACCTCCCTGCGTCGGGGCATTCCGGGCTTTCGCCAGTCTATGACCGGCCCGCGGCCCCCGCATCCGGTTCGGTCAGAGTCGCCAGCAGTGCGTCCGAGGCGGCGTACGGGTCCAGCTCGCCGCCGGCAACCCGGCCGGCCAGGGCGTCGAGCCGGGCGTCGCCGTGCACATCGGCCAGCCTGGCCCGGAGCGCGGTGATCGCGATCGTCTCGACCTCCCGCGCCGCCCGCGCCGTGCGGCGCTCGGCCAGCACCCCGCGCTCGTCCATCCACGCCCGGTGCTTCTCCAGCGCCTCGACGAGTTCGTCGATGCCCGTGCCGCGGGCCGCGACCGTCTTGACGATGGGCGGCCGCCAGTCGCCCTTGCCCCGGGACTCCCCGAGGCTCAGCATGTGGTTCAGCTCCCGCGCGGTGGCGTCCGCGCCGTCCCGGTCGGCCTTGTTGACCACGTAGACGTCACCGATCTCCAGGATGCCCGCCTTCGCGGCCTGGATCCCGTCGCCCATCCCGGGGGCCAGCAGCACCACCGAGGTGTCGGCCTGGGCCGCGATCTCCACCTCCGACTGCCCGACCCCGACGGTCTCGACCAGGATCACCTCGCAGCCGGCGGCGTCCAGCACCCGGATGGCCTGCGGCGCCGCCCAGGCGAGGCCGCCCAGGTGCCCGCGGGTGGCCATGGAGCGGATGTAGACCCCCGGGTCGGAGGCGTGGTCCGACATGCGCACCCGGTCGCCGAGCAGCGCGCCGCCGCTGAACGGCGAGGACGGGTCGACGGCGAGGACGCCGACCCGCTTGCCGGCCTGGCGGTACGCGGAGACCAGCGCCGAGGTCGTCGTGGACTTGCCGACGCCCGGCGAGCCCGTGAGCCCCACCACGTACGCGTTGCCCGTGAGCGGCGCCAGCGCCGCCATCACCTCGCGCAGCTGCGGGGACGCCCCCTCGACCAGCGAGATCAGCCGGGCCACCGCCCTCGGCCTGCCTTCGCGCGCCTGGGCCACCAGCTGGGGGACGTCCACCGCCGTCATAACGTGCTGCACTCCTCGGTTCTGGTACGGGTACGGGGTCCTGCCGGGGGCCGTGCCCTACGGGGCGACGCGCACGATCAGGGCGTCGCCCTGGCCGCCGCCGCCGCACAGCGCGGCCGCTCCGACCCCGCCGCCGCGGCGCTTGAGCTCCAGCGCCAGGTGCAGCACCACGCGGGCGCCGGACATGCCGATCGGGTGGCCCAGGGCGATGGCGCCGCCGTTGACGTTCACCTTTTCCGGGGTCACGCCGAGGTCCTTCATTGACTGCACGGCGACCGCCGCGAAGGCCTCGTTGATCTCGATCAGGTCCAGGTCGGCGACCTCCAGGCCCTCCTTCTTCAGGGCGTGCAGGATCGCGTTGGACGGCTGCGACTGGAGCGAGTTGTCCGGGCCGGCCACGTTGCCGTGGGCGCCGATCTCGGCGAGCCACTCCAGGCCCAGCTCCTCGGCCTTGGCCTTGCTCATCACGACCACGGCGGCCGCGCCGTCGCTGATCTGCGAGGCCGTACCGGCGGTGATGGTGCCGTCCTTCGTGAACGCGGGGCGCAGCTTGCCGAGGGACTCCGCCGTCGTCTCGGGGCGGATGCCCTCGTCGGCGGAGAAGATGACCGGGTCGCCCTTGCGCTGCGGGATCTCCACCGGGGTGATCTCGGCCTCGAAGACGCCGTTCTTCTGCGCGGCGGCGGCGCGCTGGTGGGAGGCGGCGGCGAACTCGTCCTGCGGGCCGCGCTCGATGCCCAGGCGGGTGTTGTGCTTCTCGGTGGACTCGCCCATCGCGATGTTCTCGAAGGCGTCCGTGAGGCCGTCGTAGGCCATCGCGTCGAGCATCTCGATGGCGCCGTACTTGTATCCCTCGCGGGACTTCGGCAGCAGGTGCGGGGCGTTGGTCATCGACTCCTGGCCGCCCGCGACCACGATGTCGAACTCCCCGGCGCGGATGAGCTGGTCGGCCAGGGCGATGGCGTCGAGGCCCGAGAGGCACACCTTGTTGATGGTGAGGGCGGGCACGTTCATCGGGATGCCGGCCTTGACCGCGGCCTGGCGGGCGGGAATCTGGCCCGCACCGGCCTGGAGCACCTGGCCCATGATCACGTACTGGACCTGGTCGCCGGAGATCCCGGCCCGCTCCAGCGCGGACTTGATGGCGAAGCCGCCGAGGTCGGCACCCGAGAAGGACTTCAGCGAACCCAGCAGCCGTCCCATGGGCGTGCGGGCCCCGGCGACGATCACTGACGTGGTGTTGTTCGTTCCGGACATGGAGCACAGCCCCTTGAAGATGAGGAGTGAACGAGGGTTTACCCGAATGTACTGAGCGGTACCCGTGCCGTCACCGGCCCGCCAGTGTGATCGCGCGCACGTTGCGTAACCACCTCCCGTGGCGCTGCACTGTGTCCATGCTGACAAGAATCGACCACATCGGGATCGCCTGCTTCGACCTGGACAAGACCGTCGAGTTCTACCGTGCCACGTACGGCTTCGAGGTGTTCCACTCCGAGGTCAACGAGGAGCAGGGTGTGCGCGAGGCCATGCTCAAGATCAACGAGACCTCCGACGGCGGCGCCTCGTACCTCCAGCTCCTGGAACCCACCCGCGAGGACTCCGCGGTCGGCAAGTGGCTGGCCAAGAACGGCGAGGGGGTCCACCACATCGCCTTCGGCACCGCGGACGTCCTCGGCGACTCGGAGGCCATCCGCGGCAAGGGCGTCCGCGTCCTCTACGACCAGCCCCGCACGGGTTCGATGGGGTCTCAGATCACCTTCCTGCACCCCAAGGACTGCCACGGTGTCCTGACCGAACTGGTCACGAGCAACCCCGAGCACTAATGTCCCGTTTCCCCGGCCGGTAGAGTGGCTCTGGCTCGGCCGGGGTTCGGTGCGGAGACGGGGTCGGGGCCTGTAACCCCAGCCCCGCCATCTGACACCATTCCCCGGGGGCGTCGTTCAGCGGGCGGACGATGCTCAGTGCGTGTGAGCTTGCGACCAGGGGACGGATGGGACCGCGCTGTGCGGGGCTACGAAAGCCAGGAGAGCCATCAGGCCGAGGCCGACCATCTCTCGCTCTTCGAAGCCGAGATGGAGCGGCTGAAGAAGGAACGCGGGAAGGCCGTCCAGCACGCCGATGACCTGGGATACCAGGTCGAGGTGCTGCGCGCCAAGCTCCACGAGGTACGCCGCAATCTGGCGTCCCGCCCCGCCTACGACGGCGCGGACATGGGCTATCAGGCGGAGCAGCTGCTTCGCAATGCCCAGATCCAGGCCGACCAGATGCGTTCCGACGCCGAGCGCGAACTGCGCGACGTACGGGCGCAGACCCAGCGCATCCTCCAGGAGCACGCCGAGCACCAGGCGCGGCTCCAGGCCGAACTGCACGCCGAGGCCGTCAACCGCCGCCAGCGCCTGGACCAGGAGCTGGGCGAGCGCCGCCAGACGGTGGAAGCCCACGTCAACGAGAACGTGGCCTGGGCCGAGCAGTTGCGCGCCCGCACCGAGTCGCAGGCCCGCCGGCTCATGGACGAGTCCCGCGCCGAGGCCGAGCAGACCCTGAACGCCGCCCGGGCCGAGGCCGCCCGGGTCACCGCCGAGGCCACCCGCCGGCTCGCCGCCGAGAACGAGGCGACCCGCACCGAGGCCGAGGCGACGCTGCTGCGCGCCCGCAAGGAGTCCGAGCGGCTGCTGACCGCCGCCGGGGCGCAGGCCCAGGAGGCCACCGAGCACGCGGAGCGGCTGCGCTCGACCACCTCCGCCGAGGCCGAGCAGACCCGCCAGCAGACCATGGACCTGGGCCGGGTCGCCGAACAGCGCGCCCAGGAAGCCGACGTATCGCTGCGCGAGGCGCGCGCGGCCGCCGAGAAGCTGCTCGCGGAGGCCAAGGAGAGTGCCGCGCGCCAGCTCGCCTCGGCGGAATCCGTCAACGAGCAGCGCACCCGTACGGCCAAGGAGCAGGTGGCCCGCCTGGTCGGCGAGGCCACCAAGGAAGCCGAGATCCTCAAGGCCGAGGCCGAGCAGGCGCTGGCGGATGCCCGCGCCGACGCCGAGCGGCTGCGCGGCGAGGCCGGCGAGCAGGCCCGTACCGCGGCCGCCGAGGACACGGCGGCCCAGCTGGCGAAGGCGGCCCGCACCGCCGAGGACGTCCTGAACAAGGCCACGGAGGACGCCCGCGCCACCACCCGGGCGGCGTCCGAGGAGGCCGAGCGGATCCGCGGCGAGGCGGAGGCGGAGGCCGAGCGGCTGCGCGCCCAGGCCGCGACCACCGCCGACGAGCTCAAGGGCGCGGCGAAGGACGACACCGAGGAGTACCGAGCCCGTACCGTCGAACTCCAGGCGGAGGCCCGCAGGCTGCGCGGCGAGGCCGAGCAGCTGCGCGCGGAGGCCGTCGCCGAGGGCGAGCGGATCCGCGGCGAGGCCCGCCGCGAGGCGGTCCAGCAGATCGAGGAGGCGGCCCGGACCGCCGAGGAGCTGCTCGGCAAGTCCCGGGCGGACGCCGACGAGGTGCGCGCGAGCGCGAGCGCCGAGAGCGAGCGGGTCCGCGCCGAGGCCGTCGAGCGGGCCACGACCCTGCGCAAGCAGGCCGAGGAGACCCTGGACCGGACCCGCGCCGAGGCCGAGCGGCTGCGCGCGGAGGCCGAGGAGGAGGCGCAGTCCGTACGGTCCGAGGCGGACGCCGCGGCGGCCGTGCGGCGCGAGGAGACCGAGCGGGTGCTGGCCGCGAAGCGGGCGGAGGCCGACGAGGAGCTCGTCCGGCTGCACACGGACGCCGAGGCGCGGCTCGTGACGGCCGAGCAGACCCTGCGCGACGCCAGGGCGGCCGCGGAGAACGTCCGCAAGGAGAGCACCGAGGAGAGCGACCGGCTGCGCGCCGAGTCGGCGGAGCGGATCCGCACCCTGCAGACGCAGGCGGAGGCCGAGGCCGACCAGCTGCGCACCGGCGCGGCCGAGGACGCCGGCCGGGTCCGCGCCGAGGCCGAGCAGACCGCGGCGCGGCTGACGGGCGAGGCCGAGACCGAGGCGGAGCGGCTGCGCTCCGAGGCGCAGGAGACCGCCGACCGGCTGCGCGCGGAGGCCAAGGCCGCCGCCGAGCGGGTCGCGCAGGAAGCCGCCGAGGCGCTGGCCGCCGCCCAGGAGGAGGCCGCGCGCAGGCGCCGGGAGTCCGAGGAGACCCTGGCCTCGGCGCGCACCGACGCGGAGAGCGAGCGGGCGCAGGCCCGGGAGGAGAGCGAGGAGCTCCTCGCCCAGGCCCGCAAGCGCTCGGAGGAGGCCCAGGCCGAGGCGGTCTGGCTCACCGAGGAGGCCGAGCGGCGCGCGTCCGAGGTGGTCGCGGCGGCCGAGGCCACCGCCCAGCAGGTGCGCGATGCCGTGGCCGGGCTGCACGAGCAGGCCGAGGAAGAGATCGCGGGGCTGCGCAGCGCGGCCGAGCACGCCGCGGAGCGCGCGAGGACGGAGGCCGAGGAAGAGGCCGGCCGGGTCCGCGCCGACGCGTACGCCGAGCGGGAGCTGGCCACCGAGGACGCGAACCGGATCCGCAGCGAGGCGCGGACCGAGACGGACGCCGCGAAGGCGCTGGCCGAGCGGACCGTCGGCGACGCGATCGCCGAGGCCGATCAGCTGCGCTCGGACACCGCGGAGTACGCGCAGCGCGTGCGGACGGAGGCCACGGACGCCCTGGCCGCCTCCGAGCGCGACGCGGCCCGTACGAAGGCGGACGCCCGCGACGACGCGAACCGCATCCGCGGCGAGGCCGCGGACGCCCTGGAGGCTTCGCGCGCCGAGGGCGGCCGGATCGTGGCGCAGGCCACGGCGGAGGCGGCGCGGCTCACCGAGGAGACCACGGCCGCGAACGCGGCGACGGTCGCCGAGGCGCAGGCCGAGGCCGACCTGCTCACCGAGGCGGCGCTCACCGCCGCGGACGCCACCCGCTCCGAGGCGGACGGCACGCTGGACGAAGCCCGTGCGGAGGCCAACCGGCTGCGTACGGAAGCCGCCGAGCAGGCGGACCGGCTCATCACCGAGGCCGCGTCGGAGGCCGAGAAGCTCACCCAGGAGACCCTGGCCGCGAACGCGGTCACGGTGGGCGAGGCCGAGAGCGCCGCGAAGGCCCTGCGGGCCGAGGCGGCCGAGACCCTGGACGCGGCACGCGCCGAAGCGGGCCGCAGGACGGACCAGGCGGCGCAGACGCTGGCCGCCGCCGAGCGGGACGCGGCCCGGATCCTGGTCGACGCCCGGACCGAGGGCGACCGGCTGGTCGACGAGACGCGCGTGGCGAACGAGGCCACGGTCGGCGAGGCGGCCGCCGAGGGCGCCCGGCTGCGGGCCGAGGCGGCCCGGGTCCTGGACGACGCCCGCGCGGAGGGCGGCCGGATCATCGGCGAGGCCACCGCGGAGGCGGACCGCGTCACGATCGCGGCGAACGAGACCCTGGCAAGTGCCGAGCGGGAGGCCGAGCAGACACTCGACGAGGCGCGCGCCGAGGCGGGCAGGCTCCGCACCGAGGCGGCCGAGCAGGCCGACCGCCTGATCACGGAAGCCGTCGGCGAGGCGGACCGGCTCACCGAGCAGACCCGCAAGGACAACGAGCGCACGGTCGGCGAGGCCGCGAACGAGGCCGAGCGGCTGCGCGCGGAGGCGGCCGAGGCGCTGTCCTCGGCGCAGGAGCACGCGACCCGCACCCGTTCCGAGGCGGAGCGGGTCAAGGCCGGGGCCGCGACCGACGCCGAGCGGGTCCGCGGCGAGGCGCGCACGGAGTCGGAGCGGCTGCTGGACGAGGCCCGCGAGGAGGCCAACAAGCGTCGCAGCGAGGCCGCGGCGCAGGTCGACCGGCTCATCACGGAGGCCTCGTCGGAGGCCGAGAAGCTCACCGGGGACGCGCAGAAGCAGGCCCTGGCCGCCACCACGGCGGCCGAGGAGCAGGCGGACGCGATGGTGGACGCGGCGCGCAAGGAGGCCGCGCGGATCGCCTCCGAGGCGACCGTCGAGGGCAACTCCCTGGTGGAGAAGGCCCGTACGGACGCCGACGAGCTGCTGGTCGGGGCGCGCACGGACGCGTCGGCCATAAGGGAGCGGGCGGAGGAGCTGCGCGGCCGCGTCGAGGCGGAGGTCGAGGAGCTGCACGAGCGGGCCCGCCGGGAGTCGGCCGAGCAGATGAAGTCGGCCGGCGAGCGCGTGGACAAGCTGGTGCGGGCGGCGACCGAGCAGAGCGTCGAGGCGGAGGCGAAGGCCAAGGCCCTGGTGTCGGACGCGAGCAGCGAGGCGGGCAAGGTCCGCATCGCCGCGGTGCGCAAGGCGGAGGCGCTGCTCAAGGAGGCCGAGCAGAAGAAGGCGGAGCTGGTGCGGGAGGCCGAGGGCCGGCTCGCGGAGGCGCAGGCGGAGGCCGAGCGGCTCGTCGACGAGGGCCGGCGCGAGCTGGCGGTCCTGGTGCGGCGGCGCGAGGACATCCAGGCGGAGATCTCCCGTGTCCAGGACGTTCTTGAGGCGTTGGAATCATTCGAGGCGCCTTCGGGTGGCGCGAAGCCCGGGGTCGGCAGCCAGGGCGCGGGGGGCGTGAAGGCCGGTGCGACAGCGGGATCCGCTCGTTCGGGTGGCAAGGCGTCGGAGGGGTAGCCGGCGCACCTTGACGTGTGCTCCTGAGGGAGGTTCAGCCGAACGAGTGACAAGCATTCTGTCGCCTTGCCACTCAAAAGGGGTGTCATTGTCCAGATCAAACGCGGATTGACTCGATGACACGCCGTCTGGGCGCCTAGGATTCCCCTTAACACCCATCACCTCACGTAGCACCTCATCGTCTCATTCGACAGGAACCCCATGAGCGACACTTCCTCCCCCTTCGGCTTCGAGCTCGTGCGGCGTGGTTACGACCGCGGTCAGGTGGACGACCGCATCACCAAGCTGGTCTCCGACCGTGACAGCGCCCTCGGACGAATCAACTCTCTGGAAAAGCGCATCGAGGAGCTACACCTCGAGACGCAGAACGCCCAGGCCCAGGTGAACGACGCCGAGCCGTCGTACGCCGGCCTCGGTGCCCGGGTCGAGAAGATCCTGCGCCTGGCCGAGGAGGAGGCGAAGGACCTGCGCGAGGAGGCCCGTCGCGCCGCCGAGCAGCACCGCGAGCTCGCCGAGTCGGCGGCCCAGCAGGTGCGCAACGACGCCGAGTCGTTCGCCGCCGACCGCAAGTCGACGGCCGAGGACGAGGGTGTCCGGATCGTCGAGAAGGCCAAGGGCGACGCCTCCACCCTGCGCGCCGAGGCCCAGAAGGACGCGGCCTCCAAGCGCGAGGAGGCCGACGCGCTCTTCGAGGAGACCCGCGCCAAGGCCGCCCAGGCCGCCGCGGACTTCGAGACCAACCTGGCCAAGCGCCGCGAGCAGTCCGAGCGCGACCTGGCCGGCCGTCAGGCCAAGGCCGAGAAGCGTCTCGCGGAGATCGAGCACCGCGCGGAGCAGCTGCGCCTGGAGGCCGAGAAGCTCCGTACGGACGCCGAGCGCCGCGCCCGCCAGACCGTGGAGACCGCGCAGCGCCAGGCCGAGGACATCGTGGCCGACGCGAACGCCAAGGCGGACCGGATCCGCAGCGAGTCCGAGCGCGAGCTGGCGGCGCTCACCAACCGCCGCGACTCCATCAACGCCCAGCTCACCAACGTCCGCGAGATGCTCGCGACGCTGACGGGTGCCGCGGTCGCGGCCGCCGCCTCCCCGATCGACGACGAGCCGGTCACCCGCGGCGTTCCGGCGCAGCAGAGCCGCTAGTCGCCGGACCGTCACCGGAAGGCAATCTTCCAGTTCAGCCCCGAGGGCCCTGGGTCACCTGCGAGAGGTGGCGTAGGGCCCTCTGGCGTTCTAGCGTGGCCCAATGATCGAGCTTGAGGGCCTTACCAAACGATTCGGCGCGAAGACCGCCGTGGACAACCTCAGCTTCCAGGTCAGACCGGGGGTGGTGACCGGCTTCCTCGGCCCCAACGGGGCGGGCAAGTCCACGACCATGCGCATGATGCTCGACCTCGACAACCCGACCAGCGGTACGGTCCGGATCGACGGCAAGCACTACCGGGACCTGCCGGAGCCACTGAAGTACATCGGGGCGCTGCTGGACGCGAAGGCCATGCACGGCGGCCGCAGCGCGTACAACAACCTGCTCTGCCTCGCCCAGTCGAACCGGATCCCGCGCAGCCGGGTGTCCGAGGTGCTCGACCTGGTCGGCCTGTCGGCGGTCGCGAAGAAGAAGTCGAAAGGATTTTCGCTGGGTATGGGCCAGCGACTGGGAATCGCCTCCGCACTGCTCGGCGACCCGGAGATCCTGATGTTCGACGAACCCGTCAATGGTCTGGACCCGGAGGGAATTCTCTGGATCCGCAATCTTATGAAGGGGCTCGCGGCAGAGGGAAGGACGATCTTCGTCTCCTCCCACCTGATGAGCGAAATGGCGCTGACCGCGGAACACTTGGTCGTCATCGGACAGGGAAAGCTGCTGGCCGACCTGTCGATGGCCGATTTCATCCACCAGAACTCCCGCAGTTTCGTCCGGCTGCGTTCTCCGCAGCAGGAACGGCTGAAGGACGTCCTGCACGAGGCGGGAATCGACGCGATCAGCGTCCCGGCCACCGGCGCCCTGGAGATCGACGGGGTGACATCGGAGCAGCTCGGCGAGCTGGCCGCCCAGCACCAGATCGTGCTGCACGAACTCAGCCCGCAGCGGGCTTCACTGGAGGAAGCGTTCATGCGCATGACGGCCGACTCCGTCGAGTACCACGCCCACGCGCCGGGGGCGCCGGGCTTCTCCGGCGGACCGGGCCCCGCCGCCGACAACCCGGCCCGGCCGGCCGGCGTACCCGCGTGGGGCGCCGGCTTCGAGGCCCCGGCCAAGCGCAACAAGAACAAGGGCGGCGAGTGAACGTGTCCTCCTTCTCCGCCGTCCTGCAGTCCGAGTGGACCAAGATCCGCTCGGTCGCCTCGACCCTGTGGACCCTGGCCTCCGCGGCCCTCGTCACGGTCGGCATCAGCTCCCTGCTCTGCGCCTTCATCAGCTCCTCCTTCAAGGACATGAAGCCGGAGGAGCAGGCCACCTTCGACCCGACCCTGGCCAGCTTCGCGGGCATGTCCCTGGGCCAGCTCGCGATGATCGTCTTCGGCGTGCTGGTCGTCGGCACCGAGTACAGCTCGGGCATGATCCGCACTTCGCTGGCCGCCGTGCCCCGGCGCGGCGGCTTCCTGGCGGGCAAGCTGATCGTCGCGACCGGGCTCGCGCTGGCCGTCGGCCTCGTCACCAGCTTCGCGTCCTTCTTCATCGGCCAGGCGATCCTGGGCGACCGCAGCATCGCCATCACCGAGCCGAACGTGCTGCGCGCCGTGTTCGGCGCCGGGCTGTACATGGGGATGCTGGCGCTGTTCTCCATGGGCGTGGCCACCATGCTGCGCAGCTCGATGCTCTCGCTCGGCATCCTGATGCCGTTCTTCCTCCTGGTCTCGAACATCCTCGGGGCGGTCCCGGCGACCCGTAAGGTCGCCCAGTACTTCCCCGACCAGGCCGGTTCCAAGATCATGCAGGTGATCCCGGGGGCGATGGGCAGCGACAAGGCCCCCTACGGGCCCTGGGGCGGCTTCGGGATCATGGCCCTGTGGGTGCTGGCCGCCGTACTCGGCGGCTACCTCGTCCTGAAGAAGAGGGACGCCTGAGGTCGTACGGGCAAAACCCGGGTCGGTCTCAGGGGCAGCTCAGGGATCCGGCCCGGGACGGAACCGTAGGATCCTCGCTATCCTCTTAACCCTTACGCGGGCGAAAGTCGTCCCGGCCTGGTAAGGGGCAGTGCACATGATCGAGGCAGTCGGCCTGACGAAGCGCTTCGGCGCGAAGACCGCCGTCGACGACCTGTCCTTCCAGGTCAGGCCGGGTCACGTGACGGGTTTCCTGGGGCCCAACGGCTCCGGGAAGTCCACCACCATGCGGATGGTCCTGGGCCTGGACCGCCCCAGCTCCGGCCGGGTCACCATCAACGGCCTGCCCTTCCGCGAGCTGCCGAACGCCCAGCGGCACGTCGGCGCCCTGCTCGACGCCAAGGCCATGCACGGCGGCCGCCGGGCCCGCACCCACCTCCTGGCCACCGCCCAGCTGTCCGGGATCCCCGAGAAGCGGGTCGACGAGGTCCTGGGCGTCGTGGGCCTCCAGGACGTCGCCCGGCAGCGCACCAAGGGCTTCTCGCTCGGCATGGGCCAGCGCCTCGGCATCGCGACGGCCCTGCTCGGCGACCCGCAGGTGCTCCTCTTCGACGAACCGGTCAATGGCCTCGACCCGGAGGGCATCCTCTGGGTCCGCAATCTGATGCGCCAGCTCGCCGCCGAGGGCCGCACCGTCTTCGTCTCCTCGCACCTCATGAGCGAGATGGCGCTGACCGCCGACCACCTGATCGTGATCGGCCGGGGCCGGCTGCTCGCCGACATGAGCACCCAGGACTTCATCACGCACAATTCGGCCGGATTCGCACGGGTCCGCACCGCCGATACCGACCCGGCGGGGTGGGACGCGCTCGGCTCCACGCTGACCAGGGCCGGCGGCCGGGTGCTCAAGGAGCCCGACGGGGCCCTGCGGGTGACCGGGCTGGAACTGCCCCGGATCTCCGATCTCGCGCACCGGGCCGGCGTACGCCTGTGGGAGCTGTCGCCGCACCGGGCCTCCCTGGAAGAGGCGTACATGCGAATGACGCAGTCCTCGCTCGAGTTCACCTCCACCGAGGACCCGCGGGCCGAGCTGTGGGAACCGGATCCGCTCAGCCTCCCCGAATGGGAGGAGAGCGGCGCCGCGCCCGACCTCGACGTCCCGCAGACCGGCTTCTTCGCGCCTCCGCCGCCCGGATCCGACGGAAAGCCCTTCCTGATGCCCGGCAGCCCCGGACAGCTGGCCACCGCCTCTCCCGACCACTCACCCGGGCCCTCCCCCGAGCCCGTGCACTCCCCCGCGCGGAGCGCCGCCGAGAACACCGAGGACATCCGATGACCCCTGCGACGACCACGGCCGCCGGGGAGCGGGCGCAGCCGGAGGCCTACAGCTCGCCGCTGCCGGCCGCCCAGCCCCACCTGGGGCACGCGCTGGCCTCGGAGTGGACCAAGCTGACCTCGGTGCGCTCGACGATGTGGACGCTCGGCTCGCTGGTGCTGCTGGTCGTGGGCGTCGGCGGCCTGGTCGTGTGGCAGACCGCGTCCCACGACTACGAGCAGATGCCGTTCACCACCCCCGCCCTCTTCGGCCTGCTGGTCGGGCAGCTCTCGGTGATCGTCCTCGGGGTGCTGACGATCACCTCCGAGTACGGCACGGGCCTGATCCGCACCACCCTGACGGCGGCCCCCGACCGGCACCGGGTGCTCAGCGCGAAGTACCTCGTCTTCGGCGTCACCGCGTTCCTCACCACCGCCGGCTCGGTCTGCCTGGTCGGGCTGGCCGCCTCGATCCTGCGCGACGGTCCGGGCTCGGGTCTGCACCCGGGCAACGAGTGGGCGGCCGGGCTCATGGGCAGCTTCTACGTCACCCTGCTCGGCGTACTGGCCCTGGCCGTCGGGGCGCTGGTGCGGCACTCCGCGGGGGCCATCGCCCTCATGCTCGGCCTCGTCACGCTGCCACCGGTGATAGGGGCGGTCCTCAGCATCTGGGAGGCCCTCGCCCCGGCCGGCCGGGCCCTGCTGCAGTACAACGCGCCGGTGGCGCTGATACAGCTCTTCGGGCTGCCCACCAACACGACCGACCCGACGGCCGGCGACGTGGTCACGGGCCCCGGCGACCTCAGCCACATGATGCTGATCCTGCTGGTCACGGGCGCCGCGGTGGCCGGCTCGTACCTGGTGGTCGGCCGCCGGGACGTCTGACGCCCGACGCGGGGCCCTGGTCTCAGTACTTCGGGGCGTTGCGGGACCGCTGCACCTTCGAGGTGCGGCGGTCCTTCGCGTTCCAGCAGGCCTTGTGCCAGTGCCTGCGGTCGTCGACGCCGCCGTACTCCGGCCAGGCCACCAGGTGCGGGGTGCCCGAGGGGATCTCCTGGTCACAGCCGGGGCAGCGGTAGCGCTTGCCCGCCGCGCTGGCGCCCGCGACGTGCCGGACCTTCCACTCCTCGCCCTGGTACTCCTCCGTCCGCTCCAGCCCGTACCGGTCCAGGCTCCCCGGGCCCGAGCCCTGGTCCGAACGATCGGCTGGATTCTCGCCGCCCCTGGGGCGGTTGTGGCGCGGAGACACGTATACCTCACGGATGGGCGGACGGCAGTGACTTTCCTCCAGACTACGCGCAGCGAGGCCGGGTACCCGCAGGGTGGCTGAAGGCCGACCCTCGCAAGAACGCGACTGGCCCGACAATCCCAATAACTTTCCGGTCAGGCCGTGCCTTTGGCACGTGTCAGACGTTGTTGCCCGTAAGGAAACCGGTCCACCTGGGGGAGGCCGCGTCAGCCGCGAGGAGGCTAAAGGCGATGCGCGTAGGAGCGTTTGTACTGGCGGCCCAGTTCCCGGGCCAGGGACAGGGCGAGGCACTGCACCGGGCGGTGCGGACCGCGGAGGTGGCCGAGGAGGCCGGGCTCGACTCGGTCTGGATCGCCGAGCACCACTTCGTGCCGTACGGGGTCTGTCCGTCGGCGGTGACGCTGGCCGCCCTGATGCTGGGCCGCACCCGGCGGCTGCGCGTGGGCACGGCGGTGAGCGTGCTGCCGAGCACGCATCCGGTGGCCCTGGGCGAGCAGGCCGCGCTGCTGCACCTGACCTCGGAGGGGCGGTTCACCCTGGGGGTGGGCCGTGGCGGCCCCTGGGTGGACCTGGAGGTCTTCGGCGGCGGACTCGACGCGTACGAGAACCGGTTCCCGCAGGACCTGGACCTGTTGCGCCGCTGGCTGACCGAGCCCCGGGTGGGGACGGCGTCGGGAGCGGCCACGGAGGCGGGGGCAGGGGCGGGGGCCGGCGCGGCCGGCGAGCGGTACGGCTTCCGCGAGGTGGCCGTGGTCCCGCGCCCGTCGGAGGCGCTGGGCGCGGCGGGGACGGGGCCGGAAGTGATCGTCGCCTGCACCTCTCCCGCGTCGGTCCGGCGGGCCGCCGAGCGCGGACTGCCGATGCTGCTGGGCATGCACTGCGGGGACGAGGACAAGGCCGCGATGGTCGACCTGTGGAGGCGCACCGCGCGGGCCGCGGGCCGTTCGCCGGAGGCGGGCCACGTGTCGGCCGGGGTGTGCCAGCTCGCGGACCGGACGGCGGACGCCCGGGAAACGCTGCTGAAGGCGATGCCGGGCTGGCTCAAGCAGGGCCTCGACGCCCATGTGACGGTGGACGGGCGCCAGCGCGCGATGCGCGATCCGGTCGCGTACACGGAGCTGCTGTGCGACCTGCACCCCGTCGGCACCCCGGAGCTGGCCGCGGACCGGCTGGCGCGCACGGCGCAGCGTACGGGCATCACGCGGTTCGCCCTGCTGACGGAAGGCTCGGGAGACCTCGCCGCGACGGAGGAGAACCTCCGGCGCCTCGGCGCCGAAGTCGTTCCGGCGCTCGGCTGAGACCAGGGCTGCCGCTCCGTTGGCACCGGAGCGGCAGCGGGATACCGGTCGGACGTCGTAGCTCACGCGTCGTACGGAAGTGCGGTGGTGCGGTCTTGCCGTGGTGCGGTCATGCGGTGGAGCGGCGGTGCGGTGGTGCGGTTCGGTCCTGTGACGCGGCCCCGTGGTGCTCACGGCGCGCCGGGTCCGCGGTCCTGCTAACAGTCCCGCAGTTCCGGCGACTGGTTGAGCAGCTGCCCGCGGATCGAAGTGAACTTGGCCAACCGGTCGTCCACCGAGGAGTCCAGCGGGAACACCGCCAGTCGGTGGCAGTTCTGGAAGGCCAGGCGCACTCCGAAGTGGCGCTGCAGCGCCCCCCGAATCGCGTCACTCGCGAGAGCGCGGAGCAGCTGGCCACGCGCCTGCTCGTCGGGCGGAGGCGTCTGGTTGTCGGCGAACTGGCCGCCGTCCACCTTCAGCTGGGCCACCAGCGAGCTGACCATCTCCCATGCGTAGGGCAGGGAGGTCCGGACGCAGTCGACGAAAGCGGCTTCGTCGACCTCGCCTCGCTCGGCCTGTTCGAGTAGGGCCGGTGAGACGTCGAGCGACATGGGTTCTCCTCTCGCGACCCCGGCGTTTGGGTTGCCGGAGCCTTACGGTCAGGGAAGGAGTTCGCAACGCAGTGTGCACGCGTCGCAACCTCCCGCTCACCACGGTAGGCGCCCGGTGGGTACCGCACCAGGAGAATGCGCATACAACGCGCCATCCGCGAAGGGGGCTTTCGGGGGCGAATCGCGTGCGGGCCCGTCGGTCGAGTAGCGTTGCCGACCATGCGCCTCGTCATTGCCCGCTGCTCCGTCGACTATGCGGGCCGGCTCACCGCCCATCTGCCCTCGGCACCCCGTCTGATCCTCGTAAAGGCTGACGGCAGTGTCTCGATCCACGCGGACGACCGGGCGTACAAACCGCTCAACTGGATGTCGCCGCCGTGCACCCTCAAGGAGGGGAGTGGTGACGAGGCCGGCGTCTGGACGGTCGTCAACAAGGCGGGCGAGAAGCTCATCATCACCATGGAGGAAGTCCTCCACGACTCCTCGCACGAGCTCGGCGTCGACCCCGGCCTGATCAAGGACGGCGTCGAGGCCCACCTGCAGGAACTCCTGGCCGACCGGATCGAGACCCTCGGCGAGGGGTACACGCTGATCCGCCGCGAGTACATGACGGCGATCGGACCCGTGGACATCCTGTGCCGGGACGCCGACGGCGCGACGGTGGCCGTGGAGATCAAGCGGCGCGGCGAGATCGACGGCGTCGAGCAGCTCACGCGCTATCTGGAACTGCTGAACCGCGATCCCCACCTGGCGCCGGTCAAGGGCGTCTTCGCGGCCCAGGAGATCAAGCCCCAGGCCCGCGTCCTGGCGACGGACCGCGGCATGCACTGTGTCGTCCTCGACTACAACGCCATGCGCGGCATCGAGGACGACAAGCTCCGCCTGTTCTGACGGGGACCGGGCACGGGCCCGGGGGCGGGGCGGGGGCGCGGGTGGGTTCGGGGGTAGTGTACGTGGGAGGGCCCCGGGCCGCAGCCCGGGAGGGCCGGGCA
>NZ_JBSGWY010000017.1:0-46523 GCF_053609145.1 Streptomyces sp. NPDC054961 | reverse complement strand
TCGGGCCCGGGGATTGCCTTGTTTCGTCCTCCACTAAAACCCATGGGGCGCCATCGCGCACCAAATGCACCGCTTTTTGTGCCGGGGACCGGGCACGGACCCGGGTCCGTCCCCGGGTCCGTGTTCGTATCCGTGTTCGTATCCGTGTCTGCGCCCGGGCCGGCTGCCGGTCAGGCCGGCGACCCCACCGTCCCCGTCGGTGTCGTCGGCGTGGTCGCCGTGGCGGTCGGGGCCGTCGGGGTCGGCGGTTCCGGCTGGCTCGGCGTCGGCGCGGACGGGCTCGAGGACGACGGCGGCGGGGACGGGTTCCCCGGAGTCGAGGAGTGCGGAGTCGGCGAGGGCTTGCGCGACGGGGACTTCCGCGGCGACGGGCCGGCGCTCG
Source organism: Streptomyces sp. NPDC054961 (assembly GCF_053609145.1). NCBI lineage: Bacteria > Bacillati > Actinomycetota > Actinomycetes > Kitasatosporales > Streptomycetaceae > Streptomyces > Streptomyces sp. NPDC054961. The sequence continues at coordinate 46,141 of NZ_JBSGWY010000017.1, read as the reverse complement.
GCTCCGCCGCGGCGGGAGCCGAGGTCTCCGGATCCGGCGCGGCAGGATCGTTCCCGCCCGTGCCCGGGTCGCCGGGCGACGCAGGCGCGTCCGGCGTCGTCGGGGTGGTCGAGACGCCCGGGCCCTGGACCGGGGGCAGCGCTTCCTCGGACGCGTTCATGGCCAGCGCGACCACGGTGCCCAGCACCGCCACCGTCAGCGCCCCGGCCGCGGCCAGCAGGACCGGCCTGCGGCGGGACTCCCGCCGCGGTGAGGGCTTTTCGGGGGCCGGGACCGGGCCCGGCTCCGGGCTGAGGGGGAAGGCGTCCTCGAACACCTCCGCCAGGGTCGCGGGCGAGACCGAGCCCGGCGGCGCGATCGCCGGTACGACGGTGGTCACCGCCTCCGAGGTCCCCGGAACCCGCTGGGCCCCCTGGGCCCCGGTGCTGACCGGGCCGCGCGGAACCGGCAGGCCCCCGGGGCCCTGCGGAGCCACCCCGCCCGCGGGCTTCACCAGGGCTCCGGCGGAAGCGGGAACCGAGACCGGACCCGCGGCCCCGGGGACGGACCCGGCCCCCGGAACGGTCCCGGCACGGGGCCCGGACGCCGGCAGGGCCGCGGACGGGTTCGCGGTCGAAGTCGTGGCCGGGGTCCCGGCCACGCCCGGCGCGGCCAGCCGCAGCGGCGGCGAGACCTCCACCCCCGCCTTCTCCCGGTCGGTGACCAGCGCGAGCGCACGCCGGCCCGCCACGGTCCCCCGCTTGTCGGCGAGGGCCCCGCGCAGCCCGATCGAGGCCTCCAGCTCCGCCCGCGCCCGGTCGAGCCGTCCCTCGCACAGGGCCAGTACCCCGAGTTCGTGGTGGAAGTACGCCTGCTCCGCGACCTCTCCCGCCTTGCGCGCGGCCTCCGCGCCCGAGCGCAGCACCCGCTCCCACGCCTCCCAGTGCAGCGAGGCCGCGAACGCGGGGGCCGCCGTGCGCGCCAGCAGGACCGCGGCCACCACGTCGGCCCCGGCCAGCGCCGCGAGCACCGCGTCGGCCTCCGCCGCGACCCGCTCCGGGGTCACCGAGGTGTGCCCGGTCCACCAGGCGTAGTGCCGGGCGGCCGTACGGGCCCCCTCGGCCGCCGTGTCCCCGTACCCGGCCTCCTCCAGCTGCCGGGCGACCCCGGCGGCGAGCCGGTAGCGCGTCCCGACGGGGGTCAGCAGCCCGCAGCCGAGCAGCTCGCCCACCGCCAGGTCGGCGTGCGTGTCGCCGACCAGCGCCGGCAGGTGCGCGTGGTGCGGCAGCTCCCCGCCCAGCGCGCAGGCGATCCGCAGGGCGGCCCGCGCCGACTCGCTGACCCGCGAGGCCAGCAGTTCCGCCGGGGCCGCGCCCTCGGCGCGCGTGGGCAGCGGTATGAGGGACGCGTCGCGCGGGCGCTCCTCGAAGACGCCGGGCTCCTCGTCCTCGTCCTCGCCGTCCGCCCGGTTCAGTTCGTCGCGCCGGCGCAGCAGGGCGGCGGCCTGCACGAAGCGCAGCGGCAGCCCCTCGGAGGCGAAGCACAGGTCGCCCGCCCAGGCCGTCTCCTCGTCGGTCAGGGGGCGCCCGATGCCCGCCTCGAGCAGGGCCGCGCAGTCGGCGCGGGCCAGCCCGGCGAGGAACACCTCTTCGAGGTGCGAGTCGTCGGAGGGGGACCGGGTGTCGGGGGTGGCGGCCAGCAGGTAGGCGCACTCCGGCGTGGCCCGCAGCAGCTCGTCGAGCGCGGGGCCTCCCATGTCGAGGTCGTCGAGGAGGACGACGGCTCCGATCTCCCTGACGCGGGCGAGGAGTTCGGCCCGGTCCAGCCGCTCGGCCGGGGCCTCGTAGACGGCGGCGTACAGCGCGTGGAGCAGCTCGCCGGCCTGCTGGTGCCCGTGCGCGGAGAGGCGTACGACCCCGTCGGGGGCCATGTCCGCGCAGACTTCGGCGACGGAGTCGAGCAGCGCCGTACGGCCGGATCCGGGAGGACCGGTCAGGCGGACGGAGCGGCCGCGCCCGAGGAGCCGTACGAGGCGCTCGCGCTCCTCCGCGCGGCCGAGCAGCCGGCGCGGGCCCGCCGGGGCACCCGGCGGTACGGGGGGCCGTGCGGCGGCCGCGGCCGAGGTGCGGGCGGCGGGGGTGCGCTTGGCGGGGAGACGGGCGGGATCGCCGCCGGGCCGGTGAGTCGGCTCGATCTCGCTGCCGTCGACGGGGTTCACCGTGAGGGTGAAGTCCCCGGCGGTCAGCGTCACGACCCGTGCCGGTGCCTCCGCCGTCCCGGCAGCCTGCCCCTGAGTGCGGTCCATGACCAAGTCCCCCGATCGCGCCCTGCGCCGTCGTTGCCGTCTGTCGCCCGGCCTTCGCTCACGCCGCTGTCGCTACTGGTCCGGTTTCCGCCCGAACCCTAGACCGTGCCCGGCCGTGCCGGAACCTCAGGGGGTGTCTTCACCACCGGACCGTTACGTTTCTGCAGAGGGTGTACACCCGAGGTCCGCAGGATCAGACGCGCGGCAGGGACTCCGCTTCGAGGCCGCCCTCGATCGCGAGGATCCGGTGCAGGCGGGTGGCGACGAGCAGCCGCTGCATCTGCGGGGGGACCCCGCGCAGGACGAGCCGCCGGCCGGTCCGGCCGGCCCGGCGGTGTGCGCCCATGATCACGCCCAGGCCGGTCGCGTCCCAGGAGTCGAGCCCGGTGAGGTCCAGCACGAGGTCGCCGCGCCCGTCGTCGAGGGCGGTGTGCAGGGCCGTCCGGGCGTCCGCCGCGCTGCGCACGTCGAGGCGGCCCCCGACAGCGAGTTCGGCATGGTCGCCCCTGATGTGCATGTGTGCTCCCGGCAGTGCGGTACTGCGTACATATGGTCCGACTGGTCCGTGGTCGGCAACTCTCAATGCAACTGACTGCCTCAGGGGCAGGGAAGTTGCCGACCGTGAGCGAACCGATACCAAATTCACTCCGAGGGGTGAAGAACGGTGTTCGAACGCACCGTCCCGGCCCGGCGCCGCCGCCGGCCCCCGGTTCAGTGCTTGTAGAAGCCCTGACCGCTCTTGCGGCCGATGTCGCCCGCGTCCACCATGCGGCGCATGAGCTCCGGCGGCGCGAACTTCTCGTCCTGGCACTCGGTGTAGATGTTGCTGGTGGCGTGCATCAGGATGTCGACGCCGGTGAGGTCGGCGGTGGCCAGCGGGCCCATCGCGTGACCGAAGCCGAGCTTGCAGGCGATGTCGATGTCCTCGGCGGACGCGACGCCCGATTCGTACAGTTTCGCGGCTTCGACGACCAGCGCGGAGATCAGACGGGTCGTCACGAAGCCGGCGACGTCGCGGTTGACCACGATGCAGGTCTTGCCGACGGACTCGGCGAACGCCCGGGTGGTGGCGAGGGTCTCGTCGCTCGTCTTGTAGCCGCGCACGAGCTCGCACAGCTGCATCATCGGGACGGGCGAGAAGAAGTGCGCGCCGACGACCCGCTCCGGACGCTCCGTCACGGCCGCGATCTTGGTGATCGGGATGGCCGAGGTGTTGGAGGCGAGGATCGCGTCCTCGCGCACGAGCTTGTCGAGCGCGCGGAAGATCTCGTGCTTGACCTCCAGCTTCTCGAAGACGGCCTCGACGACGATGTCGGCGTCGGCGACCGCCTCGAGGTCGGTGCTGGTCGTGATGCGGGCCAGCGCGGCCTCGGCGTCCTCGGCGGTCAGCTTGCCCTTCGAGACGAACTTGTCGTACGAAGCCTTGATCCCGTCGGTCCCCCGGGTCAGCGCGGCGTCGGTGACATCGCGCAGCACGACGTCCCAACCCGCCTGAGCGGAGACCTGCGCGATTCCGGAACCCATCAGTCCGGCACCGATGACGGCGAGCTTCCCTGCCACTGCACACCCCACGCTCTTCAATACGGCACGGCCTTCAGTACGGCACGGCCTTCGATACGGCACGGTCTCGTACCTTCTCCGGCGGAGACTAGCGCCCGTGAGGGGTGGTGTGACCGCGAAGTAACACGCGTCACGTCTCAGATGACGGACATCACACCGGTACGGCCCAGCAGTGCGCCAGGGGGCCCCAGTTGGCCCGCGGGCTCCTCCGCCCCCAACTACGCTGGCGGGCATGGTGAACCTCACGCGCATCTACACCCGCACCGGCGACCAGGGCACGACGGCCCTCGGCGACATGAGCCGGACCGCCAAGACCGACCTGCGGATCTCGGCCTACGCCGACGCCAACGAGGCCAACGCGGCCATCGGGACGGCGATCGCGCTCGGCGGACTGTCCGCTGATGTCGCGAAGGTCCTGGTCCGGGTGCAGAACGACCTGTTCGACGTCGGCGCGGACCTGTGCACGCCCGTCGTCGAGAAGCCGGAGTATCCCCCGCTGCGCGTCGAGCAGTTCTACATCGACGCGCTGGAGGCGGACTGCGACCGCTTCAACGAGGAGCTGGAGAAGCTCCGCAGCTTCATCCTCCCCGGCGGCACCCCCGGCGCGGCCCTGCTCCACCAGGCCTGCACGGTGGTCCGCCGCGCGGAGCGTTCCACCTGGGCGGCCCTGGAGGTGCACGGCGACGTGATGAACCCGCTGACGGCCACCTACCTCAACCGCCTCTCCGACCTCCTGTTCATCCTGGCCCGAACGGCCAACAAGGAGGTCGGAGACGTGCTGTGGGTCCCGGGCGGCGAACGCTGACACCCGTGCGCCTGCGGCCGGACCGCCGCGGGCGCCCGTTTCGGCCACGGCGCGCACGGGGCGGATCGGGGTGACGCGCACGGGCCCCCTTCCTTCCCGCGGCGGTGGGGGACGGCTCCCGGCTTCCCGTCCCCTTCGCCCCTTCGCCCCCTTCGCCCCCTTCGCCCCGTTTCCCCGTCGCCGGTGACGAAGGGCGGCGGGCGGCGGGGCGCGCTGCATCCTTCGATGTACCGGCCCTCGGCCTCGGTGGCGATGTCCGCGCCCACCGCGTCCTGTTGGATGGGGAAGTGACCCCGAAGAGAGCCGCCCCCCACCGCCACGACGTCCTCCTGGCCGTCATCAGCCTCGCCGCGGGCCTGCTCCTGTGGTCGCTCGGGGTGTACAGCTCCCCCTCCCGCAACCTGCTCCCCGACTGGGCGGCCCTGGTCCCCCTCGCCGCCCTCGGCGCGATGGAGCCGCTGCGGCGCAGCGCGCCCCGCGTGACCCTGGCCGTCGGCACCGCCGGGGTGATCGCCGACCAGTTCACGGTGGGAAATCTGGCCACCGTCCTGATCTTCACCGACCTGATGTACTCGGCGGTCGTCTACGGCAAGCCCGCCATGGCCCGCCGCCTTCCGGTCACCACCGGCATGATCACCATCGCCGTCACCATCGCGTCCGTGGCCTGGCTGCGCACCCCGCAGGCCCTGATGATCGGCATGGTCACCGGCATCGTGTGCTTCGGGCCGGCCCTGACCGGAGCCACGCTGCGCAACCACCGCGAGGCCGCCGAGGCCGCCCGGCTGCGCGCCGGGCAGACCGCGCTGCTCGCCGAGATGGACCGCGCCCAGGCCGTGGTCGCGGAACGCGCCCGGATGGCCCGCGAGCTGCACGACATGGTGGCCAACCACCTCTCCGCCATCGCCATCCACTCCACGGCCGCGCTCTCCATCGACTCCCCCGCCACCAGCCGCGACTCCCTCGCGGTGATCCGGGAGAACAGCGTCCAGGGGCTGGCCGAAATGCGCCGGTTGATCGGGCTGTTGCGGGACGCGGGCGCGGGCTCCGGGCAGGAGCCGGCCGCCATGCCCTCGCTGGACGGGCTCGACGCCCTGCTGGAGCAGGCCCGGACGAACGGAGCGGCGAGCGGGCTGGACTTCGTCCTCCTCGACGGCCGCTCCCCCGGGCCCGGGAGACCCGGGGATCCCGGCGAACCGCCGCCGGCCCCAGTGGGGATGGCGGCGTACCGGATCGTCCAGGAATCGCTGACGAACGCCCTCAAGCACGCCGCCCCGGGCACGGTCACCGTCCGCCTGACCCACGACCGCGCCGAAGGGGGCCTGCTGACCGTGGAGGTCGACTCCCCCTACGGGGACCGGCCCGGGCCGCGCGCCCCGGGCTCCGGGGCCGGCCTGATCGGCATGCGGGAACGGACGGAACTGCTGGGCGGCCGGTTCGAGGCGGGCCGCCACGGCGCGGCATGGCGGGTGCGGGCAGCGCTGCCCGCCGAGGAGAAGGCGGTACGGGCATGACGGCGATCAGGGTCGTGGTGGCGGAGGACCAGAGCGCGGTGCGGGCCGGGCTGGTGCTGATCCTGCGCAGCGCGGGCGACATCGAGGTGGTGGGCGAGGCCGCCGACGGGGAGGAGGCGGTGCGGCTGGCCCGGGAGCTGCGGCCGGACCTGGTGCTCATGGACGTGCAGATGCCGCGCCTGGACGGGGTGTCGGCGACCCGCCAGGTGGTGGCGCAGGGACTGGCGGACGTTCTCGTGCTCACGACCTTCGACCTCGACGCGTACGTCTTCGGGGCGCTGCGCGCCGGCGCGGCGGGCTTCCTGCTGAAGAGCGCGGAGGCGGCCGAGCTGATCGAGGCCGTACGGACGGTCGCGCGCGGCGAGGGCCTGATCGCCCCGGCGGTGACCCGGCGGCTGATCGCCGAGTTCGCGGCTCCCCGGCCCGTACGGGTTCCCGTGCCCGCGGCGGTGGAGGCGCTGACCCGGCGGGAGCGGGAGGTGCTGGGCTCCCTGGGCGCGGGGCTGTCGAACGCGGAGATCGCGGTGCGCCTGGAGATGGCGGAGGCGACGGTGAAGACGCACGTCAGCAGGGTGCTGGGGAAGCTGGAGCTGCGCAGCCGGGTACAAGCCGCGGTGCTGGCACGGGAGTTGGGGATCCAGTAGCGGCGCGGTGGAGGCCCGGTGGGGAGCGGGGGCGGGAACGGGCCGGGGGCTTCTCCGGGAGGTCTGGACCTCTTGACGCTTGGTCCAGACCTTTCTACCCTCCAACCCAACTGTGGTGAGCGTGCCATGACAAAAAGATCATGTCGGGCACGCTCACGGGCGGCGCAGGTCCCACCCCCATGCCGCGGCCGTCCCCACGGCCGCGACGGACCTCGGAGGAGCACCCTTGAGCACAGCACCCCCTCGACGCGCACCGTTTTTCCGAAGAGTGGCGGCCACCCTGGCCGTCCTCGCCCTGCCCGTCGCCGGGCTGGTGGCCATCGCCGCCCCCGCCGAGGCCGCCGCATCGGCGACCGCGACGTACACCAAGGTCTCCGACTGGGGCTCCGGCTTCGAGGGCAAGTGGACGGTGAAGAACACCGGCACGACCACCCTCAGCAGCTGGACCGTGGAGTGGGACTACCCGTCCGGCACCGCCGTCACCTCCGCATGGGACGCCACCGTCACCAGCTCCGGCACCCACTGGACCGGCAAGAACGTCGGCTGGAACGGCACCCTCGCGCCGGGCGCGACCATCAGCTTCGGTTTCAACGGCACCGGCTCCGGCGCACCCAGCGGCTGCAAGGTCAACGGCGGCACCTGCGACGGCGGCACCACCCCCGCCGACAGCCCGCCCGGCGCCCCCGGCACCCCCACGGCCAGCGGCGTCACGGACACCGGACTGACGCTCGGCTGGTCCGCGGCCACCGACGACAAGGGCGTCAAGAACTACGACGTCTACCGCGACGGCGCCAAGATCGCCACGGTGACCACCCCCTCGTACACCGACTCGGGCCTGACCAAGGGCACGACCTACGGCTACACCGTCACCGCCCGCGACACCGCCGACCAGACCGGTCCCTCCTCCGGCAGCCTGTCGGTGACCACCACCGGCGGCACCACCCCGCCCGACCCGGGCAACCCCGGCTCCGCCGTCAAGCTCGGCTACTTCACCGACTGGGGCGTCTACCAGCGCAACTACCACGTGAAGAACCTGGTCACCTCGGGCACCGCCGCGAAGATCACGCACATCAACTACGCCTTCGGCAACGTCCAGGGCGGCAAGTGCACCATCGGTGACGCGTACGCCGACTACCAGAAGACCTACGACGCCTCCTCCAGCGTCTCCGGCGTCGCCGACACCTGGGACCAGCCGGTCGCGGGCAACTTCAACCAGCTGCGCCAGCTGAAGAAGAAGTACCCGAACATCAAGGTCCTGTACTCCTTCGGCGGCTGGACCTGGTCCGGCGGCTTCGGCCAGGCCGCGGCCAACCCCGCCGCCTTCGCCCAGTCCTGCTACGACCTGGTCGAGGACCCGCGCTGGGCCGACGTCTTCGACGGCATCGACATCGACTGGGAGTACCCGAACGCCTGCGGCCTGTCCTGCGACACCAGCGGGGCCGCCTCCCTGAAGAACGTGCTCTCCGCGCTGCGCGCCAAGTTCGGCGGCAGCAACCTGGTCACCGCCGCGATCTCCGCCGACGGCTCCAACGGCGGCAAGCTCGACCTCGCCGACTACGCGGGCGCGGCCCAGTACGTCGACTTCTACAACGTCATGACGTACGACTTCTTCGGCGCGTGGGACGCCAAGGGCCCGACGGCCCCGCACTCCCCGCTCACCTCCTACGCCGGCATCCCGATCGCCGGCTTCAACTCCGAGGCCGCGATCACCAAGCTCAAGGGCAAGGGCATCGCCGGTTCCAAGCTCAACCTCGGCATCGGCTTCTACGGCCGCGGCTGGACCGGCGTCACCCAGGCCGCCCCCGGCGGCGCCGCCACCGGACCGGCCCCCGGCACCTACGAACAGGGCATCGAGGACTACAAGGTCCTCAAGAGCAGCTGCCCGTCGACCGGCACCGTCGCCGGCACGGCGTACGCCAAGTGCGGCAGCAACTGGTGGAGCTACGACACCCCCGCCACCATCGCGGGCAAGATGAGCTGGGTGAAGCAGCAGGGCCTCAGGGGCGCGTTCTCCTGGGAGTTCAGCGGCGACACCGCCAACGGCGAGCTCGCCACCGCGATCCACACCGGCCTGCAGTAGCCCCCCGCGCCGGCCGGTGAAGGACGAAGCCGGGGAGACGGGTCCGCCCCCGTCTCCCCGGCTTCTTCACGTGCTGCGCGCCCGCGCGGTACCGCGGCCCGCGCGGTGAGCCCCGCGGGGCCTCAGGCCACGTTGACCCGCTGCCCGGGAGGCGCGGCCTCGAGCCAGGCCAGGAAACCGGTCAGCGCGTCATCGCTCATCGCCAGTTCCAGGCGGGTCCCCCGGTGGCGGCAGCAGAGCACCACGGCGTCGGACAGCAGGGCCAGCTCCTCCTCGCCCTCGGGGGCGCGGCGGGCGATGACCTCGATGGAGGACCGCTCCAGCAGCCGGCGCGGCCGGGGGGAGTAACTGAAGACGCGGAACCAGTCGACGCGGTCACCGCTGTAGCGCGCGACCCCGTACACCCAGCCCTTGCCGGAGATGTCGAGCTCTTCGGCCACGCCCCAGCGCAGGCTGCAGTCGAAGGTGCCACCGGAACGCTGGATCAGCCTGCGGCGCAACGCGAAGACGAACAACCCGATCACCACCAGGGCTACGACCAGGCCGCTCACAAGCAGAGCGAGGAGCATCTTTCACCGACCTCCTCGCTCATCGAATACCTCGTACGACGGGGACGCCTCCCGGACGGAGTCCGGGAGCGACCTGCATCGCCTCAGCCGCGACCCGGTCTGGAATGTTCCAGACCGGACCGCGGCTGAGGTTTCACACTCTTACCGGTACCGGGGTTCAGCGCCCCGAAACCGCGCGCAACCGGACATCGGCGCGACGTTCGGCGGCCCCATCGGTCTCCGACTTCGCGCGCTCCAGTGCCCGCTCCGCCCGCTCGACATCGATCTCGTCGGCAAGCTCGGCGATCTCGGCCAGCAGGGACAGCTTGTTGTCCGCGAACGAGATGAATCCGCCGTGCACCGCGGCGATGACAGTGTCGCCACCGACGGTACGGATGGTCACCGGGCCCGATTCCAGCACACCGAGAAGCGGCTGGTGACCGGGCATGACGCCGATGTCGCCGGACGTGGTGCGGGCGACAACCAGGGTGGCCTCGCCGGACCAGACACTACGGTCCGCCGCGACCAGCTCGACGTGCAGCTCAGCAGCCAAGGTGGCTCCTCGGGTCACCACCCGGCGGGAAAGCCGGGTGTTGGGTCAAATTCTAATGGGCGTGGGGAGAGGGACGGGACACACCCGCCCCTCTCCGTCATTCAGCTGTGCTCGCGAGGAGCGCGGCTTCAGGAGACGCCCAGCTCCTTGGCGTTGGCCTTGAGGTCCTCAATGCCACCGCACAGGAAGAACGCCTGCTCGGGGAAGTGGTCGTAGTCGCCGTCGCAGATCGCGTTGAAGGCGACGATCGACTCGTCGAGCGGAACGTCCGAACCGTCGACGCCGGTGAACTGCTTGGCGACGTGCGTGTTCTGCGACAGGAAGCGCTCGACACGACGGGCACGGTGGACAACGAGCTTGTCCTCCTCGCCCAGCTCGTCGATACCGAGGATCGCGATGATGTCCTGGAGGTCCTTGTACTTCTGGAGGATCCCCTTGACGCGCATCGCGGTGGCGTAGTGGTCCGCCGCGATGTACCGCGGGTCGAGGATGCGGGACGTCGAGTCCAGCGGGTCCACGGCCGGGTAGATGCCCTTCTCGGAGATCGGACGGGAAAGAACCGTCGTCGCGTCGAGGTGGGCGAAGGTGGTGGCCGGCGCCGGGTCGGTCAGGTCGTCCGCGGGGACGTAGATCGCCTGCATCGAGGTGATCGAGTGACCGCGGGTCGAGGTGATGCGCTCCTGCAGCAGACCCATCTCGTCAGCCAGGTTCGGCTGGTAACCCACGGCGGACGGCATGCGGCCCAGAAGGGTCGACACCTCCGAACCGGCCTGGGTGTAACGGAAGATGTTGTCGATGAAGAAGAGCACGTCCTGCTTCTGCACATCGCGGAAGTACTCCGCCATGGTCAGACCGGCCAGGGCGACGCGAAGACGGGTGCCCGGGGGCTCGTCCATCTGGCCGAAGACGAGCGCCGTCTTGTCGATGACGCCGGAGTCGGCCATTTCCTCGATGAGGTCGTTGCCCTCACGGGTACGCTCACCGACGCCCGCGAAGACCGACACACCGTCGTGGTTGTTGGCGACGCGGTAGATCATTTCCTGGATCAGAACGGTCTTGCCGACACCGGCACCACCGAACAGACCGATCTTTCCACCCTTGACGTACGGGGTGAGAAGGTCGATGACCTTGACGCCGGTCTCGAACATCTCGGTCTTCGACTCGAGCTCGTCGAATCGGGGCGCCTTGCGGTGGATCGGCCAGCGCTCGGTGACGTTGGCGTTCTCCTCCGGGTAGTTCAGCACCTCACCGAGGGTGTTGAACACCTTGCCCTTGGTGAAGTCACCGACGGGGACGGTGATGCCCTCGCCCGTGTCGGTCACCGGGGCCTGGCGGACCAGACCGTCGGTGGGCTGCATGGAGATGGTGCGGACCAGGCCGTCACCCAGGTGCTGGGCGACTTCCAGGGTCAGCGTCTTGAGCGCGCCGTCCTGGGCCGGGTCGGCCACCTGGACCTTCAGCGCGTTGTAGATCTCGGGCATGGCGTCGACGGGGAACTCCACGTCGACGACCGGGCCGATGACCCGGGCGACGCGGCCCGTGGCGGCGGCCGTCTCAACAGTGGTCGTCATTACTTGTCACTCCCCGCGGTCGCGTCAGCCATGGCGCTCGCGCCACCGACGATCTCGCTGATTTCCTGGGTGATTTCGGCCTGGCGGGCCGCGTTGGCAAGCCGGGAGAGGCTCTTGATGAGATCCCCGGCGTTGTCGGTAGCCGACTTCATCGCACGACGGCGGGCGGCGTGCTCGGAAGCGGCCGACTGCAGCAGTGCGTTGTAGATGCGGCTCTCGACGTAGCGCGGCAGGAGGGCGTCGAGGACGTCCTCCGCCGACGGCTCGAAGTCGAACAGCGGAAGGATCTCGCCCTTCGTACCGCTCTCCTCCGCAGCCTGGTCGAGGCTGAGCGGCAGCATCCGGCCGTCCACCGCGTTCTGCGTCATCATCGACACGAATTCCGTGTAGACGATGTGCAGCTCGTCGACGCCGCCCTCGGCCGTGTCCGTCTGGATGGCCTCGATCAGCGGCGCCGCGACGCGCTTGGCGTCGCCGTAGGCCGGGCTGTCGGTGAAGCCGGTCCACGACTCCGCGACCTTGCGCTCGCGGAAGGCGTAGTAGGCCACACCCTTACGGCCGACGATGAACGTGTCGACCTCCTTGCCCTCGCCGCGGAGCCGCTCGGAAAGCTGCTCCGCCTGCTTGATGGCGTTCGAGGAGTAGCCGCCGGCCAGACCACGGTCGCTCGTGATGAGCAGGACCGCGGCACGGGTCGGCGCCTCGACCTCGGTCGTCAGGGCGTGCTTGGTGTTCGAACCGGTCGCCACCGCGGTCACCGCACGGGTGAGCTCGGTCGCGTACGGCATCGATGCCGCCACCTTGCGCTGCGCCTTGACGATGCGCGAGGCGGCGATCATTTCCATCGCCTTGGTGATCTTCTTGGTCGCCGTGACGGCACGGATGCGACGCTTGTAGACCCGGAGCTGCGCTCCCATGAGTCAGGTCCCTTCCGTCGTCACTTGGAGACGTTGACGGCCGGCGCGTCCTCGCCCAGGAGCTTGCCGTCCGAGGTCTCGAACCCACGCTTGAAGTCCGCGATGGCGTCAGCGATGGAGGTGAGGGTGTCGTCCGACATCTTGCCGCCGTCGGCGATGGAGGTGAGGAGGTCCTTGCGCGTGACGCGCAGGTGCTCCAGCAGCTCCGACTCGAAGCGACGGATGTCGTTGACCGGGACGTCGTCCATCTTGCCGGTGGTACCGGCCCAGACGGAGATGACCTGCTCCTCGACGGGCATCGGCTGGTACTGGCCCTGCTTCAGCAGCTCGACGAGGCGCTTGCCGCGCTCCAGCGAGTTCTTCGAAGCGGCGTCCAGGTCGGAACCGAAGGCGGCGAACGCCTCCAGCTCGCGGTACTGGGCGAGGTCCAGGCGCAGACGGCCGGAAACCTGCTTCATGGCCTTGTGCTGGGCCGAGCCACCGACGCGGGAGACCGAGATACCGACGTTCAGCGCCGGGCGCTGGCCCGCGTTGAACAGGTCGGACTCGAGGAAGCACTGGCCGTCGGTGATGGAGATGACGTTGGTCGGGATGAACGCCGACACGTCGTTCGCCTTGGTCTCGACGATCGGAAGACCGGTCATCGAACCGGCACCCATGTCGTCGGAGAGCTTGGCGCAGCGCTCCAGCAGACGGGAGTGCAAGTAGAAGACGTCGCCCGGGTAGGCCTCGCGGCCCGGCGGACGGCGCAGCAGCAGCGACACGGCGCGGTAGGCGTCGGCCTGCTTCGACAGGTCGTCGAAGATGATCAGGACGTGCTTGCCGGCGTACATCCAGTGCTGGCCGATGGCCGAACCGGTGTACGGCGCCAGGTACTTGAAGCCGGCCGGGTCGGACGCCGGGGCGGCGACGATCGTCGTGTACTCGAGCGCGCCGGCGTCTTCCAGGGCGCCGCGAACGGACGCGATGGTCGAGCCCTTCTGGCCGATGGCGACGTAGATGCAGCGGACCTGCTTGTTCACGTCGCCCGAGCGCCAGTTGTCGCGCTGGTTGATGATCGTGTCGACGGCCAGAGCGGTCTTGCCGGTCTGACGGTCACCGATGATCAGCTGACGCTGACCACGGCCGACCGGCACCATCGCGTCGATCGCCTTGTAGCCGGTCTGCATCGGCTCGTGGACCGACTTGCGGACCATGACGCCGGGGGCCTGCAGCTCGAGGGCGCGGCGGCCCTCGGTCGCGATCTCGCCGAGGCCGTCGATCGGGTTGCCGAGCGGGTCGACGACGCGGCCGAGGTAACCCTCGCCGACGCCGACGGAGAGCACCTCACCGGTGCGCTGCACCGGCTGGCCCTCCTCGATACCGCTGAACTCGCCGAGGACGACCGCACCGATCTCGCGCTCGTCGAGGTTCAGGGCGAGACCGAGGGTCCCGTCCTCGAACTTCAGCAGCTCGTTCGCCATGGCGGAGGGCAGGCCCTCCACCTTCGCGATGCCGTCGCCGGCAACGCTGACCGTACCGACCTCCTCGCGCGAGGCCGCGTCCGGCTGGTACGACTGGACAAAGTTCTCCAGTGCGTCCCGGATCTCCTCCGGCCGGATCGTGAGCTCCGCCATCTGGGTTCCCTGCTCTCCTTGTTGGGCCTGAAGCTTCTTAGGGGTCTGGGGGCTACCCCCAGGAATCTTCTGCAAGTTCTGCACGGCCCAACCGGGCCGCTAGGAATGCTTTGTTATAAGTGGCTGGTCAGCCGGCCATGCGGCGGGACGCCTCGGAAAGGCGCTCCGCGATGGTTCCGTCGATGACCTCGTCGCCGACACGCACCGAGATCCCGCCGAGGACCTCGGGGTCCACGTCCAGGTTCAGGTGCATCTCGCGGCCGTACAGCTTGGCCAGGACAGCACCGAGACGCTGCTTCTGCACGTCGCTGAGCGCAATCGCGGTGGTCACCGTGGCGACCATGCGGTTGCGGCGCTCGGCGGCGAGCGTGGAAAGGGACTCGAGGCCCGCTTCCAGGCTACGTCCACGCGGGTGCGTGACGAGACGCGTGACGAGGCGCTCCGTGACGGCGTTCGTCTTGCCGCCGAGCAGGCTGCGCAGCAGCGCGCTCTTGGCGGCGACGGTCGCCGACCGGTCGGTCAGTGCCGCCCGCAGCTCGGTGCTCGAGGTGACGATCCGGCCGAAGCGGAACAGCTCGTCTTCCACGTTGTCGAGTGCGCCGGTGCTCTGGGCCGCCGTGAGGTCGGCGGTGGCCGCCAGCCTCTCGAGCGAGTCGACCAGGTCACGGGACTGCGACCAGCGGGACCGGACCATGCCGGACACCAGGTCGAGGGTCTCCCCGCCCACCTGTCCGCCCAGCAGCCGGTTGGCCAGCTCGGCCTTGGCCTCGCCGGACTGCGCCGGGTCCGTGATGACCCGACGCAGCGAGACCTCACGGTCGAGCAGCGCGGTGACGGCCGCCAGCTCGCCCGCGAGCTTCGCCGCGTCCACGGACGTGTTGTCCGTCAGCGCGTCGAGACGCTCACGAGCGGCGGCCAGCGCGTCGCGGCTCGCTCCGTTCATCGGGCCGCCTCGGCCTTCTCCTCGAGCTCGCTGAGGAAGCGGTCGATCGTGCGGCTCTGCCGGGCGTGGTCCTCGAGGGACTCGCCGACGAGCTTTCCGGCCAGGTCGGTGGCGAGCTTGCCCACGTCCTGACGGAGCGCCGAAGAGGCGGCCTTGCGGTCGGCCTCGATCTGGGCGTGACCGGCAGCGATGATCTCCTCACGCTGCCGCTGGCCCTCTGCGCGGAGTTCTTCCTTGAGCGCAGTGCCCTGCTCCAGGGCGTCCTGGCGCAGGCGAGCGGCCTCGTGCCGGGCTTCGGCGAGCTGGGCCTTGTACTGCTCCAGCACGCTCTGAGCCTCGGTCTGAGCGGCCTCAGCCTTTTCGATACCGCCTTCGATGGCCTCGCGGCGCTCGTCCAGAACCTTGTTGATGTTCGGGAGGAGCTTCTTCGCGAGGAAACCGAAGACGATGACGAAGGCGATCAGACCGATGACGAGCTCGGGGATCGGCGGGACGAGAGGGTTTTCCATCTCAGCCGCGAGAACCATGAGGTTCACATCAGTGCCTTTCGTCGTTTCGGACTAGTCGTCGGGTTCGTCTTAGTAGACGAACGGCATGACGAGACCGATGAGGGCGAGCGCCTCACAGAAGGCGAAGCCGAGGATCTGGTTGGCGCGGATCAGACCGGCAGCCTCGGGCTGACGGGCGAGAGCCTGCGTACCGTTACCGAAGATGATGCCGACGCCGACGCCGGGGCCGATGGCCGCGAGGCCGTAGCCGACAGAGCTGAGGGAGCCGGTGACGCCTTCGGCGGCAGCGAGGATCTGGGACATGCCAGTTCTTCCTTCTCTTTCACGGACCGGTGGGGGTTGGCCACCGGACGACAGGGGGTTTGTGGGGCGAGCCTGGCTCAGTGGTGCTCGGCGAGCGCGCCCTGGATGAAGCTGCAGGCCAGGAGGACGAAGACGTACGCCTGGACGGCCTGGATGAAGAGCTCGAAGGCGGTCATCACGATGACCATCACGAACGAGACTCCGGCGTAGGCGATGCCGATGCCGTTCAGCAGGTACCAGCTGGCGATCGTGAAGAGCAGCAGCAGGGTGTGACCGGCGAACATGTTCGCGAACAGTCGGACCGCGTGGGTGAACGGGCGCACCAGGACGTTCGAGAAGAACTCGATGACCATGACGAGCGGCAGCACCGGGCCGAGGCTCTTGTCGTATCCGGTGAGGTTCTTGAAGCCGCCGACGAAGCCGTGGCGCTTGAACGTCACGGACATCCAGATCAGGTAGACCATGATCGCCAGGATCGCCGGGTACGCGATGATCGAGGTCACCGGGAACTGGGCCAGCGGGACGATCGACCAGACGTTCAGGACCCAGACGAAGAAGAACAGCGAGACCATGAAGGGGACGTACTTCTCGCCCTCCTTCTTGCCCAGCGTCTCGTAGACGATGCCGCGACGCACGAAGTCGTAGCCGGCCTCCGCGGTCATCTGAAGCTTGCCCGGTACGACCTTCGGCTTCCGGAACGCGGCCCAGAAGAACGCGACGATGATCAGCGAGCCCAGCAGGGCCAGCAGCATCGGCTTGTTGAAGTACGTACTCGTGGTGCCGGGTTCGCCCCACAGCGGCTCGAAGAGGAACGAGTGCAGGCCCGGGCCGGGGAAGCCACATCCGTCGAAGATGTGACAGTCGGTCTCGAAAGCGAGCACCTGCGTCAGGTCAGCACTCACCGCGGGCTCCTTCAGCGTGGCGCATAGGTACGGCAACCTCGTTGTGTCGGCGCGGCGGACAGCCGCTGTTCGGCACTGGACTGGTATTTCGGATGGGGGGGCGGCGATCAGGCATCGAGCCTCGCGATGGAACAGGCGTCAGCTCAGATGCCCGCGCCCGCATTGCCGCAGTTGGAACCGGACGATAGCAGGATCCCGAACACCCGCTTATCCCGCCCCTACCCTTCACGGCTTCGGTCCCGAATTTCCGGGCTTGTCGCCCTTGCTCGATTCCGGTTCGACGTAAAGGATCTTGGCCTTCATGTGAGCACGCGCCTGTGCGCCGATCCACACGAGGGTGGTGGCGACGAGCGTGAGCGCGAAGGCCTTGGGGTGGAACAGCGTCGTGTTCTTGAACACGGCGAGAAAGACGAAGAGCAACAGGATCTGGACCGTGTAGAGCAAGAGCCCCATGGCCTGGAACAGGTTCGGCATCGATCTCGCGGTGCGCTGCAGCACGAGGAACCCCCCGCCCATGAACAGCAACACCAGCACGGTTGCCACGAGGGCGCCCACGGCCCCCTTGCCGCCGACCGTGACACCGCTGATGACGGCGGCTACCGCGCCGGCGACAGCAGTGGGTACGGCGGCTTGCAGAAGGGTTCGGACGTCATCTGACCGCATGGCGGTTTGCTCCGCGTGGTGGTGGGGGCAAGGGACTCGTACGGGACGAGCGTAAGCCCGGTCCGAGAGGGGACCTCGGGCCAATGGACCGTCGCACTACGGTCCTTCGGCTCTGTCGCCGGGTTTAGTGAACGGTATCACAAAGTATTTGATGAGAGCTTTACCTGGTGAGTGTGCTGACTGTCACACATGAGGGCTAACCCGCCCGTGTGTGCACGACAGGCAACCGCCTTGTCTGGTAAAGGGGGTTCATGTCCGACATGAGCCCGCGCCGTCAGCGCGAGGATCCGGCCTTACGCCGGTCGGGGAAGCGCGAACGGGGGCCCACCGCGGTCGCCCCGTTGACGCCGGACACCCCGGCCGCGATCGGCCGCGCCGGTTCCGGCTCCACCGCGGAGGCGTCCTGCACGGCCGCCTCGGCCGCCCGCTCCGCGTGCCGGTAGCGCGGCGGGACCAGTCGCTCGGCCCACTGCGGGGCCCGCGGCGAGAAGCGCGGCAGGAGGAGCAGGAGCAGCCCCAGCGCGCTCAGCGCGGCGATGGCCAGCACGATCCACATCGAGGTGGAGTGCACCGAGTACGCCACCGCGCCGAAGGCGATCAGCCCCGACCAGAAATACATGATCAGCACCGCGCGGCTGTGCGAGTGCCCGAGCTCCAGCAGCCGGTGGTGGAGGTGTCCGCGGTCCGCGGCGAACGGCGACTGCCCGTTCCAGGTGCGCCGCACGACGGCCAGGACGAGGTCCGCCATCGGGATCGCGATGATCGTCAGGGGCAGGATCAGGGGGATGAAGACCGGCAGCATCGCGTGCGTCGCGTTGCGCTCGCCGCCCGCGAAGAGCGCCATCGCGTCCGGGTCCACCTGACCGCTGATGGAGATGGCGGCGGCGGCCAGCACCAGGCCGATGAGCATCGAGCCCGAGTCGCCCATGAAGATGCGGGCCGGGTGCATGTTGTGCGGCAGGAAGCCGAGGCACATGCCCATCAGGATCGCGGCGAAGAGGGTCGCGGGGGCCGCCGCCTCGATGCCGTAGCCGAACCAGATCCGGTACGCGTAGAGGAAGAAGGCGCCGGCCGCGATGCAGACCATGCCGGCGGCGAGGCCGTCGAGGCCGTCCACGAAGTTCACCGCGTTGATGGTGATCACGACGAGGGCCACGGTGAGCAGGTTGCCCTGCCACGGGGTGAGGGCGACCGTCCCGATCCACGGGACCGGGATCCACAGGATGGTCAGGCCCTGCATGCACATCACGCCGGCGGAGATCATCTGGGCGCCGAGCTTGATCAGGGCGTCCAGCTCGAACTTGTCGTCGAGGACGCCGACCAGCCAGATCAGGGCCGCGCCGGAGAGCAGGGCGCGCGGCTCGTTCGACAGCTCGAAGACGCCGTTGAGGTTCTGCAGGTGGTCGGCCACGAGCAGGCCCGCGCACAGCCCGCCGAACATCGCGATGCCGCCGAGCCGCGGAGTCGGCTCGCGGTGCACGTCGCGGGCACGGATCTCCGGCATCGCACCGACCGCGATCGCGAACTTCCGCACGGGCCCGGTGAGCAGATAGGTCACCGCGACCGTGACGCAAAGCGTCAGCAGATATTCACGCACGGGCTGCCCCAGATGTATCGCCGGCCATCTCAGCCCCACACACTAGCTGCGAAGTACTCACTGTCGGGGACGCACGGTGGCCGTACCCCGGTTGCGGTACCTCCTGCTTGCCCCTATTCGTCCCCGTACGGCGGAAAATCGACCACCAGCTCATTGACGTCCCTGCGGATCTTCGTGGACTCCCCGCCGCCCAGCGCGGCGGAGAACAGCGCGGCGATCCGGCCCATCTCCGCCTCCCCCATCCCCTGCGTGGTCACCGCCGCCGTGCCCAGGCGGATCCCGCGCTGGTCCCCGTAAGGAAGGGCGCAGGTGTCCAGCACCATCCCGGCGGCGGCGAGCCGGCCGCGCGCGGTCGGGCCGTCGACGCCCAGCGGCGCCGGGTCGGCGGTGATCAGGTGCGTATCGGTCCCCCCGGTCGTAACGGCGAACCCGCGGTCCGCGAGCGCGTCGGCCAGGGTCCGCGCGTTGGCGACCACGCGGTGGGCGTAGGAGGTGAACGCGGGCCCCGCGGCCTCCCCGAAAGCCACCGCCTTGGCGGCGATCGTGTGCATCTGGGCGCCGCCCTGCGTGAAGGGGAACACCGCGCGGTCGATCCGCTCGGCGAACTCCTCGCCGCACAGGATCATCCCGCCGCGGGGGCCGCGGAGCACCTTGTGGGTGGTGGCGCACACGATGTCCGCGTAGGGCACGGGGCTGGGCGCCGCGCCGCCCGCGACCAGCCCGATGGGGTGGGCGGCGTCGGCGATGAGGTAGGCCCCGACCTCGTCGGCGATCTCGCGGAAGGCGGAGTACTCGAGGTGCCGGGGGTAGGAGATGGAGCCGCACACGATGGCCTTGGGCCGGTGGGCGTGCGCGAGCTCCTGCACCTGCTCGTAGTCGACGCGTCCGGTCTCCGCGTCCACCCCGTAGGGCACGAAGTCGAACCAGCGCCCGGAGAAGTTGGCGGGCGAACCGTGCGTGAGGTGTCCCCCGGAGGTCAGCCCCATGGCCAGCACCGTGTCCCCGGGCCGCAGCAGCGCGGCGTACGCGGCCAGCACCGCGGCGGAGCCGGAGTGCGGCTGCACGTTGGCGTGCGCGGTCCCGAAGAGGGCGCAGGCCCGCTCCGCGGCGATCCGCTCCGCGAGGTCGGCGTACTCGCAGCCACCGTGGTAGCGGGCGCCGGGGTACCCCTCGGCGTACTTGTTGGCGAGCGCGGAGCCGAGTGCGGCGAGCACGGCGGGAGAGGTGAAGTTCTCGGCGGCGATCAGCTGCAGGGACCCGGCCTGTCGCTGCGCCTCACCGGCGAGCACGTCGGCCATCTGCGGGTCCTGCCTGCGCAGCAGGTCCGTCGGCTCGGTGATGACGCTCATGGCGCGACTCCAGGGGGTACCGGGTACCAGCCACTGTAGGCCGCGGCCGCGCTTCGCGCCTCGCGGCAGGCCGCCCGTCGGGGCCCGCGGGGCACCGGCGGGGTCAGCGCGCGGCGGTGACGCCCGTCAGGGCCGTGACCACCGGGTCCAGCGCCTGGTTGATCTCGTCGCCGATCGACCGGAAGAACGTGATCGGAGCACCGTACGGGTCGTAGACCTCGTCGGCGTCCGGCGAGGGCGCCAGCAGCCAGCCGCGCAGCGCGGCGGCGGCCCGCACCAGGGACCGCGCCCGCTCGGCCATCCCGTCCTCCAGCGGAGGCAGCGTCGCCGGGTCTATGGCGCGCACCAGCCGCGTGAACTCCTTCAGCGTGAAGGTCCGCAGTCCCGCCGAGTGCCCCATCGAGATCACCTGCGCCCGGTGGTCCCGCGTGGCGGTCAGCACCAGGTCCGCCCGTATGACGTGCTCGTCGAGCAGCTCCCGCCCGGTGAACCCGGTCGCGTCCGCTCCGAAGTCCGCCAGCACCGCGGCCGCGTTGGCCTCCATGGGCGCACCCTCGTGTCCCCAGGTGCCCGCGCTCTCGACGATGAGGTCCCCGGTCACGAGACCGCCCAGCCGGTGCGACAGGGCATGCCTGGTCAGCCGCTCGGTGATGGGCGAGCGGCACACGTTGCCGGTGCTGACGTGGAGTATGCGGAAGGAGCTGCTTCCCCCAGCTACCGCTGGGAGGTACCCCCCGGCTATGCCACGCCCCTCAGGGCTCACGGGGCCACCTCGAGGTCGGGTACGACCTCCCGCAGCTGCTCGGCGGTCAGCGCCCCCTCGCGCAGCAGGACGGGAACCTTCCCGGTGACGTCGACGATCGACGACGGCTGCATGCCCGGGGTCGGTCCGCCGTCCAGGTACACGGACACGGAGTCGCCCAGCATCTCGCGCGCGGCGTCGCAGTCCTCGGGCGCCGGGTGCCCGGTCAGGTTCGCCGAGGACACCGCCATCGGGCCGACCTCGGTCAGCAGCTCGATCGCGACGGGGTGCAGGGGCATGCGCACGGCCACGGTCCCGCGGGTCTCCCCCAGGTCCCAGGCCAGCGACGGCTGGTGCTTGGCGACGAGGGTCAGCGCGCCCGGCCAGAAGGCGTCGACGAGCTCCCACGCCTGCTCGGAGAAGTCCGTGACCAGCCCGTGGAGGGTGTTCGGGGACCCGATGAGGACGGGGGTGGGCATGTTGCGGCCGCGGCCCTTGGCGGCGAGCAGGTCGCCGACGGCCTCGGCGCTGAAGGCGTCCGCGCCGATCCCGTACAGGGTGTCGGTGGGCAGCACGACGAGCTCGCCGCGGCGCACGGCGGATGCGGCTTCACGCAGGCCCGTCTTGCGGTCCGTCGCGTCGTTGCAGTCGTATCGCCGGGCCATCAGCGGGCCTCCTCGTGCAGCAGGGTGGTGGCGGAAGTGCTCTCGCAGGTCACGCCGGTCACGGCAGGGCCTTGCGAGCGGTCGCGAAGCGCGGGCGGTTGTTCAGGTCGGGGTGGTCGGCCGCGTCGGCCCAGCCCCGCTCCTCGGCGAAGATCCAGGGGACCTGGCCGCCCTGGGTGTCCGCGTGCTCGATGACGACGATGCCACCGGGCCGCAGCAGCCGGTGGGCGGTGCGCTCAATGCCCCGGATGGTGTCGAGGCCGTCCTCACCGGAGAACAGCGCCATCTCGGGGTCGTGGTCCCGGGCCTCGGGGGCCACGTACTCCCACTCGGTGAGCGGGATGTACGGCGGGTTGGAGATGACCAGGTCGACCTGGCCGTCCAGCTCCGGCAGGGCACTGAGCGCGTCGCCCTGGTGGACGGTGACCCGCGAGCCCTCGGCGTTCTTGCGGGTCCACCGCAGGGCGTCCTCGGACAGCTCCACGGCGTGCACGCGCGAGCGCGGCACCTCCTGCGCCATGGCGAGCGCGATGGCGCCGGAGCCGGTGCACAGGTCCACGATCAGCGGCTCGACCACGTCCATCGCCCGGACGGCCTGTATGGCCCAGTCCACGACCGACTCGGTCTCGGGCCGGGGTACGAAGACCCCGGGCCCGACCTGGAGCTCCAGGTACCGGAAGAAGGCGCGGCCGGTGATGTGCTGGAGCGGTTCGCGCGCCTCGCGGCGGGCGACGGCCTCCCAGTACCGGGCGTCGAAGTCCGCGTCCTTGACGTGGTGCAGTTCCCCCCGTTTGACGCCGTGCACGAAGGCGGCGAGCTCCTCCGCGTCGAAACGCGGTGAGGGCACGCCGGCGGCGGCCAGCCGCTGGGTGGCCTGGGCCACCTCGGCAAGCAGCAAGTTCACGCTGGTCCTCCGGGCTGCTGTCGTACGGGGGTGGTGCGGGGGGTACTGCGGCGCGGTTCGGGCGGGGTCAGTGCGCGGACGCGAGCTTGGCGGCGGAGTCCGTGTCGACGCACGCCTGGATGACCGAGTCGAGGTCCCCGTCGAGCACCTGGTCCAAGTTGTACGCCTTGAAGCCCGTCCGGTGGTCCGAGATCCGGTTTTCCGGGTAGTTGTACGTCCGGATCTTCTCGGAGCGGTCCACGCTGCGCACCTGGCTGCGGCGCACGTCGGAGGCCTCCTGCTCGGCGGCCTCCTGGGCGGCGGCCAGCAGGCGCGAGCGCAGGATGCGCATCGCCTGCTCCTTGTTCTGGAGCTGGCTCTTCTCGTTCTGGCAGGAGGCGACCACACCGGTCGGGACGTGCGTGATGCGCACGGCCGAGTCGGTGGTGTTGACGGACTGGCCGCCGGGGCCCGAGGAGCGGTACACGTCGATGCGGAGGTCGTTCATGTTGATCTCGACCTCCACCTCCTCGGCTTCCGGGGTGACGAGCACGCCGGCGGCGGAGGTGTGGATGCGGCCCTGGGACTCGGTGGCCGGAACGCGCTGGACGCGGTGCACGCCGCCCTCGTACTTCAGGCGCGCCCACACGCCCTGGCCGGGCTCGGTGGCCCCGTTGCCGCCCTTGGTGCGGACGGAGACCTGGACGTCCTTGTAGCCGCCGAGCTCGGACTCGGTGGCGTCGATGATCTCGGTCTTCCAGCCCACGCGCTCGGCGTAGCGCAGGTACATGCGCAGCAGGTCGCCGGCGAACAGGGCCGACTCGTCGCCGCCCGCGCCCGCCTTGACCTCGAGGAGCACGTCCTTGTCGTCGCTGGGGTCGCGCGGGACGAGCAGCAGGCGGAGCTTCTCGGTGAGCTCTTCGCGCTGGGCGCTCAGTTCCTTGACCTCGGCGTGGAAGTCCGGGTCATCGGCCGCGAGCTCCTTGGCCGTCTCGATGTCCTCGGTCGACTGCTTCCAGGCGCGGAAGGTCGCGACGATCGGGGTCAGCTCCGCGTAGCGCTTGTTCAGCTTGCGCGCGTTGGCCTGATCCGAGTGGACCGAAGGGTCGGCGAGCTTCTTCTCAAGATCGGCGTGCTCGCCGATCAGTTCCTCGACCGCCTCGAACATCGGGGGCTCCTGAAGATGGTGAATGTGAAGAAAAGGGCTGCGGGACGAGAAAGGCGCCGGTCCGGCTGCCCCCGTGGAAACAGGGTGCAGCCGGGAACCGGCGCCCGAAGCTCGCTACTTCTGTGCAGCCTTGCCGAAGCGGGCCTCGAAGCGGGCCACGCGGCCACCGGTGTCGAGGATCTTCTGCTTGCCCGTGTAGAACGGGTGGCACTCGGAGCAGACCTCGGCACGGATGGTGCCCTCGGTCAGGGTGCTACGGGTGGTGAACGCCGCGCCACAGGTGCAGCTGACCTGGGTCTCGACGTACGTGGGGTGAACATCGCGCTTCAAGGTGTCTCCTAGATTCGGGAGGGCGCCGGGTCGCAGGAGCCGAATTGCGCGCTGCGTGAACCGGGGCCGACAGACCAGTCTGCCAGGACCGGGCTGCCTGTCAAAATTCTGAGGACGCCTCCCTCAACGGAGGGGGGCCGCCATCTATTCCGCCGGGGTGCCCCGGGCGTTCCACCGGGGTCCGCTACCGCACGATCTCGCCCGCCGCGCCCTTGTCCCCGGCCGAGCCCGCCGTGGCCTCCGCGGGGATGTCCCGGTCGGCCAGCAGGGCGTCCCAGACCATCTGGGACTCCTGGGTGAGCGCGACGACGCGGTTGGGGTCGCGGACGTCCGCGGTCACCGGCAACGTGATCATCTTCATGTTCTCGGGGCCGACGCCCTGGAGGCTCTGCGCGAAGGCCATGAGGGACTTCACGTCGCCGAGCGGCTTGTCGGTGGTGATCGCCTTGGTGGCGGTGTCGGCCAGGTCGAGCATCCGCTTCGGGTTGTCGAAGACGCCGATGCCCTTGACCTGGTGGAGCAGGGCCTTGATGAAGGCCTGCTGGAGCTGTATCCGGCCCAGGTCGCCGCCGTCTCCGACGCTCTTGCGGGTGCGGACCAGGCCGAGGGCCTGTTCGCCGTCGAGCTTGTTGGTGCCGGCCGGCAGGTCGAGGTGGCTGAAGTCGTCCTTGATCGGCTTGGTGGTCGTCACCTCGACGCCGCCGAGATTGTCGATGATCTTCTTGAACCCGGTGAAGTCGACCTCGAGGTAGTGATCCATGCGGATCCCCGACATCTTCTCCACGGTCGCGACCGCGCAGGCCGCCCCGCCGACGGTGTACGACTCGTTGAACATCACGCGCCGGCCGCCGGGGTCGCTCTTGCCGTCCGTCGTCTTGCACGCGGGCCGGGTCACGAGGGTGTCGCGGGGTATCGATATGACGTCGGCCCTGGTGTGGCCCTCGTTGAGGTGGACGATCATCGCCGTGTCGGAGCGGGCGGAGCCGCCGTCGTCCTGGCCGTACTCGCCGTTGGCGCCGCCGCGGGAGTCGGATCCGAGGACGAGGATGTCCATCGAGCCGTTGTCCACGTCCTGCGGCCGGTCCGTGCCGAGGGCCGCGTCGATGTCGACCGTCTTCAGGTTCCCGTTGAGCTTGGAGTAGAAGTAGCCGAGCCCCCCACCGCCCAGGAGGACCACCCCGGCCGCGGTCCACGCGGCGATGACGACGGCTCTGCGGCGCCCGGCCGGCCTCCGTCGCCGTCCGCCCGCGGCGGACTCGCCGCCCCGGCCCCTGTTGTCCTGGCTCATGCTTTCCTCTGCCTGCCTGCCTGTCTCGGTCCGGTTCCCCATTCCCTCTGACACAGACGGGCGGACGCACGTCGGGGTTCCACGGCCCCCGGGGCGCCGGGACCGTCGCGCGGGAGCGGGCCGATCGGCACGGACGGCGTGTCACGCCGCGCCCACCTGCGCTTTTCACCGGACACGCGGAGTGACTCCGGGCGGGGATCCGGGTACGGAGTGTGGTGAAGGTCGCACGGCGCGCGAAGCCCGTACGGACTCCGCGCCATCGCGCCCACCTGACACGACCGCCCCCGTCGCGGGTGCGGCGGGGGCGGTCGGGTGCGCGGAACGCGCGGTCAGGCAGGTGCCTCGAGGAGACGTCAGTCGTCGTTCTTGCCCGACGGGGTCGTCTTCGCGATCTGCATGAGGAACTCGGCGTTCGACTTCGTCTGCTTCATCTTGTCGAGGAGCAGCTCGATGGCCTGCTGCGAGTCGAGCGCGTGCAGCACCCGGCGCAGCTTCCAGACGATGGCGAGCTCCTCGCTGTTGAGGAGGATCTCCTCCTTGCGGGTGCCCGAGGGGTCCACGTCCACGGCCGGGAAGATGCGCTTGTCGGCGAGCTTCCGGTCGAGCTTGAGCTCCATGTTGCCGGTGCCCTTGAACTCCTCGAAGATCACCTCGTCCATGCGCGAGCCGGTGTCGACCAGCGCGGTGGCCAGGATGGTCAGCGAGCCGCCGTCCTCGATGTTGCGCGCGGCACCGAAGAAGCGCTTCGGCGGGTACAGCGCGGTCGAGTCGACACCACCGGACAGGATGCGGCCGGAGGCGGGGGCCGCGAGGTTGTACGCGCGGCCCAGGCGGGTGATGGAGTCCAGCAGGACGACCACGTCGTGGCCGAGCTCGACGAGACGCTTGGCGCGCTCGATGGCCAGCTCGGCGACGGTGGTGTGGTCCTCGGCCGGGCGGTCGAAGGTCGAGGAGATGACCTCGCCCTTGACCGACCGCTGCATGTCGGTGACCTCTTCCGGACGCTCGTCGACCAGGACGACCATCAGGTGGCACTCGGGGTTGTTGACGGTGATCGCGTTGGCGATCGCCTGCATGATCATGGTCTTGCCGGTCTTCGGCGGGGCCACGATCAGGCCTCGCTGGCCCTTGCCGATCGGCGACACGAGGTCGATGATGCGGGTGGTCAGCACGCCCGGGTCGGTCTCCAGACGGAGCCGGTCCTGGGGGTAGAGCGGGGTCAGCTTCTGGAACTCCGGGCGGCCGCGGCCGGATTCGGGCGCCATGCCGTTGACGGAGTCCAGACGCACGAGCGCGTTGAACTTCTCGCGGCGCTCGCCGTCCTTGGGCTGGCGGACGGCTCCGGTGGTGTGGTCGCCCTTGCGCAGACCGGCCTTGCGGACCTGGGCGAGGGAGACGTACACGTCGTTCGGGCCGGGCAGGTAGCCCGAGGTCCGGATGAACGCGTAGTTGTCGAGGATGTCGAGGATGCCCGCGACGGGGATCAGGACGTCGTCGTCGGCGACCGGCGTCTCCGCCGGCGCGAACTCGTCGCGGCCACGACGGCCGCGGCGGTCGCGGTAGCGGCCGCGACGGCCGCGACGGCCGTCCTCGTCGAAGTCGTCCTGCGGGCCGTTGTCCTGACGGTCCCGGTCCTGACGTCCGCCCTGCTGGCCCTGGCCCTGGCCGCGGCCGCCCTGCTGCTGGCGGTCCTGACGGTCGGCCCGGTCCTGCCGGCCGCCGCCCTGGTTCTGGCCCTGGCCGGCCTGGCCCTGGCCCTGACCGGCCTGGCCCTGACCGGCCTGACCCTGGCCGGCCTGGCCCTGGTCGTCGGCCTTGGCACCGCGCTCGCGGCGGTCGCGCTGGCGCTCGCCCCGCTCGGCGCCGCGCTCACGGCGGTCACGACGGCCGCGGCCTTCGCCTTCCTGGCCCTGCGCCTGGCCGGAGACCGCGGTGGCGGCCTCCGCCTTGGCGTCGGCCTGCGCGGCCGGGGCGGTCTCGGTCTTCTGCTCGACCTGCACGGCGGCGGCGGGAGCCGCGGCCTCGGGGCTGCCGGAGGGGGCGGTGGCCCGACGGCGGCGACGCTCGCCGACCGGGGCGTCCTCGCTGGCCGGCTGGCCCGGGATGTCGATCTGCGCCTGCGTGGCGGTCTTCTCGACGGGGGCCGGGGCGGCCGTCTCGCCCGTGCGGGCCTTGCTGGTGGCACGGCGCTTCGGCTTGGCCTCGGCACTGTCACCGGCAGGGGCGGGCGCGGAGGCCGCGGCCTTGGGGGCGCCGCCTCCCGCCTGCGCCTCCTTGATGACCTCGATCAGCTGGCCCTTGCGCATCCGCGCGGTGCCCCTGATGCCCAGGCCCGACGCGACCTGCTGCAGCTCGGCCAGGACCATGCCATCAAGGCCGGTGCCGGAGCGGCGACGCTTGGTCGCGGCGGGGGCACTGGTGTCGACATTGGTGTCGGCAGCGCCCATCAGATCGGTGGTGTCGCTCACGAAGGGTCCTTCCCTGGAGCGGACGTCGGCCTGTCTGGCTCGGCGACCGGTTGTGCTGTCCGACGGCAGTCCGGGATTGGTGGACTGTGCCGGGGCGGTGGTCCGCCGGTAGAGATACGGCGGAGAGAAACGTGCATGTGCGTGGGTGGTTCCGGCGAGAAGCCCCCGAGCTGGAAGCGTGGGAATGTCACGCCGATTCCGGAGCGTGCTCGAAACTGCTGGAAGCGATCAAAGCAGTCGGGGAGGCTCCCGGAAGAAAGGTGGTCCCTGATAGGGACACTGAGCACCAAGCCATGGCGGCTTCGGATGCGCACTTGAGACTAACACTACCGGATCCAATAGATATTCCCCCTCTCCATCACCGGCAAAAGAGCCCTTCCGCGCGGACGGCCTGCCCTGGCCGCCCGCCCCGGGCCGGGTGACGGTGTTTATTCCTGCACTACTGCGCGTACGGCATGGGTCAGCCGCCCTGGGTACCCAGCGGAAGTACGCTCGCACCCGCGGCGTCGAGTGCGAGCCGGTTGGCCGCCCACCCCTCGCCCGCGAGCCGCGCGACCTTGTCGGCCGCGCCGTTGTCGACCAGCGCGAGGACCGTGGGGCCCGCGCCGGAGATCACCGCGGGGATGCCGTCCGCGCGCAGCCGGGCCACGAGCGCCACGCTCTCGGGCATCGCCGGGGACCTGTACTCCTGGTGGAGCCGGTCCTCGGTGGCCGGCAGCAGGAACTCGGGACGCCTGGTCAGGGCCTCGACGAGCAGGGCCGCGCGGCCCGCGTTGAGGGCCGCGTCCACGTGCGGGACGGTGCGCGGCAGCAGGCCGCGCGCGGTCTCGGTCAGGACCGGCTTGGAGGGGACGAAGACCACCGGGACGATCGACTCGGCGGGCTCCATGCGGATCGCCTTGGCGCTGCCGCCGTCCATCCAGGCGAGGGTGAAACCGCCGAGGAGACAGGCGGCGACGTTGTCGGGGTGGCCCTCGATCTCGGTGGCGAGCTCCAGGAGCGCCGCGTCGTCGAGTTTGGCCTCTCCGCCTATGGTCACGGCGCGGGCGGCGACGATGCCGGCGCAGATGGCGGCGGAGGAGGAGCCGAGCCCGCGGCCGTGCGGGATGCGGTTGGCGCAGACGACCTCGAGGCCGCGCGGCTGGCCGCCCAGCAGGTCGAAGGCGGTGCGCATGGAGCGTACGAGGAGGTGGCTCTCGTCCCGCGGGAGGGTGTCGGCGCCCTCACCCGCGATGTCGATGTTCAGGCCCGTATCGGCCACGCGGACGACGACGTCGTCGTAGAGCCCCAGGGCCAGGCCGAGAGCGTCGAAGCCCGGGCCGAGGTTGGCACTGCTGGCGGGAACGCGCACCCGTACGGCGGCGGCGCGGAATGCTGGACCGGCCATCGTCCGATGACACTCCTTGTGACTGTGCGAGACGAGATGTTCTGCTGGCTCGCTGTGAATGTACTGGAGAACGTACGACACCCGAAGGCCCTGTGGGCAGCACCGCGGTCATATGCGCGGCGGCGGATGTAAGTACAGCCTATCGAAGGAAGGTTCTCCTCCGACATAGGGCGCACAGCAGGCGCACGATGCGTGTCGCGGGCGTCCGCCCGCCGGCGCGGGTTCCGGCCGGTCTTTTGGTGCCGTACGGCCCGAGTTGCCGGATTCCTCAGCCTTCGAAGACGTCGAAGGAATTCCGGAATCCGGCGACTCGGTCGATTGCCGGACGTCCCGAACGAACAGGACCGGTCAAAAGGGACCGATCGCACGGGACGGGTCGGGCGGGACGGGTCAGATGAGACCGAGGCGCCCGGCCGCGGCCTCGGCGTCCACCGGAATGACGACCGGCTGCGGAGCGCCGGCGACCGCCCAGTCAGGGTCCTTCAGGCCGTTGCCGGTGACCGTGCACACGATCTTCTGGCCGGGGTCGACCAGACCGAGCTCGGCGGCCTTGAGCAGGCCGGCGACCGAAGCCGCCGAGGCGGGCTCGACGAAGACGCCCTCCTGCGAGGCCAACAGGCGGTAGGCCGCCAGGATCTGCCGGTCCGTCACCTCGTCGATGAAGCCGCCCGACTCGTCTCGGGCCTGCAGGGCGAAGTCCCAGGAGGCCGGGTTGCCGATCCGGATCGCGGTGGCGATGGTGTGCGGCTCCTTGACGACCTCGCCGCGCACGATCGGCGCGGAACCGGAGGCCTGGAAACCCCACACGCGGGGCGTACGGGAGGCCAGGCCGTCGGCCTTGTACTCCTTGAACCCCTTCCAGTACGCGGTGATGTTGCCGGCGTTGCCGACGGGCAGCACATGGATGTCGGGAGCGTCGCCGAGCGCGTCGACGATCTCGAACGCGGCCGTCTTCTGCCCCTCGATGCGCACCGGGTTGACGGAATTGACCAGCGCGACCGGGTAGTTGTCGGACAGCGCGCGGGCGAGGTCCAGGCAGTCGTCGAAGTTGCCGTCGACCTGCAGGATCTTCGCGCCGTGGATCAGCGCCTGGCCCATCTTGCCGAGCGCGATCTTGCCGCGGGGCACGAGGACCGCGCAGACCATCCCGGCGCGCACCGCGTAGGCGGCGGCGGAGGCCGAGGTGTTGCCCGTGGACGCGCAGATGACGGCCTTCGCGCCGTCCTCCTTGGCCTTGGTGATCGCCATGGTCATGCCGCGGTCCTTGAAGGACCCGGTGGGGTTCGCGCCCTCGACCTTGAGGTGTACCTCGCAGCCGGTGCGCTCCGAGAGCACCTGCGCGGGGACGAGGGGAGTTCCGCCCTCGCGGAGCGTGACCACGGGAGTCGCGTCCGTCACCGGCAGGCGGTCCCGGTACTCCTCGATGATGCCGCGCCACTGGTGGGTGCGATTGCTGCTCATGGGTCCTTACTCCCCTTCAACACGCATGATGCTGGCCACACCGCGCACGGTGTCCAGCTTCCGCAGTGCCTCGACGGTCCCGGAGAGGGCGGCGTCGGGCGCACGGTGGGTGACGACGACGAGGGAGGCCTCATTGCCGACCCCGTCCGGACGTCCTTGCTGTCGTACGGTATCGATGGACACACCGTGCTCGGCGAAGGTCGTCGCCACCTGGGCGAGGACGCCCGGCTTGTCGGCCACATCGAGGCTGATGTGGTACCGGGTGACGACGTCCCCCATGGTGCTGACGGGCAGCTGGGTGTACGCCGACTCGCCGGGCCCCGTTGCCTCGGCGAGCTTGTTGCGGCAGACGGCGACCAGGTCGCCGAGCACCGCCGAAGCGGTCGGCGAACCGCCCGCGCCGGGCCCGTAGAACATGAGCCGCCCGGCGGCCTCCGCCTCGACGAAGACGGCGTTGTACGCCTCGCGGACGGAAGCGAGCGGGTGGGTCAGCGGGATCATGGCGGGGTGGACCCGGGCGGTGACGGACTCCCCGTCGGCGGCCCGCTCCAGGATCGCCAGGAGCTTGATGGTGCAGCCCATGCGCCGGGCCGACGCGAAGTCGGCGGCGCTGACCTCGGTCATCCCCTCGCGGTAGACGTCGTCGAGGCGGACCCGGGTGTGGAAGGCGATGCCGGCCAGGATCGCGGCCTTGGCGGCGGCGTCGTAGCCCTCGACGTCGGCGGTGGGGTCGGCCTCGGCGTACCCGAGGGCGGTGGCCTCGTCGAGGGCCTCCTGGTAACCCGCGCCGGTGGAGTCCATCTTGTCGAGGATGAAGTTCGTCGTGCCGTTGACGATGCCCATCACCCGGTTGATCTTGTCGCCCGCGAGGGACTCGCGCATCGGGCGGACCAGCGGGATGGCGCCGGCGACGGCGGCCTCGTAGTACAGGTCCAGCCCGTGCTGCTCGGCCGCGGCGTGCAGCGCGGCGCCGTCCTGGGCGAGCAGCGCCTTGTTGGCCGAGACGACGGAGATCCCGTGCTCGAAGGCGGTGGTGATCAGGGTGCGGGCCGGCTCGATGCCGCCGATGACCTCGATGGCGATGTCGATGTCGCCGCGTTTGAGCAGCGCCGTCGCGTCGGTGGTGATCAGCGCCGGGTCGATGCCCTCGCGCACCTTGGAGGGGCGGCGTACGGCCACGCCGGCGAGCTCCACGGGCGCGCCGATCCGGGCCGTCAGATCGTCGGCGTGCGTCGTCATGATGCGGGCCACCTCTGAGCCGACCACTCCACAGCCCAGCAGCGCCACCTTCAGCGGACGCGTACGCATCATTCGACCTACGCCTTTCGATCTTCCATCGCTACCCGGCCCGCGGTTTTGCGCGTCAGGTGTAAACCAGTCTCACTCAATGGACAGCAGTTTCCATCCTCGGTCCATTGAGTGAGACACCAATTTCATTATCCGAGGTCGAGGCGCAGGAGATCTTCCTCCGTCTCGCGGCGGACGATGACGCGTGCCTGTCCGTCGCGCACGGCGACGACCGGCGGACGCAACGCGTGGTTGTAGTTGCTGGCCATCGAGCGGCAATAAGCGCCGGTGGCGGGGACCGCGAGCAGGTCCCCGGGGGCGAGGTCCGCCGGCAGGAACGCGTCCTTCACCACGATGTCACCGCTCTCGCAGTGCTTGCCCACGACACGGACGAGCATGGGTTCGGCGTCGGAGGTCCGCGAGACGAGGGTGACGGCGTACTCGGCGTCGTAGAGGGCGGTACGGATGTTGTCGGACATGCCGCCGTCCACGGACACGTACGTCCGCAGCCCCTCCAGCGGCTTGATCGTCCCGACCTCGTAAAGGGTGAACGCGGTCGGCCCGACGATGGCGCGGCCGGGCTCCACGGAAATGCGCGGCGCGCGCAGCCCGGCGCTCTCGCATTCGCGGGCGACGATCTCGTGCAGGGCCTTGGCGATTTCGTGGGGCTCGCGGGGGTCGTCGTCGGAGGTGTAGGCGATGCCGAGTCCGCCGCCGAGGTCGATCTCGGGGAGTTCGACCCCGTGCTCGTCGCGCACGGCGGCGAGCAGCCGGACGACCCGCTTCGCGGAGACCTCGAAGCCCGCCATGTCGAAGATCTGCGAGCCGATGTGCGAGTGGACGCCGAGCAGCTCCAGGCTGTCGTGCCCGAGGGCGCGGCGTACGGCCTCGGCGGCGGAACCGTCCGCCACGGCGATGCCGAACTTCTGGTCCTCGTGCGCGGTGGCGATGAACTCGTGCGTGTGGGCCTCGACGCCGACGGTCACGCGGATCTGCACGGGCTGGCGCACGCCGAGCTCGCGGGCGATGTGCGCGACGCGGGCGATCTCCTGGAAGGAGTCGAGCACGATCCGCCCGACGCCGGCCTCGATGGCACGGGTGATCTCGGCGTGGGACTTGTTGTTCCCGTGGAAGGCGATGCGCTGGGCCGGCATCCCGGCGGCGAGCGCGGTGGCGAGCTCCCCTCCGGAGCACACGTCCAGGTTCAGCCCCTCCTCCTTGAGCCACTTCACGACGGCCTTGGAGAGGAACGCCTTCCCGGCGTAGAACACGTCGGCGTCCGGCCCGAAGGCGTGGGCCCAGGCCCGGCAGCGCGCCCGGAAGTCCTCCTCGTCGAGGAAGTAGGCGGGCGTGCCGAACTCCTCGGCGAGCTGGGTCACTTCGATCCCGCCGACGGTGACGACCCCGTCGGCCGTCCGGCCGACGGTCCGTGCCCAGACCTTCTCGTCCAGGGCATTGAGGTCGGCGGCCGGCGGGGAGTAGTGCCCCTCGGGCAGTACGTCGGCGTGGCGGGGCCCGGCGGGGTGCGCGGAACGGCTCATCGAGATTCTCTCTTCACAATCATCCGGATCGTCCGGATCGCAGGCGAAACACAACGGATCACGTGCGCATCCGCATCACAGGCGGTCGGGCGCGTCTATACCGAGGAGGGCCAGGCCGCCGGCCAGCACCGTCCCGGCGGCTTCGGTAAGGGCCAGCCGGGCACGATGGGCGGCCGAGGGTTTCTCGTCCCCCTTGGGCAGGACGGGGACGGCGTACTGGAAGTCGAGCAGCGCGTCGCCCAGCACGACGAGGTGCCGCACGAGCCGCTCGGGCGCACGGTGGTGCGCGGCGGCTTCGAGGACGAGGGGGTAGTCGGCGAGGGAGCGGAGGAGGAGGGTGGCGGGGGTGGGGGCGGTGGGGTTGCCGGTCGCGGGGGCTGGGGCCGGGGTGGCTGGGGCTGGGGTGGCTGGAGTGGCCGCTGTGGCGGGGGCGGCTTCGCGGGGACCGCTCGGCTGGCTGACCTCACCGGGCTCTGCGAGATCGCCGGGCTCCGCGTGGAACCCCAGCTGTTCGGCGTTGCGGCTGAGCGCGCAGGCCCGGCTGCAGGCGTACCTCACCCGGAAGAACTCACTGGACTCGTCCTGCACCGGCAGCCACACGGGAAACACGGGCGTCTCATGGGCGGGGACACTGAGCATCGCCCAGGCGGCGGCGTCGCCCCCGTAGACGCCCACGACGTCCCCGTCCCGCCTGGCCACGGGCGCAACGCCGGCCGACCCCTGCCCCTGGCTGTATCCCGGCCCGTGCCCCTGGCCCTGGCCCTGGCCCTGGCCCTGGCCCTGGCTGTGAAGGATCCGCAGGGCGGCCTCCCGCACGACCCGGTCCCTCAGCTCACCGTCGGAGGGCAGGGCGGCGTCCCGCACGACCAGCCCCGCCACATCCCCCAGCTCACCCAGCTCACCCAGCGCACTGTCGGGGGCGAACCCGTACCGCGCGCCGCGCGCGCGAATGCCCCGTACGAGCTCGGCAACGGGACTCTGGACGAGTACGAAGTTCAGGAACCCGGCGCCGGTGATCTCCACGCGCTCGATCCCGGGTACGGACCCCAGCCGGCCGGCCAGCATCTCGGCCACGTCCCGCGGCGCGACGCCGGCGTCCTTGCCCACCCGGAAGGCGACGGGAGACGCGTAGTCCCCCACTCCCCCGGGCCGGCTCCGCTCGACGACGACCCGCTCGGGCACGACCGCGCCGACGGGCAGTTCCCCGTCCTCGACGGCGCAGCGCACGGCGCGCACGACGACACGGGAAAGATCAGCGGGGGTCACGTGCCCAGCCTAGGCGAGAAGGCCCGGGGTCACGCGAAGGGTTTCGCCATGTGAACAGAGGCCTGCCGGACCGCGAACCAGGCCCTCCGCCCGGCCGTGCACCCGCACACCCGAATTCACCCCCGGCCCCTCCCGGCGGGTGCCCCTCTCCTCTCCCTCCGATCGCGGCGCTCGATGAGCCGCCGCACGACCCGCACCAGCTCGGCGGGCTCGAAGGGCTTGGCGAGGAAGGCGTCCACGCCGTTGGCGATGCCGGCTTCCACCTCGTACTGCGTACAAGCGCTCACGATGGCCACGGGCAACTGCCGCGTCCGCGGATCGGCCCGCAGCTGCGCGACCGCACCGAAACCGTCCAGGCGAGGCATGACCACATCAAGGGTGATCACATCGGGCAGCACGTGGTGCACGACGTCCAGGCACTCGGCACCATCGTTCGCGGTCACGACCTCGAAGCCCTCCAGCTCGAGATTGACCCTGATCAGCTGCCGGATGACCTTGTTGTCGTCGACAACAAGCACCCGGCCCGAGGCGCCTGACACAACTCGAGAGTAGGTCGGCCGGGACCCCCGCGTCCGGGTTTTTGCCACTTCCACCCCCACCGAGCGACGCACCCCCCTCTCCCCCTCAATCCGTTCCTGATCACCGTCCGGAAGCTGGTAGTGTTCAACCCGTCGCCGCAACGCGACGACGCGCCCCCGTAGCTCAGGGGATAGAGCAACGGCCTCCGGAGCCGTGTGCGCAGGTTCGAATCCTGCCGGGGGCACTCCAGCTGGTAGGTGTGCAAGTGTCGCTGACCAGCTGAAGTGCCAAGCATGAAGGCCCGGACTCA
Organism: Streptomyces sp. NPDC054961; assembly: GCF_053609145.1. Lineage (NCBI taxonomy): Bacteria > Bacillati > Actinomycetota > Actinomycetes > Kitasatosporales > Streptomycetaceae > Streptomyces > Streptomyces sp. NPDC054961. Next base: position 10,471 of record NZ_JBSGWY010000017.1, on the reverse strand, counting down.
GTCCTACTGAGTCCGGGCCTTTGTCGTTGCTACTCACTGATCCCGTGTGAGGGGCGTGTGGGCCGCGCGTCAGCCTGACGCATCGCTGATCACCCGTCGGGCGCGCTCGTAGAACTGCTCGCGCGTGCCGTCCAGCCCAGCGGCATCCGGTCGCCTCGTGAGATTCGACAGCGCCTCAGCAGTGCCGGCCGCCCAATCCCCGTAGGCCTCGAAGACGGCGTTGGCCCGCTGCCGGAGCTCAAGGTCCGGCATGACCTCGATGACCGGCAGAGCGTCGTCATGGTGTCGGCGGACGGCGGCGGAGCACGCGTCGTACAGGAGCGTGGCAGCCAAGGTGTCCGCGGCCTCCGTCGCCTCACCGATCTTCGTCCGGAAGTCCTGGAGCATCTTCGAGATGGTCGTGGAGGTGGCGATCACCTGCTCCCGCACACGTTGCTCGTGCGCCAGTCTCGCCTCGTGCTCGCGCTTCGCCGCGTCCTGGGTGTCAGCGTGCTGCTGCCTCCTGCGCTCCGTCCGTCCGGTGAAGTAGTGGGTGATCCAGGCCGCGGCGGCCGAGCTGATGAGCACGGCTCCGGCTGAGATCGCGGCCGTGACCCACTGGCTGTCCTGCATCACTGTCGTGGTCACATCGCCCGTGGTGGTCGTCGTCTGCCGGCCACTGCACCCGGATATGACCACCAGGAGCCCTAACAGCCCTAATCGGCTCGCCACTTGTCGCATGAGCGCAGATTAGTGTGAGCCATTCCGCGTCCGGTGCTCACGGGGGTTCTGCCCATCCCATGACTTTCGCGATCTTCGGGTTGTCCAGCTCCTCGTGGCCGTCGATACGGCCTTCGTAGCGCCCATGAATCACCTCAGGCGAGTTGCCGGCGCGGCAGGCGACCTCGGCGACCGGGACCCCGGCGTTCAGCCTCCGCCGGCCGCATCGCCGCGTAGAGCTGGCAGGCGAAGAACGCGACGATTCGCCGCCCGCGGTTGCGGTGAACAGAGCCGAGCCGGCGTAGGAGACGGCGGTCAGGAGCTGGCTTCCCTGGACGGCATTCACAGCGCCCCGGGGTCCACCGCGTCACCGCCCTTGGGCCCAGCTCGTTTCACCCCGGCCAGAGGATTCGCGTCCAGGTAGCCTGACTCGATCGCGTACTCCATGGCCCAGCGACGATCCACCACAGCTGGCTGCCCGCAGGGGGAGAACGGAGGCGTAGTGATCTGACTCGGGTTCGCGTTCGGGTTCGGGTGTCATGCTGGTGGTCTCCTGTTTCTGTCGAAGGGACGGAGAACCGGGGCGGTCGCGGTCTTTGGCGCGAGGCGACCATCCCGGGCGTTTCTCAGGCCACGCTCCAGTTGCTGCCACAGCCGGTACCGCATTCGTCGAACTGCAGGGGAGCCGCCCCGTTCGGGACACGCAGACCCGGGGGATTCGAACCGGGCCACGGGGGTACAACCGGGCCGCAGAGATGGGGAGAGCGCGCGTTGGAGTTCTTAACGGGAGTCATCGCCATTGCTGGCACGCTGCTGGGTACGGTTGTCTCCCACGCGCTCCAGTCCCGGACCGCCACTCGACTGAACTCTGGGGCCCAGAGCGCAGAGCTCCGGCGCGACCTACGCCAAGCAACTGCTCGTCTCCTCGCTGCCGAGACGGTATTTCGCCGCCTCCAGTACGACCGGTGGGGCTTGCGCGACGCTCCCGGACCCGAGAAGGACACGGCAACCGCCGCGGCCCTGGAGGCTCGCTCAGAGGTGATCGCAGCTCTGGCAGAGGTCGAACTCCTGACCGAGGCGACCGAGATACGCACACGGCTAACCGAGTTGGCCGAGGCGACGTTCACCCTGCACAACGCGGTCGACGAGCAAGACCTGGCAGCCCGATCCACTCGCACCCGTGCCGCAGCCAGCGCCGTGGTCGACGTAGTGGGCCGTGTTGTTCGCTCCTGACATGGTGCCGAAGGGACGGAGAACCGGGGCGGTCGCGGTCTTTGGCGAGAGGCGGCGACCGCCTCGGGCGCAGCTAGTGGTGCCGCTTCCAGAGGGCGTACTCCTGGCGGACGTAGCCGCGGGGGTCGCGGGTGCTCTCCGGGTGGTCCGGGGTGTACGGGGTGTCCGGGCCGTCGGCGTACCCGCCGGGGCCTGGGCCGGCTGTCTGGTCGATGTCCATCAGACGCCGGGCCGCTTCCACGGCGGGGGTGGCGGCGCCGCCGCTCACGGGGTTGTCGTCGGTGAGGGCGATCCGGTCCAGGAGCGCGGCCTTGCGGAGCCAGAACTCTCGGACGTGGACGTCGTGCAGGCAGTCTCGGACGCCTCGTGCGGTCCACCCGATCTCGCTGATGATGCTCGGCGCGGTGGCATAGGCCGTCTCGGGAGCGGGCCAGTGGCTCGGCTGCTGCTCGGCGGTGACGTACAGGCGGACCCGGTCGCCGTCGCGGGTGGGGTGTCGGCGGACCGGCCCGGTCGTGAACGTCTCGGCCAGGGCCTTGGTGATCTCGGGCGCCTCGGTCGGGCTGCAGATGACGCGGATCTCGAACATGGATGGCTCCTTCACCTTCGGAAGGGAGCATTCCTGACCGTCGGCGCCTCGGAGGCCGCCAAGCTGGCCGGCCTTGAAGCCGCCACCGCGGAGCTCCAGGAGCAGGACGCGCGGCTCCAAGGCGGGGTCATCGACCTCCGCGAGCGGGGTTCGGAGCTGGAGGAGAAGGAGCTCCTGCACCACACCGCCCCGGGCGTCACTGCCGCGACGCGTAACGGATCACGACCAGGTCCCGTTGCCACAGATCTGTCCCCTTCGCTCGGATCGAATGGAGGGCCCCGACCTGCGCCGCTAGGCTGGTACCGCCCTCTGCATCCTTTGTAGAGCAGGAATTTGATGGGCCGACAGATCCACCATGTGGCCGCCCGAGGGCGGCCACATGCGCCGCATGAGGGGGACGAGTGGGGCAGCGACCGAACGATCTGACACCGCATGCAAGCCCTCAGCACTACCTCGGCGCCGAGATGCGCGCCTGGCGCACACAGCGGGGCTTATCACTGGGCAAGCTCAGCCGATCCATCCTGTTCAACACCAGCTACATGGCACGCGTGGAGCGCGGCGGGCAGGCCGCATCCGCTGATCTGGTCCGGGCGTACGACGATGCCCTCGGCGCGAGCGGCTCGCTGGTCCAGCTCCACGCGACGATCCTCGAAGGAGCCCGCGTTGAGGCCCTCCCCACAGGGGATGTGGCTAATCGAGTGCCCCATGTGGCCAACGGCTCTGTGGCCCTGGCTGAGGAACCGGAGCCTCAGGCACCGTCGGAGGAGGGGATGTCCATCCCCGTACGTTCCGATGACGGAAGGATCATCTTCGTGTCCCTGTCTCGAAGGGCTCTGATCGGCGCGCTCGGCGCTGGTGCCGCGATCGCTGCGACCTCCGACCTTTCAGCGGCCGCGAGCCCTGCCCCACGATCCGATCTCATCGCCTCAGGGGCCGACCCCATCGAGCTGCTCCAGGCAACGCGACGGGTGCTGATCGACAACGACAACCTGTTCGGTCCCCATCGGGTGATACCGACGGTCCAGCAGCAGATCGCCGCCATCAAGGAACTCCGCGCGGATCGCCGTGGCACCGATCGCCGGCAGCTGCTCCAGCTGCAGACCCAGTACTCCGAGCTGTGCGGCTGGCTCTACCAGGACCTCGGGGACTTCCGTACCGCCCAGCACTGGATGCGAGAGGCCCTGGAGGCCTCCCACATGGCGGGCGACGACGAACTGACCACGTACATCCTGGCGCGCCGCAGCCAGCTGGCCGGCGACATGAAGGATCCGATCGAGGCCGTCGACGTCGCCGAGGCCGCGGAGGACCGAGCGGCACCGAGGAGTCGCCTCGCTGCGGTGGCCGCTACGTACGGCGCCCACGGTCACGCTCTGCGGAAAGACCCGCTCATGGCCCAGCGAGCGTACGAACACGCGCGGGAGCTGCACGCCACGATGGATCCGGATCCCTCCTCGCCGTGGGGTGTCTGGCTCGACGGCGCGTACATAGACGTGCAGCGAGCACACAGCCTCGCCGCCCTCGGGGACCACCACGGAGCAGCTGCAGGCTTCCGGAACGCCATCAGCCGACTGCCCGCCGGCTTCCACCGAGACCGCGGGGTCTACCTGGGGCGCGAGGCCGTCTCACTGGCCCACGCGGGCGAGGCCGAACAGGCAGCCTCCATCGGACTGCAGGCCTTGGCCATCGCGAAGGAGACCGGCTCCGACCGTATCTCGCGCGAGCTGGCCCAGCTCGATGGCGCACTTGATCAATGGCGTACGGTCCCTGGCGTGAGCGACTTCAAGGACGCTCTGACTGAGGCAGTACTGCGCCAGGCCTGAACAGGCTCCCTCCGCCCTGACCAGCATATGAAGGAGACCCAATGCCCCGCCCGTACGTCCTCCTGAGCGTGGCCACGTCCGTGGACGGCTACATCGACGACACCAGCACCGAACGTCTGCTGCTGAGCAACAGCGAGGACTTCGACCGGGTGGACCAGGTGCGCGCCGAGTCCGACGCAATCCTGATCGGCGCCGGCACGATGCGGTCCGACAACCCCCGGCTCCTGGTGAACAGCGAGGAGCGGCGCGCGGCACGGGTCGCCTCCGGCAAGCCCGCGTACCCCTTGAAGGTCACCATTTCCGCGAGCGGAGACCTGGAGGCCGACCTGAAGTTCTGGCACCACGGCGGCGAGAAGCTCGCCTACACCACGGACGCGGGCGAGGAGAAGCTCCGCGAGCGCCTCGCCGGCCTCGCGGACGTGGTCTCCACGGGCGCCGCCATCGACTTCGGCGCCCTGCTGGACGACCTCGGTGCCCGCGGCATAGAGCGGCTGATGGTGGAGGGCGGCGGACAGATCCACACCGCATTCCTCTCCCAGGGCCTGGCCGACGAGATTCACCTCGCCATCGCCCCCCTGGTCGTCGGCGACCCGGGCGCCCCCCGCTTCCTGAACCCAGCCACCTACCCCGGAGGCTCCACCCGCCGCATGCACCTTGCTGAGGCCAGCACGATCGGCGACGTGGTTCTTCTCCGCTACCTGCCCAAGCAGGAGGGCTCCGCATGACGCACGCCGACGATGTGACCTGGATGGAGCGGGCCATCGAACTCTCTCGCAAGTGCCCGCCGGCGGAGGGCGCCTTCTCGGTCGGCGCCATCATCGTAAGCGCCGACGGCGAGGAACTCGCCCACGGCTACTCCCGCGAGACGGACGCCCACGTCCACGCCGAAGAATCAGCCCTGGCCAAGCTCCCGGCGGATGACCCCCGCCTGACTGGCGCCACGCTCTACAGCACCTTGGAACCCTGCTCGGAACGCAGGTCCCGCCCCCTCACGTGCACCCAACTGATCCTCCGCTCCCCCATCCGCCGCGTGGTCATCGCCTGGCGCGAGCCGAGCCTCCTGGTGGCCGACTGCATCGGCGTCGAGACCCTGAAGGAGGCAGGCGCCGAGGTGACGGAACTCCTCAACCTCGCCGAGGCGGCCCGCGCAGTGAACGCCCACCTGCTGACGTAATAGCAGTGTCCCAGCGGTCCCACCTGTCCGGTTGAGCCGCTGACCAGCAAAACTGCCCGGACAGCTCCACGGTGAGCTGTTCGGGCTGTCCAGTGACAGGGCGTCTCGGCACCCCGCCCGTGATCGCAGCGGCCAAGAACTCCGCGTCGACCGCGTGGGCAGGGGCCCGCGTGAGCACGTAGCCCTCGGTTTCGACCAGATACCGCCGAAACAGTAAAAGACGGGTTGCACGGCTGCCGATGCGACAAGATGAGACTTGATTGCTGTGGCGCATGACTGTTTGTCCCTGTATATGCCGTGCCGAGATATTCGGCATCCATAGCCGCAAGGGGAGGAAATGGACGTTGAAGGCCTGCTCGCCGCATTCGGAGCCGCAAGTGCCGCCTCCGCACTGGTTCGCGCACTCACAATCTGGGTGCGGTCCCGCCATCCAGGGAGAGCAAGACTGAAAATCGGAGGGGACGAGGTGAGCCTCGACCTGTCGAACCCAAGCGAAGCGGTGCGGTATTTGAAGGCCCAAACTAACTCCGATCCCAGCGGTAGGTGATCCTGTGACCACTCAAAGCACGGGAACGGCTAGCTCCAGCGGGATCACTATCTTGGCTGCTCAGCCAAGACGGGTCTTTAATGCTGATCAGCTGAGCGCTTCCTTCGGGGGCGCAGGAGGCGGAATCGGCTTGGTTGCCATCGGTAGCCACATGGATCCGAACGGGATCTGGAGTGACGTATTTTTGTATCTCGCTCCAGTTGTGGCTATTGGCTTCACCGTTTCAATGAGTTGGGTCTTTGCGAAACTTGAGCAGCGGGAAATTCGCAACCAGAATGCTAAAGCAATCAACACGGTCCAGTCAGAAATTGACGATCCGGAAACTTCGCTTGAGCGCAAGGAGGAGCTGAAGGTAATCCTGAAGTCCCTACGAGACGAACGGATCGCCTACCGACTCTGAGCCGCGCGAGCTCGCGCGGCTTTATCTCTCCATCGCCAAACACAGAGCCCCGGGCCGGGGCAACCAGTGTCGCGCTGAGCTGACAACACCGAGAAAGGGAACCCGCCGGCGCTTCAGCGCGCGGATTACATGTGGGATCCGCTCCAGCCTCGCCGTCCCTTGCCTGCCACGCCCAAGGCCAAGGCCAAGGCCAAGGCCAACAGCATCGCGCCCGCGGCAACAGCGTTACGACACCGGCGAGGTTCTCCTCGAACGACGCTCTGACAATGGTTGTAGGGACGTGCCTGGTGGAGCTCAGGGGGTAGGGGAGAACATCGCAGGCACGGTCACACCTGTTCCTGCTGTTCCTGCGCGGCAGAGAGTCGGCTCCGCCGCCGCACGCCCACCGCCAGCTTCACCGAACTCCCCGATCTCCGCTCGGACGGCAACCCATCGGCGTAGCAGCCAGCAGCGATCCTCACTTGCCAGCCGGCATCCAATCCAAGCGACTCACCTGGCACGTTAATCGAGCGGCTCGACTTCCGCCAGCATTTCATTCAGCTTCCGACGCGAGTTCTGAGTTCGGGGATGATTTACACCTAGAAACCGTTCACGCCTCACGACCACATCGCTCATTTCAGAGATTGCGCGACACGAATCCCCAGCTTCGTGGCGAAACTCTGCGAGATTGTGCCGCGTGAGAAGTACATCATGATGATCAGGGCCAAGCGTTCTGAGCTCAACTTTCAAGATGCCCTCTAAAGCCTTTACCGCACCCTCAGGGTCCCCAGCGTCACCCTTCAACGAGGCTATATGGTGCCTGATTATGCAAACCAATTCACTTTCAGGTCCTATGTGGTTCGGAAGCTCGGCGAGGATACCCTCAAGGGTTTCAATACCAGCCAAGCTATCGCCAGCTCTGGCACTCCAGTAGGCCACCTGACATCGGGCATCGATCACCCGGCGGTGCTGTCGACCGTGATCCACTAGGAGCGATTTGAGGATGTACTCGAACGTTGAGGCGGCTTGCGCGAAATCTCCGCACAGGCCTGCCAACATCGCCAGATCCCCCAAGGCGAGTAGAGTGTCCGGGTCGAGTGGCCCCTTGGTGTTTCGCAGCCCATGAAACGCCTCCAGCGAGGCGTCCGCGGCGTTGTCGACGTCACTGTTCCTTGAATGCCACCACCCTAACTGCAAAGTGCATTTAAGAGTGTCTGGATGGTCAACACCCAGGACCCTGATAGCCGACTCCTTGAGTGCAGTCCATTGGGTAATAGCCCGTGTAAACATCCCAGCCTCGCCGTAACTGTCGGCTCCACGGAACAGCACATGATGAGCATCGAGATCCCAAAGGGTGTCATAGAAGTCACGCGAGAGTTTATCGACGCTGTCGCGGAGCATCTGGTGGGCCATCCGATCACCACTAGGGCTCGGCCACGTCTCCAACAAGCAGTATGCCGCAAAATATGCAAGCTCTCCACGATGGGTTTCATCCACATAATCCCGCGTGATGCGCTGAATCAGCGGATGAACACGCACGATCTGATGGCAACTCTCCGGATGATGCGTTACAAGGCTCAATCGATGCAAGGAGCGCAGGGCAGAAGTAATGTCATCGTCGGAAATCGACGATGCGATGTCATCTACGGGAATTTCGTTTTGATCCAGCACATGCTTGATAATTGCAAGGTAGGAACGGGCGCCTTCGCCAACCAGGAGCGCCAGCGGAAATCCGTTGGGCTCGAACATTGCCGCTAGCTCCAGCAATGACCTGGCCAGCCCAGCTGGGCGTAACATATCAGCATGCGCAATGGATATATCCCAAACAGCGGCTAAGGTCTCCCGGTGATCGTCCGGCAATCCGCCGCTTTCAGGAACAAGGTCTGCCAATAGCCGCCGCTGATCCTTGAGGGCATTTCTATAACGCGAAATCCCCCACCCCTGATCGACAATATACGCAGCCGCCTGCGCCATTGCCAGTGGCAGGTAGCCAAGATCGGCGGCGAGGTTCGCGATTTCGCCACTCGAATAACTGCGGTCATGGGATGTGAATTTCGCGGCTAGATATGAGGCTGCTTCCCCGGCGGAGAACGTGTCGACGTCGATAAGGGCACGACCCTGACCATGCAGGGACGCATCCCGGCGTCGCGTGGTCACGATCACTTGACAATTGTCTCGACAGGGCGGCCAAAGCCCGCGCATGTCCGATGGATCGGCGAGGTCATCCAAGATCACCATACAATGGCGCTCGGTTGCCTGAAGCCACGCTAGGAAAAGCCGGGCACCCTCGCCCGGCGTATCCTCTGGGGGATTCCAGATATCCCTGGCCGCTTGAGCATAGGAAAGCTCGATTGCCTCTCTGCTGGTCGCGGTGACCCAGATGATCAGGTCAATCTTCCCCGTATCCCACGCCCGCCGTGCGCAGCGCGCCGCGAGTTGAGTCTTCCCTACGCCGCCCATCCCTGAAAGGATCCGGGTAGGTTGCGATACCGAGAGCACGAGGTTCGAGCGCTCCACAAAACAATGTGCCTCGGGAGGTAAGTTGCCTATTTGATGCGGCCAACGGCTCCTGACTGACCTACCAGAGCTTGTATGGAAGTTCTCGACTCTACCGATTGCGAACCCGCCCGAAGCTGCCAGGATCGACGTTTCTGCGGTAACAACTGGGCTTGCAGCGCCGGGCTCAGTCAGCCTCTCCCCGAACCCGGCCGCAGAGGGTTTTCGATGTGGATATCTCCATTGAAGAAGACTCCTGCGACCGAGCCTTGGGTAGCTCTTACGGAGACATCGCCGCTAATACTCCGATGGTCCGAGGCACATCCGGACTGGCGTATCTGTTCGATCACTTCGTGAAGCTGGACTACAGCTAGCCGCTGCTGCTCAGCCGCCAGGCTGTTGAGCAGCTCCTCAAAGCGCACTTGCCAGTAAGCGGCTTGACGAACTCTCACTTGCTCCAGATTGCCGGAAGGGGTGGCGTGCTCCAGGGCGGCGAGGGTGCGATCGAGAGACTCCGTGGCCTGCTGCTCCTGCCCGCGGCCAAACAGGCGACTCACACGGTCCCTGACGCTCGTCCAAGCATCGGTACCAGCCGCCTGCACCACTGCGCCAGCTCCCGCCGCAGCTATCGCTGCCAATCCCTCAGCCAACATGCACGTCCCTCACCCTCGGTAGGTGCCCATTCAAGCGCGGCTGCGCCCAGAACGTGTGGCGCTTCTGCATATCGGGTCGAGCAGATCGCCCGTCGACCCGGATGCTTCGCGACGAGCGGCCCCCACCAGGAGGGTCGCTGTCTCCGCAGATCTCATGGGTGCCCCAGCGCATTGAGATTGGAGGTAACCACTGCCAGATGATGCGAGGTTGCCCATGCCCGCCACTCCGTACCGCCGCCGGCTCTGGACCTTTGGCGCATGGCGCACTCGTTTACGCGGGCATCGCCCCATGAGGTTCGCGCCCCTGTCGCAGGCCAGTACGGAGACGCGACCAGGTCAGCGCTCAGGGTGAAGAAATCATCGTTGCCGGAGCGGACTCGCGGATAGACGTAGACCTGCCAGGCATCTGGGGTTGTGTAGCGCATGTTGGGATCTGGCGTCCCACGGGACTTCGTCGGGATCCGAGGATGCGTCACACCGAAGTCGCCGAAGTCTGGCGACTTTCCGTGGCATCCGTTCAGGACTCGCCGCCAGAGCTGCGCATCACGCCGAGCCACCGGCGTCGCCCGCCCCCTCGGGAACCCGGTCAGGTTGACGGGAAACGCTCCGGCGGCAACACACTCACGCCTCCAGCGCCACGGAGAGAGTGTCGTGAGCGCAGCCAAAGCACGGTCGGCCAATCGATCTCTCACGATGCTGGAATCCACCGGACCAGCATCAATGAGCAGGTCGACCTCTTCCGGATCCAGGTGCAGCACCTTAAGAAGCCTCCCGATCTGTCCATGACTAAGGGTTGTCCCGCAACTGCTGGTCACGGGTGAGATGATCTTGCAGTGGCTGGTGTGATCACGGCGTCGGAGCCGTCCTGGATAGCCCCGTTC
>NZ_JBSGWY010000016.1:147302-149469 GCF_053609145.1 Streptomyces sp. NPDC054961 | reverse complement strand
GCCGGGCCGACGGACGCCGGACGGATCGGTGTCCGCTCGGCCCGGCCGCACGACCGGAGCCGCCCGCGCCCACGCCTGGGACCGGCCGGAAAACGGGCAGGCGGTACGTCGCCGGCAGGCGGCAGACTTGCCCCATGACCGCATCACATCCCAAGGCCGACCTGCACTTCTACCTGCAGTCCGCCCGCGACGCCCTGCTGTGGAAGCTCGAAGGGCTCTCGGAGTACGACGTCCGCCGACCGCTGACACCGACCGGCACGAACCTCCTGGGCCTGGTGAAACACGCGGCCGGGGTCGAACTGGGCTACCTCGGTGACACCTTCGGTCGCCCGTCCGGCGAGGCGCTGCCCTGGCTCGAGGAGGACGCCGAGCCCAACGGGGACATGTGGGCCACCGCCGACGAGTCACGTCAGCAGATCGTGGAGTTCTATCGCCGGGCGTGGGCGCACGCGGACGCGACGATCGAGGCGCTGGCGCTGGAGACGACCGGCCGCGTGCCCTGGTGGCCGGCCGGCCGGGACGAAGTGACGTTGCACCACGCCGTCGTGCGCGTGGTCGCCGACACCCACCGGCACGCGGGGCACGCCGACATCCTCCGGGAACTCCTGGACGGCGCCGTGGGGATGGAGAAGGCCAACGACTCCGTGCCGCCCGCCGACCCGGCATGGTGGGAGGGCTACCGGGACCGGCTGGAGCGCGTGGCCCGGGAGGCCGGCGACCACCCGAACACGTAGGCCGAGCCCGGTCGTCCGAGACGCAGGGCGGCGGGGCGGCAGGGCCGCACCCGGGCCGGTCCCTCGGATGTCGGCACCGCTTCCGGCCCCGGATCCGCGAGAATCGCGAGGTGAGTACACCAGCGCAGGGCCCACGTGAACGCGGCATCGGACGCGGAGTCAGCACCCTCATCCCCCAGAGCGCCACCGATCAGGCGATGGCGGCCCTGACCGGGCTGCAGACCGTACCGGTCCACGTCGGTCTCCTCCAGGCGGCGGCGTTGCTGCTGGAGGACGCGGCGCGGACGGCCGCCGACGAGTCGACGCGGTCCGCCATGGCCAGGACGGCGGGGATGCTCCGCTCCGCCATGTAGCGCCGAAAGGAGTGACGCGCGCTCGCGCTAGTGTACGGACGTGAGTCTTTTCGTCGTTGTGGGATTCGGGCCCGCCGGAGCCGCCACCGCCCGCCTGCTGGCGGAGCAGGGGCATGCGGTGCGGGTCGTCACCAGGTCGGGCCGGAGCCCGGAACCCGGCATCGAGCACGTCGCGTGGGACGCGACGGACGGACGGCGGCTGGCCGAGGCGTCCCGGGGCGCGGCAGCCATCCTCCACTGTGCCGCGCCGCCCTACCACCGCTGGGCGGCCGAGTGGCCGGCCCTGATCTCGTCGGCCTGCGCGGCGGCCGAGGCGACCGGGGCGGTCCTGGTCATGCTGGGCAACCTCTACGGTTACGGTCCGGTGAGCGGCCCCCTGACCGAGAAGCAGCCGCTGTCGGCGACAGGCCCCAAGGGGCGCGTGCGGGCCGCCGGTTGGGAACAGGTGCGGAGCCTGCACGAACAGGGGCGCATCAAGGCGGTCGAGGTGCGGGCCTCGGACTTCTTCGGGCCCGGCGTGACCGAGGGCGGACATCTGGCCGCGCGGGTCGTGCCGCGCGTCCTGCGCGGAAAGCCTGTCTCCACCCTCGGCGATCCGGACGCTCCGCACAGCTGGACCTATCTCCCCGACGTGGCAAGGACCTTGGTGGAGGTCGCGACGGAGGAACGGGCCTGGGGACGGCCCTGGCACGTCCCGACGGAGCCCGCGCTGTCCGTCAGGGACATGGTCGGCCGCCTCGCCACCGAGTCCGGATCGGGGCCGGTCGCCGTGCGCAGGCTCTCACCTGCCGTACTGGCCGTCGCGTCGCTCTTCTCGCCGCTGATCCGCGAACTGAAGGAGATCCGCTACCAGTTCGACCGGCCGTTCCTGCTCGACTCGACCGCTTACGAAGCCGAGTTCGCCGTACGCGCCACACCCGTCGACGAACAGGTCAGGGCGACGCTGGCTTGGTGGCGCGCCCGCGCCGAGCCGACCACCGCCGGATAGCAGCCGCGCCCCCGGTGCGGGTGGGGGGGGGGGGTGGGCCGCCGGCACGGGGGGCCGAGAGGTGTGTGTGGGGGATTGAAACGAAGTAGAGT
>NZ_JBSGWY010000016.1:115696-147292 GCF_053609145.1 Streptomyces sp. NPDC054961 | reverse complement strand
GTCTCTCTCTGGGTGGGGGGGGGGGGGGGGGGGGGGCCCCGCCGGCGCCCCCCCCACCGCGCCGTCTCCCCCCCGGCCCCCGGGGCGGCGGGGGGGGGGGGGCCCCCCCCCCCCGGGCCGTGGACGGCTTGCTCAGTTGTTGGATCCCACCGTGTTGTTGAGGCCCGCGTTGAACACGTCGTCGGCGGCGAACTGCAGCCAGTTGCCGAAGACGAAGGTGTACGACGTCTCGGACGGAGCGTTGACGGTCACATCGGCAGCGGCGGCGGAGGCGCCACCGAGGACGATGACACCGGCCGCGACGACGGAGAGCACGGAGCGAACAGAGCGCATGGATCGACCTTTCGAGGGGGTGAAGGGCACCACAGAACCTAGAGAGGTGTAGGCGGTCTGTCCCGGCGCAGGGCCGGGCACCGCCGAGAGCCAGCCGATTGGCGCAGCCGGGCCGCACCGGCCGGAGTACCGCCGCGCCACGCTGTGACCGTGCACTTCAGTGGGCGCCGTTCGCCGGGTGTGGCCCTCCCTTCGGGGTGTGCACCGCACGCGGCCAGGCGCCTCTCGCGGCGGACCGCTCTCACACGTACCGCTGCCGCGTGCCCGCTTCTCCGTTCTGAATCGCGTTCACCAGTCCGGCGACGAGGTGTGCCCGCTCCGCCATCGCACCGACCACCACGTACTCGTGCTCGGCGTGGGCGCCGCCTCCGACGGCTCCGAGGCCGTCGAGCGTCGGTACGCCCAGCGCGGCCGTGAAGTTGCCGTCGCTGCCGCCGCCGACCGCCTTGCCTTCGAGCCCGGGAAGCAGCCGTTGGGCCACCGCGAAGAGCTCAGCCGACGCCGACTCGGGCATCGGGGGCCGGCCGACGGCCCCTTCGACCGTGATGCGCGCCTCGTCGAGGTGCGGGGTGAGCGCCGCGAACGCGGACTCGATGCGGTCCTTCTCCCCGCTCGACTCCACCCGGACGTCGACGATGACGGTCGCCTCGGCGGGGACGACGTTGTCGAGGGTTCCCGCGGAGGCGACGGTCGGGGTGACGGTCGTGCCGATCTCCGGACGGCCGAACGCCGCGATGTCCAGTACCTGGTGGGCCGCCTCGATCAGGGCGTTGACCCCGGCCGCGGGCTCGAGGCCCGCGTGCGACGCCCGGCCCGCGATGGAGACCTGGAAGGTGCCGCAGCCCTTGCGGCCGGTCTTCAGGGCTCCACCGTCGGCGGAGCCCTCGAAGACGAGCACGGCGCCGCACGCGAGGGCGCGTTCCTCGATGAGGGCCCGGGAGGAACGGGAGCCCACCTCTTCGTCGGCGGTCACGAGGATCTCGACGCCGGACCGGTCGTCGAGCGCCGCCAGGCCGTGGATCGCCTGGACCAGGCCGCCGAGCATGTCGAAGACCCCCGGGCCGGTCGCGTGGCCGTCCCGCACGAGGAACGGACGGCGTTCGAGGGTTCCGAGCGGGAACACAGTGTCGTGGTGACCGAGGATCAGCACCTGGGGATCGCCGCCCGCCGACCAGTGGACGTGGGGTCCGGCTTCGCTGTCGACGAGGACGGCCCGGCCGCCGAGGCGGTTCTCGATGACGGCGGCGACGACCTTGGCCGATGCCCTCAGGGCGTCGAGGTCGCGTGAGGGGGACTCGACCTCGACGAGCGTCCTCAGGTCCTCGATCATCGCGTCGACACTCACGTGGGCGGTCTTGCTCATCGTCATGGGGCAAGCGTAGCCCGCAGGCACATTCCCATGATCGTACGAACCGGCCGCGCGCCTCCTCGCGGTCACCGTCCGACGGCAGCCCGGGCCCCGAGGTCCCGCGTCAGACAGCGCGTTCGCCGTTTCCGGCCGTACGGGTCTCCCACTGCTCGGCGGTGACCCGCCAGGTGACGTCGATCCCCACCTGACCGGGCGCCTCGGGGCCTTCGGGTACGGGGCCGCGGCCGATCTCGGTGAACCCCAGCCGTCGGGCCACGGCCCCGCTGGCGGTGTTGGCGGCGTCATGGTGGATCTCCACGTGGTCGACGTCCGCCAGCCGGAAGCCCTGGTCGACGAGAGCCTCCGCGGCCTTCGTGGCCAGCCCTCGGCCGCCCCAGCCCGGGTGGATCCAGTAGCCGATGTCGAGGCCGCCCGGGCCTATCCTCCGCCAGAGCCCGCAGCTGCCGATCACCACGCCGTCCGACGTGATGGCGTAGCCGAATCCTTGCCCGGTCTCCCACTCCTCGTGGCTCCGGGCAAGGAATTTGGCGGTGTGCGGCCTCCCGGCGTCAACGGTCCAGGGCATCCACGGCTTCAGGTGGTCCAGGGATTCACGGATCGTCCGGTCCAGGACGTCGATGTCGCCCATGCGCCAGCGGCGCAACTCGAGTTCGCCGGAACCGAGGACCTCAGCAGGTGCGTTCATACCCTGGATGATCTCTCAGCGGGGCGGAAGCCAACAAGGCCGTTGCGCACGGCCGAAGGGCCCGGATCCGGGGCCCGCCCGGTCAGGCGGCGGCGCCGCCGTCGATCACCAGGTCGGTGCCCACCACGGAGGCGGCGTCCGCCGAAGCCAGGTAGAGCACGGCCGCCGCGACCTCGGCGGTGGTGGACACCCGGCCCAGGGGCGATTCGCCCTTCATCCGGGCCGCGCGGTCGGCGTCGCTCTCCCCCGCGTGGAGCGACATGGCGGTGGCGGCCGGGCCGGGGCTGACCGCGTTGATGCGGACTCCGTCGGCGATGTGGTCCAGGGCCGCGACCCGCGTCAGGGCGGAGACAGCCGCCTTGGCGGCGGCGTAGCCGCCCACTCCCGGAATGCGGGTGTGGGCGCCGAGGTTGGAGGAGACGTTGACGATCGCCCCTCCGGTGGACTGCTCGCGCATCCGGGAGACTTCGGCCTGCAGGCCGAAGAGCACGCCGGTGACGTTGATGTCGAGCAGGGTGCGCCAGTCCTCCTCGGAAAGGTCGGCCACGGGGCCGCCGCCCAGGAAGACGCCCGCGTTGTTCACCGCGACGTCGAGGCTCCCGAAGAGTTCGACGGTCCGGTCGACGAGGCCTCGTACCTCCTCGGAGCGGGAGACGTCCGCGGTCACCGCGGCGGCCGTTCCCCCTTCCTTCTCGATCAGGGCGACCGTTTCGGCGAGCGGCGCGGCCGTTCGTCCGGCGACGACCACCGAGGCTCCCTCGGCCGCGAACGCGAGGGCGACGGCTCGCCCGATGCCGGATCCGGCGCCGGTGACGAGGACGCTCTTGCCGGTGAAACGTGTGGACACGGTACTGACTCCCTTGTTGGCTGCTGGCTGCTGGTTGTTCGTTCTCGTCGGTCCCTGGCACGTGACCGGGGACCGCCGGCGGGTTCTCCCGGCTGCCGGCCCCCGGCCGGCTACTTGATGCGGGTGTTGAGGAAACCGGCCGCGGCGAAGGCGATCGCCATCGCGGCGAGCGAGACCTTGTCGGAGCCGAGGGCGAGGACGGTGGCGAAGATGACCGTCGGGCCGAGCTCCATCGCGGTGTTCATGACCCCGCCCGCGAGTCCGGCCTGGTGAGGCTCGACCCCGTCCGTGGCCAGGACCGCGGCGCCGGCGAAGGCCGCGGCGCCGCCGGCCGGCAGCAGGAGCAGGCCGGGGAGGAGCCCGAGGGCGTACGGGGTGTGCTCGGCCAGTCCGGTGAGGGCGAGGAGTCCGAGGCCCGCCGCCGCGGTGACGAGGCCCGCCGTGGTCACGGTCACGGTCCCGTACCGGGCGATGAGCGGGCCCGCCGCGCGGCCGGCGAGGAGCAGCGCCACCGCGAAGGGGACGAAGGCGGCGGAGGTCTGGAGCGCCGACCAGCCGCGGTCCTCCTGGAGGCTCAGTGAGAGCAGGACGAAGGCCGTGGCCGTGCCGGCGGCGGTCAGACCGATGGCCGAGAGCGCCAGGACCCGGCGGCCGTTGCGGAGGAACCCGAGCGGGAGCAGCGGGTCACGGGCCCGGCGTTCGACGATCGGGAAGGCCACCAGGAGGACGGCGGCGGTGATCAGCGCGACCAGGACTCCGGTCGACCCCCAGGAGTGGGCGTCGGTGAGGACGAGGCCGTAACTGGCCAGGCTGATGCCGGCGGTGGCCAGCAGGGCCCCCGGGAGGTCGAGGGACCGGCCCTCCCCGACGGGGGTGGCGGGCAGCAGACGGGGGGCCAGTGCCAGTGCGGCCACGGCCACCGCGACGGGAACGACGAAGGACAGCCGCCAGGTGGAGAGCGCCGAGATGACGCCGGAGAGCAGGTTCCCGGCGGTCGCGCCGAGCACCGAGAGACCTCCCCAGGTGGCCATGGCCCGTCCGTACGCGGCGGGTCGGGGGAAGACCGCGCGCAGGACGGCCATCGCGGCGGGCGCGGTGAGCGCGGCGCCCACGCCCTGGGCGAAGCGGGCCGTGAGGAGAACGGCGGAGTCCTGGGCGAGCGGTGCGGCGAGGGACGCGACGGCGAACACGACCAGTCCGGCGTTGAGTGCCCTGCGCCCGCCGAAGCGGTCGGCGATGCGGCCGCCGAAGAGCAGGAGCCCGGCGAAGGTCAGGCCGTAGGCGGCGCTGAGGAGGAGCAGGCCGTCGCGGGCCAGGTCGAACTCGCCGCCGATGGCGGGCAACGGCACGATGAGCGAGGTGAGCGTGAAGATCAAGGACATCTGCACCGCGCCGAGCAGCGCGAAGGCGGGGCCGGAGGACGGGACGGCCGCCGCGGGGACCGCCGCTGCCGGTGCGGCCGCCGCGGGGCCGGATGAGGTGGCGGCCGGCAGGGCGGCCGCGGCGGTGGCGGTGGCGGCGGCGGTGGCCGGAGTCCCTGCCCCTGCCCCTGCCCTGAGGGTGCTGCTCCGAGTGGCGGTCATTTCTCCCCCTGATATTTGATCGTACGTTCCAGAATAAGCCGCTGAAAAAACTTCCCCGCAGGGAAGTGCGTTTCAGTCGAGCAGGGTCAGGGCCTGCTCTGCCGCGTCGCGCACGACGCCGGGGTCGCCCGAGGCCTTGCCCACGACGCGCAGGCCCTGCATCAGCACCAGCAGCATCCGCGCGAGCATCCGCGGATCGCGGTCACCGGACAGCTCCCCCTGCGCCTGGGCCCGCACCAGCGCCGAGCGGAACAGGGTCTCGATGTGACCCCAGCTCGCCTCGACCCTGCGAGCCGCCTCCGCGTCGTGCGCGCCGAGCTCCGCGGCCGTGTTGGTGACGAAGCAGCCGGTCAGGCGCTGCCCGTGGCAGCTGGACTCGAGGGCGAAGCGCCGGACCACCGTGCGCACGGCCGGCAGTGCGGGTCCCGGCTGGGACAGTTCGCGCAGCAGGAGCGCGTCGCGGTTCTCGTTGTAGCGGTCCAGCGCCTTCATGTACAGCTCGTGCTTGTTGCCGAAGGTGGCGTAGATGCTGGCGCGGCCGATCCCGAGCCGGTCGACGAGGTCCGCCATCGACGTCGCCTCGTAGCCGCGCTGCCAGAACAGCTCGAGAGCCGACTGCAGCGCGGCGTCCGGATCGAATTCCTTGGTCCTGGCCACGATCAGTACGGTACGGGATACTGGAACGAGTAGTCAAGTATGGATGGCCCCCCCTTACACGGGCCGCCCGAAGGGACCTTCCTCCACGAACCTGCGCAGCCCGCGAGCGAACGACGACGCCTCGCCCGGCGGCCACGATTCCAGGGACTCCTCGATCCGCAGGGCGAGCCGCTCCCGCATGACCTCGACCGTGCGCACACCCTCCTCGGTGAGGGTCAGCAGCACGGAGCGCCGGTCCCCCGGGTCCGGATCGCGCCGCACCAGCCCGGCCGCCTCCAGCCTCGAGGCCCGCCGGCTGACGCCGGAGCGGTCCAGACCCACCTCGGCGGCCAGCTCGGCCGCACTGCGCGGGCCGGTCCGGGACAGGCCGCTGAGCACCGGGTAGGTGACCTCGTCGACGGCGTCGCCGAGGCCCTCGGTCAGCTCCCGGTAGAGGCCGGCCCGCAGACCCCGCTTGAGCAGCTCCCCGAGCGCGCCAGCCACCTCGCGCCCCACCTCGAGCCCTGCCTCGCGCCCCACCTCACGACCCGCTTCGTGTGCCATACCGAACAGATTAGCGTGCGCCGCGCACGCAGTAGGGCTTATGCTCGGACAAGCGTGCGGCGCGCACGCTTATTTTCTACGGAGGACAGCCATGAGCCCGACCAGCATCGCCGCCGCCCTGACCGACCTGCTCTTCACCCCGGAGCTGGATCTCGACGAGGCCGCCGACCGCCACTTCGCCCCCGACTACCGCCAGCGCACCGACGGCAGGTGGGACGACCGCGCCGGATTCCTCGAGCACATCGCCCACCTCCGCACGGTGGTGGCCGGCGGCACGCTCGAGGTCCACGACGAACTGAGCGACGGCCGGCTGTACGCCGACCGCCACACCGTGCACGTCACGAAGAAGGACGGCTCGACCGTGAGTACCGAGGTCTACCTCTTCGGCGAGTTCGCCCCCGACGGCCGGTTCCGCCGCGTGGAGGAGACCACGTTGATGCTGGCGGGCGACGAAGCCGACCGGAACCTCGGCAGCGCGCGCTGACGCGGCGCGCGGGGCGGACGCCTTCGACTCCCGCCGGGCGCAGACCCGTTCAGTTGGCCGGGAAGCCCGGCGCCGGGTAGGCCGTGAGGCCCACGATGTCGACGCAGCGCAGCAACTTGGCCTGGGCGCGGGGCGAGTCGGCCACGGGTACGACGATCTCGCACACGGCGGGACCGCCGCCGTCGGAGGCCCGGTAGGACAACGCCCTGACGGACAGGTTGTTGAGGGTCGCGGAGATCCGTGTGAGGGCGTGACCACCGTCGTGGACCGTGACGGTCAGCATGTGGCAGGCGGGGGCGACTTCGGGGAGGACGTCGCTGCGGGTCAGGGTCATGAGTCGTGGGCTCCTGTCCTGGGGGTCGGGCGGGGGGGCGGCAAGGGTCAGGGGTCAGGTGGGCTGGGCCGGGGCCGGGGCCGGGTGGCGCGTTGCCCCGGAAAACAAGAAGACCCCTCGCGGATACGAGAGGTCTGCGTGCGGGCGGCGAGCTGACGGCATGGCCGCTCGGTCAGCTCGGGGCCGGCACGCCGGCGGTAATCATCTGCTCGCGAAGCATGGGGCAGAGTCTGGCACGGGCCCGCCGTGGCGTGGGACCGCATCTCAGCATGCGGATGGGCCGCGCCGCGCGGCGGGGTTGCGGGCCAGGACTCGGGCCGGTCCGCCCCCGGCCAGGACCCCCGGGGCACGCCCCCCCCCGGAGGTTCCGGACGAAGGCGCGGCATTGTGCCAGATGCGGACGCGGCCGGCATGCCACGCGTTTCCGTGACATGCCCGACGGCCTCCGGGAGGGCGTAATGGGTGCATCGAACAGGGCGGACCAGCCGCCCTGTACCCCGTAGAAGGAGGCCAGCCATGGCTGCCCTGATCCCCCTGCGCAAGTCGCTCCTCATCGCCGTATCCGCCGTCGCCGCACTCCTCGGCGCCGGACCGGCCTTCGCCGCGTCGAGCTCCGCCCATTTGGCCAACGACCCCTCCGGGGCGAAGGTCCAACGCAGCAGCGCGCTCGGGGGGCAGGACCATTCCAGCGCGTATTACTACTACTACGTACAGGCCCGGTAACCGTGCCGACGACCCGAGTGCCGCCCGGCCCCACAGGGGCCGGGCGGTACGGCAACAGGCGCGCGTTCGAGCGGGACCAGCTCGGCTTCCTGCTCGACCAGCGGCAGTACGGCGACGTGGTCCGACTCGACGACGACCTGTACATCGTGAACTCGCCCGTCCTGGCGGAGGAGGTCTTCAAACACACCAACACCACGTACGCCATCAGCCGGGACCTGCTGGGCGAGGCGACCGACGGAAGCCGCGCCTCCGCGGACCTGGCCCTGTGGATGCGGGCCCGCGGCCTGGCCGGACGCGGGCTGAACCGGACCAGCCTGCGCGCCGCCGAAGACGGCCTCGCGGCGACCGTCGCCCGCCACGCGGACTCCTGGCGCGCACGCGGCAGGTTCGAGGCGATCCCCGCACTGGAGGACCTCAGCGCCCACCTCATCGCCGCATTCTGCCTGGGACCGGAAACCGGCGAGGTTCCCGGCCTCCTCGCCCGCCTGCAGGACGCGCTCCTGCCCCCGGCCCTGCCCCTGCCCGCCCGTTGGCGCGCCCTGCGCAAACGCCGCCTCCAGCGCGCCGGCCGCGACCTCGCCGCCGAAGTCTCCTCCCTGATGCGCCGGCGTCACACCACCCGGCACGAGGACTCCCCGTCCGTGGTCGCGGACCTCCTCAACACCGCGTGCGACGAAGGCGCCCTCACCCACGAAGGCGCCACCAGTGTCATCGTCGCCAACCTGTTCGCCGCCCACGAGACCACCGCCGCGGCACTCGCCTGGCTGCTCCTCCTCCTCGACCGGCGCCCGGAGATCCATCAGCGGGTACGGGACGAGGCCGACCGGGAGATCGGGGACCGGCTCCCCACCGCGGTCGACGTGCCCCGGCTGACCGTCACGGAATCCGTCGTGAAGGAAACCCTCCGCCTCTACCCGCCGCTCTGGTTCCTCCAGCGGACGGTGGCGGAACCCGCCGAACTCGCGGGCTACCCCCTGCGCCCCGGCCAGCAGGTCGCCGTCAGCCCCTTCGTCCTCCACCGCGACCCCCACCACTACGACGAGCCCACCGCGTTCCACCCGGACCGCTGGACCGACCGGCCCGCCACCCCACGGCCCAAGTACGCGTTCATGCCCTTCGGCGGCGGCCCGCGCACCTGCCTGGGAGCGCACTTCGCCACCACCGCCATGACCCTCACCACCGCCACCCTCACCCGCGACTACCAGATCACCCGCACGCCCGGCATCACCCCCGCCTTCCACACGCGCACCATCCTCCAACCCCACCACCTCACCTTCGACATCACCGGCCGACCCCACCCGCCCGGCCGCCGACCCGGCGCCCGGCAGCCCGCCACCGCGGCGGAGCCCCACGGCCACCAGGCCTCCCGGTGCCCGTTCGCCGGCGCACGACCGGCCGCGCGGGACACCGGCAGCGGTCCCGCCTGAGCAGGGAGGAACGGCCGGGTGGCCGCCCGGCCCGAACAGGAGGTCCCGGCCGCGCGAAGAGCGGAGCCGCCGTACGTGGCCCGGGGGGCCGGCGCACCCGCCTCCCGGGCCGCTCCCCCGGACTGACATCGTGTCCCTCATGTCCCCCGAGAACTCCGAGACCCCCGGCGATCCGTCCCGGCACCGCGACCCGGGGATGCAGTTGGACCGGTACGCCGAGCGCATCCTCGTCGTCTGCCCGCGCTGTGGCGGGCAGGCGCTCTGCGCACCCCGGCCCGGCCTCCCCGCGCTCGCGTACTACACCGAGCTGCTGTTCCGGCCCCGGAGGATGACCTGCGTCCACTGCGGGGCCGTCGACGCATGGGAGGCCGGGGTACGGGGGGCCGGGCTGATCGGCGCGGTCCTCGGCGGCACCGAGGACCCGTTCTTCCGGCGGCCGCTCTGGTTGCAGACCCGGTGTGCCGGCCACGTCCTGTGGGCCTACAACGAGGAGCACGTCGACGAGCTGGCCGCCTATGCCGGAGCCCGGTTGCGCGAACGCGGCACCGGCTTCGGCAGCCCCACGCGGTCGATGATCCCCCGGCTGCCCGGCTGGATGAAGGTCTCGGGCCACCGCTCCGAGGTCCTCGCGGGCCTGGAGACGCTGCGCGCCCTCGCGCGTCGGTGCGCGCCCGCCGACCGCTCCGATGCCGCGCACGAGCGCGGCGACCGGCCCCGCCCGGCGTCGAGCACGTACGTCCGGGGCGAACCGTACTGAGGGATCCGGCCTTCCGGTGCGGGCCGCGCGACCACCCCCGGGTCGCGCCTCGGCGGCGAGCGCGTCTCCGACGGCTTCACCGGAGCCGTCGCCGGCCGGGAGCGGGAGCGCAGCGGCTGCCGGTGACGGGGGGCGCCGCGAGCGGGTACCGTACGCCCTCCACCGACAGAGAGGCACGGACACCGTGACCCGAATCCCGGCCGTGGGCGACGTCGTGAGCGACTTCTCGCTCCCCGGCGGCCAGCTGACCGACGACGCGTTCGTCCGAGGGGAGTACGCGCTCGGCGCGCAGCGCGGGACCCCGGTCGTCCTCGCCTTCTACCCCGGCGACAACACCCCCGTGTGCACGGCGCAGTTGTGTTCCTACTCCGACGGGCTGGAGGCGCTCGGCGCGTGTGGGGCGCAGGTGTGGGGCATCAGCCCGCAGGGCGTCGACAGCCACGAGGCCTTCGCCTCGGCCCGTGGCCTGCGGATGCCGCTGCTGGCCGACACCGACCGCGCGGTGGCCCGCGCGTTCGGGATCACGGCTCCGCTGATCGGGCTGCGCCGGGCGGTCTTCATCGTCGCCCCGGACGGCACCCTGCACTGGAAGCACGTCGCCGCGGTGGGGATGAGGTTCCCTTCGGCCGAGCTCATCGCGGAGCAGTTGGCCGGCGTCACCGCCGTGGGCTGAGGTCAGGCGGTCGTCCGCACGACCCCGGCACCCTCGTCGCCGGCCAACGGCGCGGGCATCAGGCGCCCGACGGACCTGACGAGTTGGCGGCGGCTCAGGAGGCGGCCGCCGACGGCCATCATCCGGTTGAGGGCGCCGGAGATCACGCTGGGGCCCGGGTTCTTGCGGTCGAGGGTTCTGAGCGTCGTGCGGACCACTTCCCCGCACGTCTGGAACGTGGTGCCGCCGTTCACCTCGCGCGTGCCGATGACGTCGAAGAACTCGGTGGTCGTCGCCCCGGGAGACAGGGCGAGCACCCGCAGTCCGGTGCCCCGGGACTCGTACCAGAGCGCTTCGGTGAAGCTCAGGACGAAGGCCTTGGTGGCGCCGTAGACGGCCATGTGGGGTATGGGCTGGTAGGCGCCCATGCTCGCGACGTTGACCAGGACGCCCTTGCCGTGGTCGCGCAGCGGCCCGATGAAGGCGCGGCTGATGTCGACCACCGCGCCCACGTTGACGGCGAGTTCCTGTCGCAGCCGGTCGGGGTCCTCCAGGTGGAGCGGCCCGAAGGTGCCGAATCCGGCGTTGTTGACCAGGCTGGTGACGGTGATGCCGAGCCGGGCGACCTCGGCGGAGAGCAGGTCGCCGACCCGCTCCGCCCGGAGGTCCATCGGTACGGGTGTGACCCGGACCCCGTGGGCCGCCGAGAGCTCCGCCGCCAGCCGTTCGAGGCGGTCCTGGCGGCGGGCGACGAGGACGAGGTGCGATCCCCGGGCGGCGAGCCGGCGGGCGAACTCCTCGCCGAGTCCGGAACTGGCCCCCGTGATCAGTGTGGTCTGGCCCCGGTAGTCGACCGCGTTCATGCCGCATCTCCCGTACGTGTGGTGGCGCGCGCCTGTCTGGCGGCTCACCGTACGCGCGGCCGGCCGTCACCGCCACGCCCGCGGCGGTCTGCCGGAAGCGACCGTCGGGGACGGACGCCTCGAGCCGGGGGCCGGGGATGAGGGATGGGAAATGCGGGATGGGGGATGCGGTGTCGCGGGACGCTCGGCCGCCTTGACGGCTCGGCGGCTTGACGGTTTGACGGTTTGACGCAGGGGTCCGGGGCCTCGGCGGGCCGGGGGTGTCAGCGGGCGGCGGTGCGCAGCGCGTCGCCGACGAGTCGCACGGAGCGGGCCAGGCGGGCGAGTTGGCCGAGCTCGATGGCGTACATCCTGATCGAGTTCTCGATGACCACCTCCGCGACGCCGAGGGCGGGGAGTTCGGCGCGGCTGGTCTCCATGGCCACGCGTACGGCCCGCAGCTCGTGCTGCACCTGGAGCTGGGCGTGCCGGGCGAGGAGGACGGGGCTGCGGGTGAGGGTCACGTATCCGGAGTAGCGGGCCGGGAGGAGGTCGCGCAGCCAGCGGATGGCCGTACGTTCCCAGTCGTGGTTCCCGGGGTGCTTGACCTGGAGGGGCCAGTCCGGGCTGCGCGTGATGAGTGCCGTCTGAGACATTCTTGTCCGCTTCCGCAGGGTGTGCTGATCGGTGGTGTCTGTGGCGGCCTCGGCCCAGGGGTTGGCCGAGGCCGCAGGGGCGCTCCGGGATCCGAAAGCCGGACGGGGCACCTGGCGGAACGTGAGGAGGAAGGCGTCACGCCGGGTGTCTGTTCTGGGAGGGCGTGGGGTCGCTCTCCCTGGCATGTCTACGGATGACCGCGCCGCCATCAGTAAACATATATACCGTTGAGTACGCAAGGGTATGAAAATATTCATGTCCGTATTCAGCGTGAATATGATCGCCGCAACCCGCCCGGAACTCTCCCGGCCGGGCGGCCGACCGGCTCCCTAGAGGAAGAATCCGTGCTGGTCGGCGGCCTGCTCGTACCCTTCGAGCCGGGCCTGTGTCCGCTCGGGGTCGGCGTCGGCCATCGCCTGGAGCAGCGCGGCGGACAGCAGGCCCGGCGCCGCGTACGAGTCGAAGACGAGCCGCGACCCGGTGCCGGCCGTCAGCGCCACGTCGGCCTCGTCCACCAGCGGGCCGAGCGTACGGTCCGTGATCAGCGCGACACGGAGCCCCGCCCTGCGGGCGACCCGCAGGGCCGCCAGGGTCTCCTTCGCGTGCCGGGGCATGGCGAAGGCGAGGACCCAGTTGCCGCCGGCCGCCCGCGCCTGCAGGAGCGCGTCGAAGGCGACGCTGCCGCCGCTGGTCACCAGACGCACGTCGGGGTGGATGCGGCGGGCCGCGTAGGCGAAGTACTCCGCGAGGGAGACCGAGATCCGCAGCCCGAGCACCGTCAGCGGCACCGAACGGGCCAGCTCCCGGCCGATGTCGAGCACTTGATTGGTGTCGGCGAGCAGCCTGCGCACGTTCTCCAGGTTCTCGATCTCGGCGTCGACGGCCGCCTGCAGCTCGTTGCGGCGGGTCTGTTCGCGGCCGTCCGGGGATCCGGCCACCGCGCTGAGCGCGATCGGCTGGAGCATCTCGCGCAGGGCCGGATAGCCGCTGAACCCGAGGGCCGCCGCGAACCGGGTCACGGACGGCTGGCTCACGCCGGCCCGTTCGGCGAGTTCGGTGATCGAGAGGAAAGCGGCCTCGGTGAGGTGGTCGACCAGGTACTGGGCGATCCGCCGCTGCCCCGGGGAGAGCTGGTGTCCGTCGAAGAGCGCCTGGACCCGGTCGGCCGGCGCACGCACGTGGTCGGCGGCCGCCTGCCCGCTCGGCGTGATCGCGGCCGCTTGTGCGCGCGCGTGCTGCCCCGATGACACGACGGTCCTCCCTCTCCTACCACTGCGGTTCCAACATAGCTCACGGCACCCGGCTGACCAGCGTGCTTGCCGCTTCCCGCCGCCCTCTCGTCCTGACCTACGGCTGCGCGTCCAGCCCCTCCGGCAGCCGGCCGGTGTGCACCACCCCGAGGGTCTGGGTGGCGCGCGTCAGGGCCACGTAGAGATCGCTGGGCTCGTGCTCCGCCGGTTCCACGACGATCACGGTGTCGAATTCCAGGCCCTTGGCCTGGCGCGGCGCCAGCAGGACGACCGGACGGGTGAGGTCCGGCTCCTCCCCCGCGCGGACGCCGGGCAGCGCGGCCGCCAGCGCCCCGTGCAGCGGGCGCGGGGCGATCACCGCGAGGCGGCCCTCGGCCGGGGCGCCCTCGCGTACGGCCCCGGCGACCGCGGCGGCCAGGTCGCCCGTCTCCCGGATCCAGGGCCGCCGGCCCGTGGACCGGATCGAACGCGGGGGTTCGAAGCCGGGGTGGCGGGCCCGGAGCACGGCGGCCGCGACGTCCATGATCTCGGCGGGCGTGCGGTAGTTGACGCCGAGCCGTACGAGCTCCCAGCGGTCCTCGACGTAGGGGCTCAGGATCTGCTGCCACGAGCCGCAGCCGGCCTCGTCGCCGGTCTGGGCGGGGTCGCCCACCAGCGTCATCGAACGGGTCGGGCAGCGCCGCATCAGCAGGCGCCACGCCATGGCCGACAGCTCCTGCGCCTCGTCCACGATGACGTGGCCGAAGGCCCAGGTGCGGTCGGCGGCGGCCCGCTCGGCGGCGCTGCGGTGGTCGTCCTCCTCCTGCCGCTCCGCCATCCGCTCGGCGTCGATGAGGTCGTGGGCCGCGAGGAACTCGCTCTCCATGTCCTCGAACTCGTACGACTCCGATCCGGCGGACAGGTCAAGGACGCCCTGGGCGTACGCGATGCGCTCGAGGCGGTCCCGCTGCTCGGCGGCGCGGAGCGCGGTGTCGTCGACGCCGAGCAGTTCGGCGGCCTCGTCGAGCAGCGGGACGTCGGCCGGCGTCCAGTCGGCTTCGGCCGTCGTCGTACGGCGGATCAGTTCGGCTTCCCGCGCGGGGAGGTGGGTGGGGTCGGCGAGGTAGTCGGCGATCAGTTGCCGGGGCGTGAGCTTCGGCCACAGCGTGTCGATGGCGGCGTGCACCTCGGCGCTGGTGGCGATCTCCTTGGCCAGCAGGGCGACGTCGTCGGGGCCGAGCAGGTTGGGGCCGCCGTACGGGTCGGCGCCGAGCCGGTCGGCGAGCTGTGCGGTGAGCGCGTCGATGACGCGGAAGGCGAAGTGGGGGCGCGCCAGGTTGTGCGGCAGCCCGGTGGCGCGGGCCCGGTCCCGGGCCTCGTGGGCCATGGTCCGGTCGAGCAGCAGGGTGCCGTAGTCGTCGTGGTCGATCTCCAGGGCGGGTTCGGGGACCCGGTCGGTCTCCTCGCCGCTCCCCGCGGGCACGGTCTCGGGCAGCGCCTGCCGGTCGCCCACGACCTGGGCGAGGATCCCGGCCATCGCGGCGCGGCCCTTGACCGCGGCGGCGCCGGGGCGGTCGACGGCCGTCGCGCGGACGCCGGGGAAGAGCTCGCCGGGGGTGGCGAGCAGGACGCCGGTCTCGCCGAGGGCGGGGAGCACCTCGCCGATGTAGCCGAGGAAGGCCGGGTTCGGCCCGACGATCAGTACGCCGCGCTTGGCGAGCTGCTCGCGGTGCGCGTAGAGGAGGTACGCGGCCCGGTGCAGGGCCACGGCGGTCTTGCCGGTGCCCGGTCCGCCCTCCACGACCAGGATCCCGTGGTGGGTGGAGCGGATGATGCGGTCCTGTTCGGCCTGGATGGTCTGCACGATGTCGTGCATCCGGCCGGTCCGTGCGGCGTCGAGCGCGGACAGGAGCACGGCGTCCGCGTCGGCCCCTTCGTGTCCCGTGCGCTCGGTGTCGGCGAGGTCGAGGATCTCGTCGTGCAGGGCCGTGACCTCGCGTCCCCGCGTGGTGAGGTGGCGGCGTCGGCGCAGCCCCATGGGGGAATGGCCCGTCGCGAGGTAGAACGGGCGCGCGACATCGGCACGCCAGTCGAGTACGAGCGGAGTGCGTTCGGTGTCGTCCTGCCTGATGCCGATGCGCCCGATGTGGTGGTCCCGGCCGTCGGAGAACTCGAGCCGGCCGAAGCAGAGGCCGTTCTCCCCCGAGTTCAGAGCGGAAAGCAGACCGGACTGCTCAGCGACCATGACGTCCCGTTCGAGCCGAGCCTGGAACCCGCTGCCGACCGCGCCGAGCGCCCCCCGCATGGCGCGTTCGGCCTGGTCACGCAGATCGTCCAGGCGCCCGTAGAGGGTGGTGATGAATTGCTGCTCATTCCGGAATTCTTCGGTTGACAATTCCACTCCTGACGCGATACAGTGTCCCCATAAGCTTCTTCACTTCATCGCTCAGCGAAGATGTGAAACATCAAATATACACAAACAAACACCCCGGACTCAATCGGTCCGGGGTGTTTTTTGTATGACCGGCGCGGGTCTTATCGGGGGCCTATTTCCCTACGATCCGGCGAGGGTCGCCGGTTTGACGGCGTCGGGGCCGTAGCGGGCGCGGGCACGGTCGGCGGCGGCCTCGACGGCGAGCGCCTGGTCGTCGGCCGGGTCGAAGCTGAGCTGCCTCCTGGCCTCGGAGGCCGGACGCAGGGCGTCGGCGCGGAGGTCGAAGGAGCGTACGCGGGCGCGCTGGAGGCCGAGGAGGCGGTACAGATCCTGGACGGCTCCGGTCAAGGGGCGGGTGTGGTGGGTGGGTTCGCTCAGGGTCCGGCTCCGGGTGGTCGTGGTGCGGTCGGCGTAGCGGACGGTGAGGGTGAGGCCGGTGGCTGCCTGGCCTTCCCCGCGGAGGCGGGCTCCGAGCCGGTGGGCGAGGCCGAGGAGGGCGCGGTGGTGCTGGTCCGCGTCGAGGCAGTCGGCGTCGAAGGTGTGGCCGGCGCTCATGGTTTTGGGGAGGGGCCGGGGTTCCACGGGGCGCGGGTCCTCGCCGTGGGCGCGGGCGTGCAGGGCGCGGCCGGTGGCCGATCCGAAGAGCCTGGTCAGGGTGGGCAGGGGCGCGTCGGCGAGGTCCCCGATGGTGTGCAGTCCGTACCTGGCCAGCGCGGTCGCGGTGGCGGGACCGACTCCGTAGAGGGCGGCGACGGGGCGGGGGCGAAGCCAGGCGGTGACCTCCGCCCCGGTGAGGACGGTGGTTTCGCCGAGGGGCGTGAAGGCGGCCGTCATCGTGGCGAGCATGCGGTTGGGCGCGACGGCGCAGGTCGTCCGTACGCCGTGGAGGGCCAGGGTCCGCAGGCGCAGGAGGGCGGCCAGGTCTTCGGCGTCGCGCTGCCAGTAGCGCAGGGATCCGGTGATGTCGAGGTGGGCGGTGTCGGGCGGGATCGGCTGGACGCGGGGGGTGATGTCGGCGGTGAGGTCGAGGAGCTGGCCGTACAGCCCGGTGTCGGCGCCGTCGGGGAAGTGGAAGCGGGCGTTGAGGATCTGCTGGTGGGGACCCGGTCCGCCGGGGCTCTGCTTCATGGGGGTCACCCCGCCGATCCGGGGCTCGTGTAGCCGAGGGAGGTGAGGTCGGCGGCGCGGGTGCCGGCGGGCTGGAGGTCCGCGTAGGGGTGGAGGCGGGCTCCTGCGGTGCCGTTGGCGAGGGTGCGCGCCGGGGCGTTGCGGTCCGGGGCCGGGGCGGAGCCGTTCTGGGCGGGCGTGGGGGCGGGGCCGGAGCGGCCGAGGAGGGCGAGGGCGGCCTCCGGGCCGTGGTCGCGGCGGGCGGCCGCGATCTCTTCGAGGTTCCAGACCATCTGGCCGACGACGGTGCGGCGCGGACCGCGGGCCTCGACGGTGCCGCGGACCAGGAGCAGCCCGGAGTGGAAGACGGTGTGGGCACAGGCGTCGTGGCTGTCCTCGAAGAACGCGATGTCGACGAGGCCCCGGCCGTCCTCCAGGGTCACGAAGATGACCCTCTTGCCCGAGGGGATCGGGGGCGTCTGCGTAGAGGCGCGGACGCCCGCGACGAGGACCCGCTGTCCCGGGCGCATCGATGCGAGGTGGGCGGAGTCGGTGGCGCCGAGCTCGCGGAGCAGTCGGTGGTGGTGCTCCATCAAGTGGTGGGAGACGTCGATGGACAGGACGTCGATCTCGGCGGCGAGTGCCTCGCGACTGGTCATCTCCGGGAGTCCCGAAGACTGGGCGGTGACGAGTTCGCCGCCCAGTGCCAGTTGCCCGTCGACGGCGCGGGCCCGGGTGTGGCGGTGGAGTTCGGCGACCTGGAGCAGGAGGTCCCGGCGGGTGAGGGGTCCGCGCAGGGGGTCGAGGGCGCCGATCTGGATGAGGCGCTCGGCGATCGGCAGCGCGGAGCGGGCCCGCTCCCAGAAGTCCTGCAGCCCGTTGTACGGCTGCCCGGCGGCGATCCGGTCCACCTGTTCGCCGGAGATTCCCCTCACCGACGCCAGCGAGAGCCGCACGCCCCACGCGCCGCCTTCGACCCGCTCGACCCGGTGGGCGGGCCGGGAGAGGTTGACGTCCACGGGCAGGACCGGCACTCCGTGGCGCCGGGCGTCGGAGACGATCACCCGGGGCGGCCACATCCCGGGGTCGTGTTCGAGCAGTCCGGCGTAGAGGGCGGCCGGGTGGTGGGCCTTGAGCCAGGCGGACTGGAGTGCGGGCACCGCGAAGGCGACGGCGTGCGCGCGGCAGAACCCGTACGCGCCGAACGCCGCGATGATCTCCCAGACCTCGTCGAGGACCGCGTCGGTGTAGCCGTGGGCACCCGCCTCCCGGCGGAACCACGCCTCCACCCGGGGCAGCCGGTCGGGGCCGGCGAGGGCGCGGCGGGCGATCTCGCCCAGTGCCCGGTCGCAGCCGGTCATCACCCTGAAGATCTCGATGATCTGTTCGTGCCAGATGGTCACGCCGTAGGTGTCGGCGAGGACGGGTTCCAGGTCGGGGTGCGGGTAGTGGGGGGCGGCCCCGTGCCGGGCCGCGATGTAGAGGGCGGGCATGCCTCCGGCGACCGGGCCCGGCCGGAACAGGCTGATGTCAGCGATGACGTCCTGGACGCCGCGGGGCTGGAGACGGCCCACGAGGTCCTGCTGGCCGGGGCTCTCCAGCTGGAACATGCCCACGGTCCGGGCCTTCCTGATGAGCTCGAACGCTTCGGGGTCGTCCAGCCGGACGTGGTCGGGGTGGTCGAGGTCGAGCTGCCGGCCGGTGGTGCGGCGGATCTCGGCGACGGCGTGGGCCATCGCCGACTGCATCCGTACTCCCAGGACGTCCAGTTTCACCAGGCCCAGGGCTTCGACGTCGTGCTTGTCCGCCTGGACCATCGGGTACCGGCCGCCCGGGGTGGGCTGCACGGGCAGCCGGTCCAGCAGGGCGGCGTCGGAGAGGATCACCCCGCACGGGTGCATGGCGATCCCGCGCGGCAGGGCGTCCAGACCCTCGGCGAGTTCCCACAGCGGGCCGTACGAGGCGGCTTCGGCGGCGAGCTCCTTGAGTTCGGGGAGTTCGGCGAGGGCACCGCGGATGTCGCAGGCCCGGATGTGCGGGAACGATGTGGCGACCTTGTCGACGGTCTGCGGGGGCATGCCGAGGGCGAGGCCGGCATCGCGCAGGGCGTGCCGGGCCCGGTACGTTTCCGGCATCGCGGCGACGGCCACCCTCTCGGTGCCGAACCGTTCGATGATCCTGTCGTAGACCTCCAGCCGGCGGGCCGACTCCACGTCGAGGTCGATGTCGGGGAGCGAGGCCCTCCGGACGCTGAGGAATCGTTCGAACAGCAGGTGGTGTTCGAGGGGGTTCGCCGTGGCGATGAAGAGCGCGTGGTTGACCAGGCTGCCGGCGCCGGAACCGCGGGCCGCGACCCGGATGCCCAGGGCGCGGATGTCCGCGACCACCTGGGCGACCGCCAGGAAGTAGGACTCGAAGCCCATCTTCCCGATGACGGAGAGCTCGTACTCCAGCCGCTCGACCGCCTCCCGGTCCTGGTCCAGGCCGCGCGCGAACATCCCCTCCTCGCAGCGCCGGCGCAGCAGGTCCATGGCGCCGCCGGCGCCGTGGGCCGCGCCCACCACCTCCGGCTCGGGGAAACTGGACCGCCCGAGCCGGCCGGGCCCCGCGATGCCGAGGTCGGCCTCCGGGTCGAGCACGCACTGCTCTGCCGTACGTACGGTCTCCGCGAGCAGCGCCGCCGCCCGGTGCGGACCGGCTCCGGCGGCCTCGGCGATCCGCTCGGCGGCCGCCGCCATGGCGGCGGGCCCCTTCAGCCATCGCTCTCCGGAGTCGAGGCGGCGGCGGTCGATCGGGCGCAGCAGGCGGGCCGAGTCCAGGACGTCGGCGAGGCGGTGCTGGCTGGGGTCGGCGTAGCGGACGGCGTTGGTGAGGACCGCGGGGACTGCCAGCCGGTCGGCGAGCCCGAGGGTGCGGGCGGCGAGGCGCAGCGAGCCGGGCCCGGTGCCGGAGAGCCCGTACCAGAGCACCTCGAGCCGCAGGCCGGGGCCGACGAGCTCGCGCCACGGGGCGAGGAGCCGTTCGGCCAGGTCGGGCCGGCCGGCCTCGAGGGCCCGTACGGGCTCGGAGACCGGACCGAGCACGACCATCAGGCCCTGGTCCGCGTACCGGCGCAGCACGGGCCAGGAGACGACCGGCGGCCCGCCGGCGGCGTCCGCGTGGGCGGCGGAGACCAGCCGGCACAGCCGGGCCCAGCCGCCCGCGTCCCGCGCGAGGAGCGTGACCCGCAGGGCCGGCTCGAGGACGTGCGCCCCGCCCCGCACCGGCGTCCGCGGCGGCCGGGGGGCGCCGGGACGGCCCGTTTCGCGGGGGTCGCGGCCGGGGACGGGGCCCCCGAGGCTGGGGTCCATGAGGCCGGGGCTCATGAGGCCGGGGCCGTGGGTGCCGCCGAGGCCCGGGCTTGCCGGGGCGGAGGACGCGTCGAACGGAGCGACGGCCACGTCGACCCCGAAGACCGGGCGTACCCCGGCCCTCCCGGCGGCCTTCGCGAAGCGGACCGCGCCGGCGACGGTGTCGCGGTCGGTGAGCGCGAGGGTGCCGATACCCCGCTCGACGGCCCGTTTCACCAGGTCAGAGGGGTGGGAGGCGCCGTAGCGAGCCGAGTAGCCACTCGCGACATGAAGGTGCACACCGGCGCACATGAGCCACCTCCGATCGACCGGCCACCCCTTTCCAGCCACCCTGACCAGATCCACCCAGCATATCGAACATAAATCGAACAACGCGAGCGCGTTGCCCGCGGCACGCCCGCCGCATGCCCTCGGTCACGCCCTGTTGTGACTGAGGGCTTCAGTTGTCGAGTGAGCGCACGAGTTGGCGACTGCGACTGGAGCGTGCTGTGTCGTGAGCCGGGACACGGTAGTTGGAACCTGGTCTTGATTGCCCCAGGTCCTGGCTGTGTGAGCCACTAGGTTGATGTGCGTGAAGACGCGGGGGCAGAGGTATCGGTATGTGGGTCCGGCTGAGCTGAAGGCGCTCGTCCGGGCGGGTGGTGAGGGTCGGAACATCCGCTCATCGGCGGACTTCGGCGAGTGGGTCTCTGCGCTGCCCCTGGATGAGTTGGCCGATCCGTTCACGTTCGTCGTCGATAGCGGCGGTGTGCTGCGACTGGCTCCCCGCCGCAGCGAGCACGTGGTGTGTGCCGGCGGCGGAGAGGTGCTGAGCGCCGGTGAGATGAGCTTCCGTGCGGAGCCCGGGCGGTGGGTGGTCGAGGAGGTCAGCAACCAGTCGACCGGCTACTGCCCGGACGCCAGCTCATGGCCAGCCGTGGCCGAGGCCCTGGATCGCATCGGGATCCATCGACCGTCCGGGTTCACGCACGAGGTGGTCTTCCGCCGCTGCCGCTCCTGCCGCGAGCTCAACATCGTGCGGGAGGAGGACTTCGTCTGCGTCTTCTGCGGCGAGGATCTGCCGCAGAAGTGGAACGTGAGGGAGCCCGGGTGACTGGTCAGACAGCGAAGATCGCATCGCGTTGCGAGTGCGGCAGCATGGCGAGGCGACAGGCGAACCAGTTCATCCTTCACGAAGAGTTGTGGTGGGACTCGGAGTTCTCGTGCGACGCCTGCGGCACCTACATGTGCGAACACGCCGGCCCGGGACGGGCACCTGATGATGTCCGGGAGGCCCTACTCGCAGCGCACGGACCCGTCAGACTGCAGTTGGCCGGTCCGATTCCCAGTCTCGTCCCAGCTTTGAAGGTCTTTCGGGAGGTGTCAGCGGCCTCGTTGTCGCGGGCTCGTGAGCTGGTCGGGGAACTGAGTCACGATGGTCTGGTGGGGACGTTGTCGGAAATGGAATTCCTGAAGGCCCGGCTGCAGCTGCGTGGAGTTCCTGTCGACGTCAATCGGTAGGTTCCAACTGCCCTGTCCCAGCTCACCGGGTGAGCTGGGCGGCGTAGGCGTCGAGCAGCGGCTTCATCTGCTGGTAGAAGGGCACTTCGTTCTGCCGGAGCCAGTGTCCGATGGTGAACCGGTTCAGGTTCCATGCCGCGTCGAGCTCGGGATCGTTTCGGGCTCGGTCGGTTTTGGAGCGAATTGGGCTTCGCCTTGGGTGACTTGAGTCCAGAGGTAGGCCATGGCGGCGAGGCCTGCGCGGTCGTCGGAGATGTAGCGGGGACTGGGCCGGCGTTCCAGTTGGTCGGCGATCTGTCGCCATGCTTCCGGTGCCAGTGCCCAGTCGGCGAGGAGGGTGCGGCGGTGCTGGTAGTCGATCAGTGGTGAGGAGGCGAGTTCTGCGGCGATCAGGCGGTGGGCGGCGCACGGGACGAGTTCTGCGAGGTCAGGCGCCTTTAGAAGGAAGGTGACCGTTCCGAGGGCTGCCTTTCGGGTGTCCGGACAGCACTGACAACCGGTTGTACGGACAGTTGCGATCCGACAGTACGTAGGCTCCCGATCATGGAAATGGGTGACTGGTGGGCGATGTACGAGGCCCTGCGGGGGCGGGTTCCCGCGTGGCATCCGGTCGGGCTGGTCGTCGAGGTCGACGGGCCGGTCGTGCGCCGGCACTACGGCACGCACGGCACCGCGGAGCACGCCCCCCTCATGCCCGGCACGGACACCGCCTCGATGGTGCGCCGCCAGCAGGAGGCCTTCGCGGCACGCAACGAGCCCGTGGAGTGGAAGGTCTACGGGCACGACTCGCCCGGCCTGGTACGGGAGCTGACAGCGGCGGGGTTCGCCCCGGGCTGGATGCGTTCCGTGCTGATCGCCGCCCCGCTGCCCGGCGAGCGGCCTGACGTTCCGGAGCCTCGGGAGGGGGTGCACGGCCTGTACCGCGTACGGGAACCGGCGGAACTGGTCTGGGACATCGCCGTCGGTTCGCCTGGCCCGCACGCGGCGCCGTACGCAGAGATGGTCGCGGATGGCTCGTCGGACGAGGGCGACGTCCTCATCGAGGTCCTGCTGGAGGACGGGGTCGTCACCGGGGTCGCCTGGGCGCACGCCGATGAACTCCCCTTCACCCTCATCGGCGGCTTCACCAGCGACGCCCCTGACCTCGTCAAAGCCTGCACCGACCGGTGGCGGCGGAGCCGGCTCCGTCGCCCCCTGCTCGCCGAGGCCGACGGCTCTCTGCGTGAGGGGCTCCTGGAGGCCGGCTTCACCGAGGTCACCACGGTCCGCTCCTACCACTGGAGTCCGCCGGGCAGCCCCGAGACGACCCGGCCCGCACAGTTCCTCGACTCGCTCCACGACGACGGTCCTCTGTGGGACCGCTTCTCCGCGGACTTCGACTTCAAGCCGAGCACCACGTACCTGCCCGCGATCACCGACCCCGATCCCTCCGCGGTCTGGAACCTGCACTCCCACCACCGGCTCCTCCCGGACCTCTTCGAACGGCTCGACGCGACCGTCCAGCGCGCACTGCTCGCCGCCACCGAGCCCGGGGAGTTCGTCTACTGGCTCGACTGGAACCACGACGGCTACCGCTACGACCCACGCCGCACCGGCGTCCCGGGACGGCCGGCCCGACCCGGCAAAGGCACCTATCCCGACGGCGATTACTACCTCCAGGTCACCGACGACCTGCGCCTCGGAACCTTTGGCCACCCCTGGGAACAGACACTGACCGTCTGGGGGCCGAAGCTGCTCGCGGCCGTCGAGGGGGACCTGAACGAGCTGTTCGGGAAGCCGATCAGGCGCCGTGGCTGAAGGCGCCGGCCCCGCGTTGCGTCCTATCTGTCCGATGAGCACGGGCCTGGTCGTGCCGTGCACTCGAGTCGCCGGGCGGGCAGGCAGGGCTCTGGCCGGGGCTCGTGGCGGCTGCGGCAGCGGCCCTCGCCGCTTCCGCTGTCACCGGCTCCGCGTACGGTCTGCGCATGGTCGATCTGAATCCCCCCTTGTCATCGGTGCACGATTTCGCGACCTGGGAGCCCGTACTGCGGCTCCTCCTCGCCGGTGGCACGGACCGGACGGCCGCGTGCTCCAGGCGTGTGGCGGGCCGTATCGGCCGCCACGGCTGGAGCCCTGCCCTGCCGCAGGGCATGTCGCCGGCGGACCGGACCGCGGTGGAGGAGGTACAGAGGGCGCTCGCGCGCGGCGGCGTCGAGGAGATCGCGTTCAGCGCGGAGTTCCGACCGGACGGAAGGACCACGCTCGGGCTGGTCCTGCCCAGTCCGGTCGTGGAAACCGCTGTCGGCCACCCCGGCCTGGGGGTGCTCCTTCTGGTCGAGGGCACCCGCCCCGATCCCTGGCGGCACCTTCCCGACGCGCTGCCCGGAGTGGCGCCGGCTCCTTCGGCGGACCCGGAACTGCTGGAGCGCACGCTCCGCGCGCGGCTGCCCGAAGACACCGTCGGCGCGACGGAGGAGGAAATCTCCGCCGCCGAAGCACGCCTGGGCCTCACGCTGTCCGAAGAGCTCAAAGTGCTCTACCGGGTGACCCCGCGATGGGAGGACTGGGGCGACGACGAGGAGGCCACGGACCGGGTCAACACGGCGGTCGGCTGCGAGTTCTCCGCCCTGGAACACCTGTACACCGTGGACGAGTCGAACCGCCCGTACCGCTGGTGGGACCTCGGCACGACGGAGGCGGTCAGCACCCCGTCCGACGCCGCGGTGCAGAACCTCGCCGGCTCACCGGGCTGGCTCGCCTTCGGGACCAACGGCGGCGACGACTTCGCGGTCGACCTGACACCCGGCCCGGGCGGATACACGGGGCAGGTCATCCTGGTCGGCCACGAGCAGAGCATCGGCGCCGAACTCGTGGCCGACTCCCTCACCGACTTCGTCACGGGCCGGATGGCGGAGGAACGCGGTGACGGCCGCGGGGATCGGCTTCCGGTCGTGGCCAGGGTCGGCGGCGGAAACCCCGGGACCATCCAGGCCGTCGCCCACCCCGCCCTGGAAGTCCTGTCCGTCGGCCCGTCGGACGGCCCGCCGTTCACCCTCGCCCCCCTCTCCGGACTGCCACGTCTGCGCGCCCTCACCGCCTTGCCGGGCACACTGGCCGATCCCCTGGAGGTCGCCGGGCTCACCGGACTGGAGTTCCTGGAACTCGGCGCGCAGGAATGGCGCGTGCTCCTGGACGCCGGAGCCGTCCCGCGCACCCTGCTGGCCGCCGCGGTCAAGGTCCGGGACGGGGACCACCTCCCCGTCGTGGACATCGCCAACGAGATCCTCGCCCTCTGGGACCGGCCCCGGATCGTCCAGACGCTCCTCGAGGGCGACCTCGGCCCCGCGGTATGACCGGCGGGACATCCATGGGAGTTGGGTGGCTCTCACTGGTGGAGGGCCGTCCCGAAGGCGCTTCGTGAGGGCGGTGCGCGGATGGCCTCCGGTCGCACTCGCATTGCGGGGTGCGACGGGTCATTCCACGATCGGCGACAGGCCGGCGGCTTGCCCTTCCTCGGAGGCGGTGCGCAGGGCCGCGACGACCGCGGTGGTGGTCGGGTTCGCGTTTTCGGTGTGCCGGGTCGCGGCGAACAGGAGGCGCTGAAGGGGGTGGTCCGCGATGGGGGTCGTACGGATTCCGGGTGTGGCGGGGTCGATGGCCGTACGGGGGACGAGCGCGGTGGCGAGGCCGGTGCGTGCGAGGGTGAGCTGGGCGGCGATGTCGGCGGTGACGTAGCGGGGGGCGGGTGTGAAGCCCGCCCGGTGGCAGCCTCGCAGGATGGCTTGGCCGCAGTCCGTGGTCGGCGGTGGTAGGACGAGGTCGTGCGTGGCGAGTTCCCGCAGGTTGACGGGCCGGCCGTCGCCCGGGCCGGCTGCGGTGACGACGAGCAGCGGGTCGTCGAGCAGCGGTGAGATGTCGACTCCTTGGGGCGTCGCGTCAGGCAGGTGGTGATAGCGCTGCCCCAGCACCACGTCGACGGTTCCCAGCGCGAGCTCGCGCAGTTGCGCCTGGTCGGTCACGAGGCAGGTCACGGTGAGCTGCGGATGGCGTGTACCGAGTGTGGCCAGCGCGGGGGCCACGATCCTGGTGACGGTGGACGGCAGCGCGGCGAGCGTGGCGGTGGCGCCGACCGTGCCCTTGAACGCGGCGATGGCGTTCTCGGCCTCCTCCATGGCGGCGAGGATGCGGTCGGCGTGCTCGAGGAGGAGACGGCCTGCCTCCGTCAGCGCGACGGTTCGCCCGTCGGGGCGCAGCAGGTCCACTCCGACGTCGTTCCTCAGGGCGGCCAGTTGCTGGGACACGGCGCCGGCGGTCAGCTCCAGGGAGTGGGCGGCCGCGGTGATGGAGCCCCGGGCGGCGACGGTCTTGAGCATGTACAGGCGGCGGGTATCGAGCATGATTCGATAGATTAGCTAAAGCGTCCCATGAGAAAAGCGTCTCTTGACCTACCGTGTTGCCGGGCGCGATCTTCGGGCCATGGAAATCTCTCCGTGCATCGCCGCCGTGGCCCGCCCCCTCCACGACTTCGGTGACGAGTTCATGTCCGACAGGGCGACTGCCGAGATCGGCCGGCGTGCCGGGTTCGCGCCGGGCCGCGGCTTCTACTGCCGCGGACGCTTCGGAGTGCTCGGCGAGGCGCCGGTCACGGTGGTCCAAGCGGTACAGGGCTTCCTCGGCCCCCGGCTGGTGACGGCCGGCTGGCTCGCGGGACGGCCCGTGATGCCGGCGCAAGAGGCCGCCGCCTGCTACGCGCAGGCCGTCCGCGCCTGGGGACGCGCGCACATTCCCGCCGGTGCCGACGTGGAGCGCTTCAACCACCTGGCGCAGCGGCTGATCGATTCCGCCGACGCCGACGCACTGCCCCTGTTCGCCGGCTGGCGCGCGCAGGCGTGTCCGGGCGACGACCCGGCCGGCGCGGCCATGCAGCGCATCCACGTACTACGGGAACACCGGGGCGCCTGCCATCTGGCGGCGGTGCGCCGGTGCGGGCTCAGCGCCCGAGCGGCCATGGTCATCGACCTCGGTGTCGAACGGGCGGCCCACTACGGCTGGCAGGAGCCGCAGCCGGTCGACACGGCCCAGATCTCCCGCCGGCACCGCGCCGAGCGGCTCACCGACGAGATGCAGATGCCGCTCTATGCCGGTCTGACCAACCGGCAGCGCACCGAATTCGCCCGGCTCGTCGACGAGTTGACCTCCCGGCCGAGCGGGGCCGCGTCGCCGCCGGCCCGCCCGAGCCTCTCCTGAAGAGCCCCGGCGGGGTGCGGGTGGGCGGCGGACGCTCGGGGAATCGACGACGGGCCGGGCCAGCCCCCGTCCGGTCCGACCGGGCCAGCCCCGGTCCGGACCGGGCCAGTCCCGTCCGGACCGGGTCCGCGGGAGGCTGGATCGTTTCCGCGCGGAGACGGGTTGTTAGACATTTAGCCATGATGTTAAATACGGGGCATGGCAGAAACCCAGGACGAGGCCGGAGCCTTCCGGGCCCTCGCCGACCCGACGAGGCGTCAGATTCTCGAGGACCTCAGAGGCGGCGAACTCGCTGCCGGCGAGATCGCTAGCAAGTTCCCGATCAGCGCGCCCTCCATCTCACGGCACCTTGGCGTGCTCAAGGGAGCCGGTCTGGTCACCGAGCGCCGGGAAGGCAACCGGATCCTCTACACCTTGGCCGAGGAGCGCCTGGCGATCTGCGTCGGCCGGTTCCTCAGCGCCGTCTGCCCCGAGCAGATCGTCCTGCGACACACCACATGGCGCCATGGGGCGCAGAACGGGGAATCATGAGACAGCCGCGCTTGTCCAGCGTCATCGAACGACGGCTCCTGGTGAACTACCGGGTCGACCCGGACACCGCGGCTCGCCTGCTCCCCGAGCCGCTGCGCCCGCACGTGGTGCAGGGGTACGCGGTCGCGGGCATCTGCCTCCTGCGCCTGGGAAACGTGCGGCCGACCTGGGCACCCGAACCCTTCGGACTGCGGAGCGAGAACGCGGCCC
Source organism: Streptomyces sp. NPDC054961 (assembly GCF_053609145.1). Taxonomy (NCBI): domain Bacteria; kingdom Bacillati; phylum Actinomycetota; class Actinomycetes; order Kitasatosporales; family Streptomycetaceae; genus Streptomyces; species Streptomyces sp. NPDC054961. The sequence continues at coordinate 119,812 of NZ_JBSGWY010000016.1, read as the reverse complement.
ATCGGATCGCCGTCGAATGGGACGGACCCGACGGCCTCGAAACCGGCGTCTACATCCCCCGGAGGGACACCGCCTCGCGCCTCAACGCGTGGGCCGGAGGCCGTGTCTTCCCCGGTGAGCACGGTCGCGCCGATTTCGAGGTGCAGGAGACACCCCGTCAGGTGCGTGTCGCTCTGGCGAGCCGGGACGGCGACACGCGAGTGGACGTCACCGTCGAGCCGGCCGACGAGCTGCGAGCCAGCAAGCTCTTCGCCAACCTCGCAGAGGCTTCCCGGTTCTTCCAAGCGGGGACGCGGGGCTTCTCGCCCACCAGGTCCGGCCACCACATGGACGGCATGGAACTCGAAACCGACGCCTGGCACGTAGAAGCCGGCCACGTCCGCTCCGCCGCGTCGTCCTTCTTCGACGACCCGGACCGCTTCCCGCCGGGGACCGCGACGCTGGACTGCGCACTGATCATGCGCCATGTCCCGGCCTCCTGGCGGCCGCTCCCGGCCATGGCGACGAACCGAGATGAGTTCTTCGGGGTAGTTGGGCGCCACATTTCCGGTGGGTTTGGGCGCCAGTGATTTTCCGGTGAGATCGGGCTCCACTTGGTGTGATGGTCTGTGACATGCCACTTTCGGCGTAATCGGTGGTTGTGGGCCGTTTGGCCGTCACGCTGTGCCTGTTGATCACGGTCCAGGTCAGGGAGACCGATGGTGCACAGGTCGCGTGAGGTGTTGTACGAGAAGATCCGGCAGGCCCGGCGGGAGCAAGGGTTGTCGGGCCGGGAGCTGGCGTTGCGGTTCAAGGTGTCGCGACGGACGGTGCGGCATGCGTTGGAGTTTCCGGTGCCGCCGAAGCGAAAGTCGCCGCCGCCGCGGCCGAGTGTGCTGGAGCCAGTGAAGGTCTTCATCGACCAGATGCTGCGCGAGGACGTGGACGCTCCGGCGAAGCAGCGGCACACGATCGTGCGGATCATGGAGCGTCTCGCGGCGGAGCAGGATTTCGAGCTGGCCCGCAACATCACGGTGTGGGAGTACGTCCGCAAACGGCGCCCGCAGATCAAGGCGGAGGCGTTGGAGGGCCGCCGTCATCTGGACGGTGTGGTCCCGCAGGCGAAGCGGCCGGGTGAGGAGGCGGAGGTCGACTTCGCGGACTTCTGGCTGGACCTGGCCGGTCAGCGCCGCAAGTGCGTCCTGTTCACCCTGCGTCTGTCCTACAGCGGCAAGGCCGTCCACCGCGTTTATGCCACCGCCTCGCAGGAAGCGTTCCTGGGGGGGCATGCGGAGGCGTTCGCGGTGCTGGGCGGGGTGCCCTCGGTCCACATCCGGTACGACAACCTGCGGCCCGCGGTCAAGCAGGTGCTGTTCGGACGCTCGCGGCTGGAGTCGACCCGGTGGGCGTCGTTCAAGTCGTGGTACCAGTTCTCGGCGTTCTACTGCGCGCCGGGCGAGGCCGGCGCACATGAGAAGGGCGGCGTCGAACACGAGGGCGGCCGATTCCGCAGGAAGCACCTGGTCCCGCCACCTGAGGTGGAGTCGCTGGCGGAGCTCAACGAACGGCTCGCCGCGATCGACATCGCAGAGGATGCCCGGCACATCCACGGCAGGCCGACCTCGATCGGCTTCGACTTCGAGGCCGAACGCGACCAGCTGCGGCCTCTGCCGGCGGACGACTACGACTGCGGCATTGACCTGACACCAACCGTCGCCCGCAACAGCCGGGTCACCGTGCGCCAGTGCTACTACTCGGTCCCCGCGAAGTTCATCGGCCAGATAGTACGGGTCAAGCTGCGAGCGAACGAGTTGTGGGTCTTCGACGGACGCCAAGTCGTCGCCCGCCACCCGCGCCTGACCAGGCGTTACACCTACCACGACATCCTGGACCACTACCTGGAGATCCTGCTGGTCAAGCCCGGCGCGTTCGCCGGGGCCTCCGCCCTCGCACAGGCCAGGGCCGAGGGCGGCTTCACGAAGGTCCACGAGGCGTTCTGGGCCGCGGCCCAGCAGAAGGCCGGAGACCGCGAGGGCACCAGGATACTCATCGAGGTCCTGCTGTTGCACCGCCAGCTCCCCGGCGAGGCCCTGGTCACCGCGATGGAGACGTGCCTGCGGATCGGCTCCGTCAGCACTGACCTCGTCGCGATCGAGGCCCGCAAGGCGATGGAGGGCACCGACGCCGAGGACGCCGAACTCCTCGACGCCACCGACACCACGTCCGGTCTCGGGACGGAGGGGTCCGGGGCGAGGGTGATCTCCCTGCAAGCGCGCCGTCTGCCGAGCGACCAGCGCACCACGCTGCCCGACATGAGCAAGTACGACCGGCTCCTGGCCCCGACTGCCACCCGCCAGAGCGCCACGAACCAGAAGGGCCACGGAGCATGACCCGCAGCATCACGCTCACCGACCATGACCTGGACCAGGACGAGACCCTGGAGCGGATCCCGCCCCGCCGGATGTCGCTGCCCGGCGACCCCGAGGACATGCTCATCGACGAGGCCTGCCGGGACCTGAAGCTGCCCGCCTTCCGCGAACGGTTCATCGAGCTCGCCACCACCGCTCGGCGCGAGCACGCCACCTACAAGCAGTTCCTCCTCGACCTCCTTCAGACCGAACTCGCCGACCGCGACCTGCGCCGCCAGCAGCGGCTCCTGCGGCTGGCCCGTTTCCCACGGCCCAAGCGGCTTGAGGACTTCGACTTCGCCAAGAACCCCAATGTCACCCCCGAGGTCGTCGCCGACCTGAAATCACCGGCCTGGGTCCGCGAGGGCCGCCCGCTGGTCCTGATCGGTGACAGCGGTACCGGCAAGTCCCACCTGCTCATCGGGATCGGCACGGCGATCGCGGAAGCCGGCCTCTCGGTCCGCTACACCACCACCTCGGCCCTGGTGAACGAGCTCGCCGAAGCCGATGCCAACCGCCGTCTGTCCTCAGTGATCGCCCGCTACAGCAAAATCGACCTTCTCTGTCTGGACGAGTTCGGCTACCTCAACCTGGACCGCAAGGGCGCCAAACTGCTGTTCCAGATCTTCACCGAACGCGAGGAACGCAAGGCCACCGCCGTGGCGACGAATTCCCCGTTCACGGAGTGGGACAAGACCTTCAGCGACGCCCGCCTCTGCGCGGCCATCGCCGACCGGATCACCTTCCGCTGCACCCTGATCCAGACTGGTACCGAGTCCTACCGTTACCAGGCCACCCAGGACTCCCTCTTCCTGCCGGCGAAGTAGCCCTTTCGGGCAGGGTGGCCGGCCTCAATACAGATTTCCGGCACTCCGACGCAGAATGGAAGAATACTCCGCAGCCCACGACCGACTGGGCGCGGAACCGAGACCGGGGAGGTGACGAGATCACGATCTTGTATCCCGCTGTTCGTGCTGTCTGCCAGGGGACGACGCCGACGGCAGTGAGGCTGGACGACACCTACCGGCGGCACGTGGGGCTGCCCGCGTGACAGTGACCGGGACAAATACACAAACCCGGTCGTGGTTCGGATCCAGGGCGCAACGCGCGCTCTGGTGAAGCTGGAGCCGGAAGTAATCGCCTGCGGTGAGAAGCGGCGGTGAACCGCGTCACTCCCCAGTCAAGCCTGCGACCCCTGGCCCGCCAGAGGGAGAGCGAACGGAACCCTGCGCCTCCGAGTTGAAGACCCCTTCGACTCGCTGAGGAGCAGCACCATCAGCAGAACAACCGAAAACACCGGATTCACCTGCGGAAACTGTGGCAAGGCGGTATTGGCACTGGTCAACGGAAGCTACCGCAACCACTGCCCGCACTGCCTGCACTCGCTGCACGTGGACATCATGCCCGGAGACCGTGCCAACGACTGCCGTGCGCTCATGCGCCCGATAGCCGTCGAGCACCACTCCGCCAAGGGCTACATGATCCTCCACGAGTGCACCGGCTGCGGCAGCCAGGGCCGCAACCGCACGGCTGACGACCCGCGCCAAGGCGATGACCTCGAAATAGTCCTCGTTCTCATGCGACAGGTCACCAGCCGCCACCAGGCTGGCCGCGGCAACCGGCGCCGGCTCCGCACCTGACGGTGTGGGGGGGGGCGCCCCCCCCCCGGGGGCCCCCCCCCGGGGGGGGGGAAAGCGCGCCCGAAAATCGCACCCCCCCCCCCGCCGGC
>NZ_JBSGWY010000016.1:78730-115686 GCF_053609145.1 Streptomyces sp. NPDC054961 | reverse complement strand
AATCTTGATTGTTCCCCTGGGCCAGGTCCCCCGCCCCCCCCCGGGTGGGCGGGGCCACCGGCGGCGGCCCCCCCCCCCCCGGGGGGGGCCCCCCCCCCCCCGCGGGCCCCCCCCCACACCGTTGGCGGGAAAACGCGAGCAGAATCATCGCACCCGGCCGGAGGCGGGCCCCGGCAGCGACTTGTCAGGGAGGCGGCCCGCAGGCCCGCCGACTCAAGCTACCGACATCGCCGCGACAGCCTTCGCCGGACACTCCGCCTCTGCGGGACATCACACGATCAGTGGCTCCCAATCCCACCGGAAATCACGAACCACGCACAAGTGCATCCACGCCACGAACGGCCGAACCATGGTGCCCGCTCCCACCGAAGACCTGGCACCCATACGAACCGACAAAATCAGCCGCCGCTTCCTGTCCGGCGTCGTCAGCTCGTGCCGAGCGGTTCGGCTTCCCCGGCGTCGAGCTGGTGGTCGGCCCAGACGTAGCTTGCGGGGAGCAGGTCGGTGATGGAGACGGTCCGCGTCCCCTCACCGGTCCCGACGATGACCTTCAGGGCCGGGAAGTGGTCGAGAAGGACCTGGCGGCACCGTCCGCAGGGAGGAACGACTCCCCGGTCGCGGTCGCCCACGGCAACGATCGTGTCCAGCTCGTAGGCGCCCTGGGCGGCTGCCGTACCGAGGAGGACCAGCTCGGCGCAGGGACCGCCGGTGAAGTGGTAGGCGTTCACCGCGGTGACGATCCGGCCGTCCTGGGTGCGGGCCGCGGCCGCCATGGTGTGGTTGTCGCCCCGGCAACGCGTGCGCGCGACGTGGGCCGCGGCCTCGATGAGTTCGTGGTCGACGGGGGAAGCCTGCGTGGTCATGTTCTCTGCCTTCTTGAGGTGTCGGGCCACGTTGAACCGCGTGACGGGGGTGCGCAAGCGAGTATGGGTCCGGCTCCGTGGCGAGCCGCGCGGTGGCGGCGCGCACCTCACCAGCGTGCGCGCACGCCCCCGGTGGGGCCTCGAAATTCCGTGCGGTACCGGTCAGCGGACGTACAGACTCGCTCCATGACGGACATCCAGGCATTCCGGGACGCGGTCGGCCACTGGGCGGCCGGTGGTCCGGGCGAACCGGCGAGCGAACTGGCCGCACGACTGGGGCTGCGGACGGCGGTGCTGCTCGAGGGACCGAGTGACTTCGAGGCCGTCGAAGCGCTGGCCGCGCGGCGCGGTCGGGACTTGGCCGCCGAAGGGGTGTGCGTCGTACCGATGGGCGGGGCGATGAGCGTGGGCCGCTACGCCGGTCTTCTCGGGCCACCCGGTCTCGGTCTGCGCCTGAGGGGCCTGTGCGACGAGGGCGAGCAGCGCTTCTACGACCGCGGCCTGGAGCGCGCGCAGGCACCGCGCGAGGGCTTCTTCGTGTGCTTGGCGGACCTGGAGGACGAGCTCATCCGCGCGCTGGGCCCGGCCCGGGTCGAGGAAATCATCGAGGCCGAAGGCGACCTGCGGGCCTGGCAGACCTTGCTGCGCCAGCCCGCACAGCACGGACGGCCCCGGCAGCAGCAGATGCGGCGGTTCCTCGGCACGAAGAAGGGCCGCAAGATCCGCTACGGCCGCCTCCTGGTCGAGGCCCTCGACCCCGGACAGGTACCGGCCCCGCTCGACGGCCTCCTCGCGAGCCTGTGAGCCCGTGAGCCCGTGAGCCCGTGAGCCCGGCCCTCCGGCCACACGCCTGCCCGCTTACCGTTTCGGGCGTATCGTCGCAAAGGTGACGGATGGGTATGGGTGCTGCGTGCGGCGGAAGAGGGTGTCCCTCGGCTGCCCGGACGGATCCGCTGCGAGCCGTCGCGCCTGCCGCGCCCGCCATGCCTGTCGCGCCCACCGTGCCTGTCGCGCGCCGCGCACCGCCGGGGCACGGGCACGGGCACGCGCCCCGGGCCGCCGCTCCTCCGACCGGACGGGGATGCGCGGTGGCCGGCAGGAGTGACGAGTCCGCCCGTGCCGCCGGGCTGCTAGACGAGGCGCTGACCGGCACGGTGCACCGCACCGGGGCCTCCGCCGGGGCCCTGTATCTGCTGGACCAGGTCTCCCGCGTACTCGGCCTCGCGGTGCTGTCCGGAGTACCGGTGGAGGTGGTCTGGCCGTGGCTGCGGGTGCCGCTCACCGCACCGGTCCCCGTCAGCGACGCGGTCCGCGAGGACCGTCTGGTGTGGGTGGGGTCCCAGGACGACCTGGCGCGCGGCTATCCGCGCGCCGCCGCGAGCCTGCCCTACCGGTTCGCGCTCGCCGCGGCCCCGCTCCCGGGCAGGGGCCGGTGCTGGGGGGCGTTGCTCCTGTTGTGGCCCGCCAGCCATCCCGAGCACGCCACCGCGCGCGAGCGGAGCCACATCCGGGCCGCGGCGCGCCGCATCGCCCGCGTCCTGGACGAGGCCGCCTTCGAGCACGCCGTTCCCCGGCGGCCCCGCCTCATCCCGGCCCACGTGGCCTCGCGCCCGCACGGCGCGCCGCCCGCGCAGACCGCCGCGGACTACATCGAGCGCCTTCCCGAAGGGGCCCTCGGCCTGGACCTGGAGGGGCGGATCACCTTCCTGAGCACCGCTGCCGCAGCGCTGCTCGGCGCCGACTCCTCCCGGCTGCTGGGCACCCGACCCTGGCAGTCCTTGCCCTGGCTGGACAACGGGATCGTCGAGGACCACTACCGCACGGCCGTCATCAGCCGCGACCCGGTCGCCTTCACCGCCTTCCGTCCGCCGGACACGCCACTGGGTTTCCAGCTCTATCCGGACTCCAGCGGCATCAGCGTCCGGATCACGCCTGCGGCCGCCCACACGCCCGAACCCGTCCCCGAACCCGCCCCCGAACGCACACCCACACCCGGACCTGATGACGGCGGGCGCGAGCCCGAGACCGGGGCCGAGCCCGAGACCGGGGCCGAGCCCCAGGCCGAGTCCCAGGCCGGACCCGGGCGCGCGACCGCCGGGCCGTCCCCGCTCCCCCGCCCCGCCTCCGCAGGAACCGCCCAGGCCGGACGCCTGTACCAGCTGGTCCACCTGGCGTCCGCCCTGACCGAGACCGTCGCCGTCCATGACGTCGTCGAACTCGTCGCCGACCAGATCCTGCCCGCGTTCGGCGCCGACGGTCTGGTCCTGTCCGCCGCCGACGCGGGGCGCTTGAAGATCACCGGATACCACGGCTACGACCAGGAAACCATCGACCGCCTCGACGGCCTCCCCCTGGACACCGACCTCACCCCCGCCGGGCAGGTGCTCGCCGAAGGCACCCCGTCCTTCTTCGCCAGCCCCGACGAGATGGCCCGCCGCTTCCCCGGCGCGCAGCAGCTCAGCGGCAAAGCGGCCTGGGCCTTCCTCCCCCTGGTCATCTCCGGCCGGCCCGTCGGATGCTGCATCCTCTCCTACGAACGGCCCCGCGACTTCAGCGCCGACGAACGTGCCGTCCTGACCTCCCTGGCGGGGCTCATCGCCCAAGCCCTGGACCGGGCCCGCCTGTACGACGCCACCCGCGACCTGGCCCACGGACTCCAGCAGGCCCTCCTCCCCCGCAGCCTGCCGACCCTGCCGGGGCTGGAGAGCGCCGCCCGCTACCTGCCCGCCAGTCGCGGCCTGGAGATCGGCGGCGACTTCTACGACATCATCCGGATCGACGCCACCACCGCCGCGGCCGTCATCGGCGACGTCCAGGGCCACAACGTCCCGGCCGCCGCCCTCATGGGCCAGGTCCGCACCGCCATCCACGCCACCGCGGGGGCCCCGCCCGGCCAGGTGCTCGCCCGCACCAACCGCGTCCTGGCCGACCTGGAGACCGACCTCCTCGTCTCCTGCCTCTACGCCCACATCGACCTCGCCCGTCACGAGGTGGTGCTGGCCAGTGCCGGCCATCCGCCGGCACTCCTGCACCAGGCCGGCCAGCCGCCCGGCGTCGTGGCGCTCGATCCCGGCCCTCTGCTCGGAGTCGACCCGGGCGTCACGTATCCCGTCACCGTCCTGCCCCTCCTCCCCGGAACGACCCTCGCCCTCTACACCGACGGCCTGGTCGAGAGCCCCGGCACCGACCCCGACCTCATCGCCGACGACCTCGCCCGCCTCCTGGCCGACCACAGCGGGCAGTCCCTCGAGCAGACCATGGACGCCCTCCTCCACCGCGCCCGCCCCAGCGGGCACTACACCGACGACATCGCCATGCTCCTCCTGCGCACCGCCCCGCCGCCGGGGTGACCAGCCGTCCGCGACCGCCGGCGTACGGAGCGGACGTACCGGCGCCCGCGCGCGGGCACGGGCGCGGGCGCGGGCACGGCGACGAGGCCGACGCGCAGCCCGCCGTCAGGACAGGAACGGAAGGCGAAGAACCACGGCGTACGGCTTCGGCCGGGACGACGGGGTGTACACCCACACGCGGTGGACCTTCTGAGCACGGGCACGGCGCAGGCACGGTCAGCCACGGGCCGACGGGGTGCGGGGCGGCGGTCATCCGGTGCGGCCGGCTGGCCGGCCGCACCGGAGGCGCTTGCGACCGGTCATGCCGGTTCAGCAAGATGGGGGCATGGACGAGCTGGACGACGTACTGGCCGGGGTCGGCCCCCGGCTGCGGGAACTGCGCCGCGCACGCGGGATCACCCTGGCCTCCCTGGCGGAGGCCACCGGCATCTCGGAGAGCACGCTCTCCCGGCTGGAGGGCGGCGGACGCAGACCCAACCTGGAGCTGCTGCTCCCCCTCGCCCGCACCTACGGCGTGCCCCTGGACGAGCTCGTCGGCGCCCCGCAAACCGGCGATCCGCGCATCCACCTGCGCCCCGTCCACCGCGGCAGCATGACGTACGTGCCGCTCACCCGCCGCGCCGGGGGGCTGCATGCCCACAAACTCGTCATCGGTCCGAGCACCGCCGAGCCCTCGCTCAAGACGCACGAGGGCTACGAGTGGATCTACGTCCTCAACGGCCGCCTGCGTCTCCTCCTGGGCGCCCGCTCACTCGTCATGGCACCCGGCGAGGTCGCGGAGTTCGACACCCACGTCCCGCACTGGCTCGGCCCCGACGACGACCGGCCGGTGGAACTCCTCATCATCTTCGGACCGCAGGGCGAGCGCGCCCACCTGCGCGCCCGCCCCAAGTGACCCGGGGCCTCGCGCCCCCGGGACCGCCCGCCCCGCCGCCCGCCGCCCGCCGCACCGCCGCACCGCCGCTAAGACATGGCGGGCCCCTCCGAACTCTCAGGACGCTCAGGGCTCTCAGGGCTCCCAGGGCTCTCGGTGCTCTCAGGGCTCCCAGGGCTCTCGGTGCTCTCAGGGCACAGCAGCGATTCGAGGCCGTGCCGGCGCTCGCCCAGGATGCGCGTGCAGACCTCCGCCTCAGTGGCCGGATCGAAGACGTCCTCGGCAGCGGGGCCCGCCGCGACGGCGCGGGCGGCCACGGCCGCGTCGGCATCCGCGTCGACCAGGTCCGCGTTGATCGCCGCGGCGGCCCCCACGCCTGCCGCCTGCGCGGCCGCGAGGCCCGCCGTCGGATCGGTGACGTTGCCCGCCACCCACACCCCGGCCGCCTCGGTCAGCCCGCTCGCGTCCGAGGCCACGTACTCCCCCACTCCCATGGGGTGCTCCACCACGTCCACGCCGAGGCCGGCGAGCAGCTCGCCGCGTGCCACGAAGCGGGGCGCGACCGCCAGTGCCTCCACCGGGACCTGATGGCCCGAGGCCAGCCGGACCGCCGCCAGGCGGTCCTCCGCCACGACCAGACCGGTCACCTCCCCGTCGACCACCGCGATCCCGCGGGCCGCCAGCCGCTCCCACTGTTCTTCGGTCGGGTCGTCCCCGGTGTGCAGGAACAACGTCACCCGCGGCGACCACTGCCGGAACAGCAGCGCCTGGTGAACGGAGACCGGACTGCCGCCGAGCACTCCCAGCGGCGCGTCGCGGACCTCCCAGCCGTGGCAGTACGGGCAGTGCAGCACGTCGCGCCCCCAGCGCTCGCGCAGGCCCGGAACCGGCGGCAGTTCGTCGACGAGGCCCGTCGTCACCAGCAGGCGCCGCGCCCGGAACGTGCGGCCGTTCTCGGTCCGGACGACGAATCCTCCCTCCGCCCGCAGCACGGAGACCGCCCGTCCGGGGACGATCCGCCCGCCGTACGCGACGGTCTCCTCCCGGCCGAGGCGCAGCAGCTCGAGCGGCGCGATGCCGTCCCGGGACAGCAGGCCGTGCGCGGCTTCGGCGGGCGCGTTGCGCGGGTGCCCGGAGTCGATGACGAGTACGGAGCGGCGGGCCCGCGCCAAGGTGACCGCGCCGGAAAGCCCGGCCACGCCCCCTCCCACCACCAGGACGTCGAGTTCCTCGGAATCGTGCTGTTCAGTCATGCGCACACCTTGCGCGCCCCTGAGCGAGGGAGGCCATCCATCATGCCGATCCGGCAAGAGCGGGGACCAGCCGACGGCCCCCGCCCCCTCCGGTCGTACGTGGGGTCAGCTCGTACGGGGCTGGTTGAAGCGGAGCATGTTGCCGGCCGGGTCGCGGAAGGCGCAGTCACGGACGCCGTACGGCTGGTCGACCGGCTCCTGCAGCACGTCGGCGCCGGTCGCCCGGATGCGCTCGAAGGTGGCGTCGACGTCGTCGGTCGAGAAGATCACGCCGCGCAGTACGCCCTTGGCCAGCAGTTCCGCCATGGCCTGCCGGTCGGCCGGCGAGGCGTTGGGGTCGGCGAGCGGCGGCTCCAGGACGATCTCCACGTCGGGCTGCTCGGGCGACCCGACGGTCACCCAGCGCATCCCCTCGAAGGCGACGTCGTTGCGGACCTCCATGCCGAGGGCATCGCGGTAGAAGGCGAGCGCCTTGTCATGGTCGTCGACGGCGATGAAACACTGCGAAAGCTTGATGGTCATGTCTTCGAACCTACGGCGCGGCGGCGGTTTCCGCTTCTCCGATCCTGCGCGGCCCTCCGTTGCGCACCGGCCGCGTGAGGATCTTGGCCACGCACGCCGGGATGGCGGCGCCCGCCTCGTGGCGGCGGGCCCGGTAGGCGCTGGGGGTCTCGCCGACCAGTTCGGTGAAGCGCGAGCTGAACGACCCGAGCGAGGTGCATCCGACCGCGAAGCAGACCTCGGTCACACTCATGTCTCCCCGGCGCAGCAGTGCCTTCGCCCGTTCGACGCGGCGGGTCATGAGGTAGCTGTACGGAGTCTCGCCGAAGGCCGCGCGGAAGCTGCGGGAGAAGTGGCCGGGCGACATGAAGGCGACGCCCGCCAGAGCCGGAACGTCCAACGGCCGCGCGTAGTCGCGGTCCATCACGTCGCGGGCGCGGCGCAGCCGTACCAGGTCCTCGAGTGTCACGTTCCCAGCATCTCACGGCAGCGGACGCGGGCCGGGTGCCGGCCGGGGTGCCGGCCGGGCGTCTGCCGGGACGCCGGGGCGGGGCCGGCACGTGCGTCACGTCCCGGCCCTGCCCCGCCCTCCCGGCTCGACCGGAGGCCGCCCGCGAGGAGCGGACCGGGCCCGTGTGACCATGGCCCCTTTGGCACATCCGCACCTCATGGGGGGACCATGCGCACCCGCACCACCACCGTGTCGACCTGCCTCGCGGCCGCGCTCGCCGCGTCGCTCGTCCTGGCCGGCTGCTCCACGTCCGAAGGGAGCCCGCACCGCGGCGGGACGAGCGCCGCCGCTCCCCCGCCGGCCGCTCCCTCCACGCCCGCGCCCGGCGCAGGTTCCGGGTACGAGGGCCCCCGGCCGCAGGACCAGAACCTGCTGGCCTGGACCGGCGACCCCAATGACGCGGGGCACGTCACCGCCCAGTCCGCCGCCGGGGTGGCGGGACGCGTCACCCTGGTGCGGATCGTGCTGCGCGAGCAGACGCCCTGGGCCAACATCTGGCTGGGGCTGGCCGGCATCGACCCGAGCGCCCAACTGTCCCACTGCTACCTCGGCGTGTACGGCGCGGACGGCGCCCTGCTGGCGTCCACCGCGGACATCTCGCCGCAGCTGATGACCGACGCGATCGCCAAGCCGCTGCCCCTCGCCAAGCCGTTCACCGCCGCCCCCGGAACCTACTTCGTCGCCCTGCTGCTCAACGGCAACTGGGCCACCAACGCCCTCACCTTCAAGTCGACGGGGGCCGGCATCTCGGTGAACGCGGGACTGACCCCGCCGAACCTCCGCTACAGCACCGTCCTGACCGGCCAGACCTCCCTGCCCGCCACGTTGAACCTCGCCGAGCAGTCCACCAGCACGATCAACACCGGCTGGGCCAGCCAGTGGTACGCGATCTCCTGACGTAGGCGCGGATATCGCTGGCGGGGTCCGGTGGGGATGGGTACTCTCACCGCGATGACTACCTCCCGCACTCAGAGATCGGGGGTCCCGTCCGCGCAAGGTGAGTGCTGATGCTCACTCAGATCGCGTACGGAGACTCCAGCCCCTCCAGCAGTTCCCCTCCTGCTCCTCGTCCTTCCCGGCTCTCCTTCTGGCTGCGCGTGCGCGAGTTCGCCGTGCCGCCCTCCATGATCGGGACCGCGACCGCCCGCCGTTCCGCGGGCGACTGGGCGGGGGCCTGCGCCGCCGCCGGCGTCGACGTCGATTTCGACCTGCGTTCCGTGGCACGCGCCCATGGCCGGGAGCTCGCGGTCCGGATCCGGTCCGACCTGCGTCACCTGGCTCCCGACCTGTTGCGCTGGCACATGCCGAGGATCGCTCCCAACGGGCTCCTGCGCCCGGGGCTGACCGTCGTCCTGGCCCGGTACGACGGGGCGGAGCGCGGCGAGGACCGCGAACGCGGCCCCGCCGTGCACCTCGTGGCCCGGACCCCTCCCGCCTGGGCGGACGCCGGTCAGCGGATCAGCCTCGCGCTGTGGGACGGATCCCCCGACGCGTCCGCCGCGCGCCGCCATCCGCACGACCGCCCGAGCCGGCGGTTCCGTCTCGACCTGCACCGGCACCTGTGGGACGCGCGCAGGAGCGGTGAGCTCGGCCTACGGTCCGGGGCCGGTCCGCTGCCCCCCGGATGCCGTCCCGTGGCGGAACCGGATCCGGAGTCGGGTCCGGTATCGGATCCGCACGGGCTGGTGCCGCCAGGGCGCCACTGCGCCGTCGACCGGTGGGCGGAGGAAGCGGGGATCCTGCTCCGCGCCGAGGGCCGCGCCACCGCTGACGGCGCCGGAGCCGTCGCCGTACGGCTCGGGGCGCGGCAGCGCTTCGACCTGCACCTGGTCCCGGACCCCGACGGCCTCGGGCCGCCCGTAGCGCGCATCGCGCCCGCCTCCGACGGCGGCGCCTCCCCGGCCCTGCTCCTCCTGCCCGACGCGGCGACCTGGGTGCTGCCCGACCTCGACCTGCTCCGCACCGGGCTGATCGGGGCCGACCGGCTGCACCCGCTGGTCGCCTCGGCCCTGGTACCGGACGGCGCGACGGCCGTTTCGCCACGCACCGGGCAGGAGCGGCCGGGAGAGGCACACGTCGTGGAATGCCGCGGAGCACGGCACCGCATCGGGCTGCGCGACGGGGTACTGGTCCCGCTCGACCACGACCCCGACGAGATCCGGCGGGAAGAGCTGCTCGCCGCGCTGACCGGGACTCCGCTCCCCTGCCTGCGGGCCATCGATCAGGCGCACCGGGAGCCGCACTGCCTCACGGGCGTCCGCGAACGCCTCGATCACGGAGACACCGCCGGTGCGCTGGCCGTCGTGGAGGGGCTGCTCGGCCCCGGCGCGGTGCTGCGCAGCGGCGCCCTGCTGGACGAGCTGGAGGCGGCCGCGCAGCGGCGGATCGTCTACGGGCTGTTCAGAGCGGGCCTGGCCGAACCAGGACGCCGCCGCACGGGCGCGGGACAGCGCCGTCCCCGGAACCACCGTTCGCACCCGCGGCACACCACCGGCCGCTGACCGGTACCGCGTTCTCCGCCACCCGCGTTCTCCGCGTTGCCATGCCCACTCGTCCTCGCACCATCCGCCGCGCCCGTTCGGCGCCGCACCCACCCACCACGAACCGAAAGGTGATCACATATGACCGCACAGGCCCCGGTCCGCACCCCTGCCTCCGCCACCTCGCACACCCCCCAAATCCCCGACACCCCCCACGCCTCCCACACCTCCCAGGCCCCCCACGCCCCCCAGCTCGACGTCGCCGGCGATCTGCTCGCCCTGCTGCGTGAGACGACCACCGAACCGCGCGCCGACACACAGCTGGAGGCGCTGACCCTGGCCGTGGCCGCCGACCTGCCGGTCCTGCTGTGGGGCGAACCGGGCATCGGCAAGACCGCCGCCCTGACCCAGCTCGCCGCGTCCCTGGACCTTCCGCTGACCACGGTGATCGCCAGCGTGCACGAGCCGTCCGACTTCTCGGGCCTGCCCGTCGTCGGGGACGATCCCGCGGTACAGGGCGTCCCGATGGCCCCGCCGGACTGGGCGGTGCGCCTGGTACGGGCCGGCCGGGGGCTGCTGTTCCTCGACGAACTGTCCACCGCTCCACCGGCCGTTCAGGCGGCGCTGCTCCGCCTCGTCCTCGAACGGCGGGTCGGCTCCCTGCGCCTGCCGCCCGAGGTCCGGATCGTCGCGGCCGCCAATCCGCGGTCCTCCGCGGCCGACGGCTGGGAGCTGAGCCCGCCCCTGGCCAACCGGTTCGTCCACCTCCAGTGGATCCACGACCACGAGGTCGTCGTACGCGGCCTCGGCGGCACCTGGCCCCGGGCCACCCTGCCGCGCCTGGACCCTGAACGGCTGTCGGGTGCCGTGGACTTCGCGCGCCGCGCGGTGTGCGGCCTGCTCTCCGCCCGACCGGGGCTCGTGCACCGGCTGCCCACGGGCGAAACCCGGCGGGGCGGGCCCTGGCCGTCGCCGCGGAGCTGGGAGATGACGCTGCGCCTGATCGCCTTCGCCACGGCGGCCGGCTCCTCCCGGGAGGTGCTCTCGCTCCTGGTCAGGGGAACGGTCGGGGACGGTCCGGGGCTGGAGCTGCTGGCCGGCCTGGACCGGATGGACCTCCCGGACCCGGAGGCGCTCCTCGCCGATCCGGCGGGAGCCCCGCTGCCCGAGCGGGGGGATCTGCGCCAGGCCGTGCTCGACGGTGTGGTGGCCGCGGTGCGCAACCGCCCGGAGAAGGCACGGTGGGACGCGGCCTGGGCGCTCCTGGTCCGGGCGCTGGAGACGGGAGCCCCGGACCTGGTGGTCGTCCCCGCGACGACGCTCGCCACGCTGCGGCGCGAGGAATGGGACGTTCCGGCCTCGATCGAGCGACTCGCCGGAGCGGTCTCCGTGTCGCGGCGGGCGGACCGCGCGACGGCCCGGGTCATGGCGAAGACGAAGGACTGCCGATGAGCGGGGACCCGGCGGGGATCCCCCTGGACCGCGACAAGCTCTTCGCCGCGCGGCTGCAGGCCGCCCGGGTCCGCCCCTATCTGGCGACGGCCCTGTTCGCCCTGCACGTCGTGGAGTCGCGGCGGGTGCCGACGATGGCCGTCGACCGGAACTGGCGCTGCTACGTCTCGCCCGCGTTCGTGGACCGGACACCGCTGGAGGAACTGGCCGGGGTCTGGGTGCACGAGGTCTCGCACCTGCTGCGCGACCACCACGGGCGCAGTGACCGGGTCGCCCGCGAACGCGGGCTGACCGGCCCGGGAGAACGGCTGCGGATGAACATCGCGGCGGACTGCGAGATCAACGACGACGTGTACGGGGAAGGGCTGCTCCCACCCGCAGGCGCCCTCCAGCCGCACTCCTTGGGACTGTCCGGCGGCCAGCTGATGGAGGACTACCTGCGCCAGTTCCGGCTCGGTCCGCGCACGCAGCACCTGGCGTGGCTGGACTGCGGCAGCGGCGCCGACGGGCTGGAAAGGGAGTGGGACCTGGGGCCGGACGGGGCGCACGGTCTCAGCGAGCAGGAACGGGACGCGGTCCGGTTCCGGGTGGCCCAGGGCATCACGGGCCGGCCGGGGGACGCTCCGCAGGGGTGGAAGCGCTGGGCGAAGGAGGCGTTCCACCCGCCGCAGGAGTGGCGGGAGCTGCTGGGGGCGGCGGTCCGTTCGGCGACCTCCGGCCCCGGCGCGGGCGCGGACTACACCTACGGCCGGCCCTCGCGGCGCTCGGCCGGGCTCCCCGGTGTCGTGCTGCCGAGCCTGCGGCACCGGCCGCCCCGGGTCTGCGTGATCATCGACACGTCGGCCTCGGTCAGCGACTCCGAACTGGGCAGTGCGCTCCAGGAGGTCGCGGCGATCTCCCGCGCCGTGGGCGGCCGCCGCGACCTGGTCCGCGTACTGTCGTGCGACGCGTCGGCCGGGACCGTGCACCAGCTGTGCCGCGCCGAGGGGATACCCCTGGTGGGCGGCGGGGGTACGGACCTGCGCACGGGCTTCGCCAAGGCGCTCCGTACGCAGCCCCGACCGGATGTCGTCGTGGTGCTGACGGACGGGCAGACGCCCTGGCCGAGCGCCCGGCCGTCGTGCCGGACGGTGGTGGGCCTGTTCGCCCGGCAGCGGCAGGATCCGTACGAGGACGAGGACGGTCCCGTCTACGTCCCGGACACGCCGCCCGCGTGGGCCCGCGTGGTGTCCATCGGCTAGTGCCGCGTCGGTCGACGTTGTGTGCGACGGGGCGAACGTGCCTGGCGGGGCATCAGGGGCACGGGGCGGGGGAAGTGCGGGCGAACGGCTCCCCTGGGGCCGACCCGCTCGGCACACTGGGGGCATGATCGATCCTGACCCCGGCCTGTGGCTGGAAGACCTGCACGGTGAGGATGCGCTCGCCTGGGTGCGGGAGCGCAATGCCGAGACCGCCGAGCGGCTCACGACGGCGCCCGGATTCGCGGCGCTGGCGGCGGAGTTGCGGGAGGCCCTGGACGACGCGGGGCGGATTCCCCACGTCCGGCGGCGCGGAAGGCACCTCTACAACTTCTGGCAGGACGCCGCACACGTCCGGGGCGTCTGGCGCCGGACGACCCTGGAGGAGTACCGCCGTGACCGGCCGTCCTGGGAGACGGTGCTGGACCTCGACGCCCTGGCCTCGGCGGAGGGCGAGGAGTGGGTGTGGGCCGGGGCCGAGGTGCTGCGTCCCGGGCACCGCCACGCCCTGGTGCTGCTCTCCCGTGCCGGGTCCGACGCCGTGACGGTGCGCGAGTTCGACCTGGAGACCCTGCGGTTCGTCGAGGGCGGGTTCCAGGTGGCCGAGGCCAAGACCAGCATCGGCTGGATCGACGCCGACCACGTCTACATCGGCGCCGACCTCGGCCCCCGCTCGCTCACCGCCTCCGGCTACCCGCGGACCGTACGGCGCTGGCGGCGCGGCACCCCGCTCGCCGACGCCGAACTCGTCTTCGAGGCGGCGTCCGAGGACCTGTCCGTGAGTGGCTGGCACGATCCTTCCGAGGGCTACGACCGGCATTTCGTCTCCTTGCAACGGGACTTCTGGCACAGCGAGTTGTTCCTCCTCGCGGACGGGGACCGGCCGGTGAAGGTGGACGTGCCGGACGACGCCGAGACGTACGTGCACCGGCAATGGCTGATGGTCGTCCCGAAGACGCCCTGGGCGGGCCATCCGGCGGGTTCCCTGCTGGCCTTCGACTTCGATTCCTACCTCGGCGGGGAGCGCGAGCCGGCCGCGGTGCTCTTCACCCCGGACGCGGCGACCGCGCTCGCGGGGCACCACTGGACCCGCAACCACCTGATCGTGAAGAGCCTCCACCACGTCACGACCCGCGTCGAGGTGCTCACCCCCGCCGACGGCCCCTGGGCCCGCCGCCCCCTCGCGGAGGTACCGGAGCTGGCCACCGCCACGGTCCACGGAACCGATCCCCACGAGAGCGACGAGTACTTCCTTGGCGTCTGCGGATTCGTCCAGCCGCCCACCCTGTTCCGGGGCGAGGCCGGCGGATCCGCCGAGGCGGTCAAACGGGCCTCCGCCCTCTTCGACACCGAAGGCCTGTCCGTACGGCAGCACTTCGCGACCTCGGCGGACGGCACCCGCGTCCCGTTCTTCGTGGTCGGCCCCGACCGGGACGCGCCGGGGCCGACGCTGCTGTACGGGTACGGCGGGTTCGAGGTCACCCTGACCCCGGGCTACGACGCGGTCACCGGGCGGGCCTGGCTCGCACGCGGCGGCACGTACGTCGTCGCGGGCATCCGCGGCGGCGGGGAGTACGGCCCCGGCTGGCACCACGCCGCCCTCAAGGCGGACCGGGAACGTGCCTTCGAGGACTTCGCCGCCGTCGCCAGGCACCTCGTCGACCTCAAGATCACCACCCCCGGTCTGCTCGGCATCGAAGGGCGCAGCAACGGCGGCCTGCTCATGGGCGCGATGACCGTCCGCTACCCCCACCTCTTCGGGGCCGTCGTCATCGGCTTCCCGCTCCTGGACCTCATGCGCTTCCACCTGCTGCTCGCGGGGGCGTCCTGGACCGCGGAGTACGGCGACCCGGAGGATCCGGCCGACCGTCCGCACCTCGAAGCCCTGTCCCCGTACCACGGGTTCCGGGCCGACCACGCCTACCCGCCGATCCTCATCATCACCGCGACCAGCGACGACCGCGTCCATCCCGGTCACGCCCGCAAGGCGGCCGCCCGGCTCAGGGAGCTGGGGCACCGGGTCCTGTTCCACGAAACCACCGCCGGAGGCCACGCCGGCTCCGCCGACAACGAGCAGGCCGCCCGGGTCGAGGCGCTCACCCACACCTTCCTGTGGCAGCACCTGCGCGAGGACGCCTGAGGCGAGGGCCGGGTGGGGTCCGCCCCGGCGGGCCTCACCCGGCCAGCGTGTCCCACAGCTCGGGCTCCTCGAAGCCGAGGGCCCACAGGCCGGTGCCCCGGACCCCGTAGCGGGCCAGGACGGCCAGGTGCGTGGCCGCGCCCTTCGCGTCCTGGTACCAGACCTGGTGCTCGTCCCCGTCGTCGTCCGTGTACGCGAAGTGCGGGGTTCCGGAGACCCGGTCGAGGGCGTAGTCGGCGCCGACCTCGGCCCGGAGGTCCTCGGCCTCCAGCGACGTGACGTGCTCGGCCCGGGCCCCGGAGCCCACCGTCCAGTTCCAGCCGTAGGCCGGGAGCGCCACCTCGAGCTTGTCACGGGCGACGTGCGCGGTGGCGTAGGACAGGAACTCCTCGTACCAGCCGGTCGACGACAGGGGGCCGGGTTCTTCGAGGGCGTTGTGGAGGTTGTAGCCCATGATGCGCAGCCGGTCGGCGACGGAGCCCAGGTGCGCGTAGTCGAAGGCCTGGCCGGAGTCCTCGGTGCGGGGCATGACCGTGATGACGCAGCTCTTGCCCCGGTGGTGCAGCCGTGTACAGAGTTCGCCGGTCAGCGCGTTGTAGCCGGTACGGATCCGTTCGCGCAGAGCGGGGTCGCCCGTCTCGGTCATCACCTCGTAGTCCAGGTCGAGGCCGTCGTACGAGCGGCTTTCGGCGACGCGGACGAGGGCGTCGACGTGCGCGGTGCGGCGTGCCGGGTCGTTCATCAGGTCCGCCATGGCGGGGGCGCGCAGGCTCTCGGTGACGGTGGGGACCACTTTGAGGCCCTTGGCGTGGAGGCCGTCGATGATGCGGCGGTCGCCCGCGCCGCTCTCGCCGGCGACCTTGGTCGTGGAGGTGGTCGCGTACCAGAACGGGCTGACCGTGTGGAGCTGGCCGGCGTGGGCGAGGGCGTCCCGGTAGCCCACCTCGATGTTCCACCAGGGGAGCCAGGCGGAGACGCTGCGGGCCGGGGCTGCCGGGGCTGCCGGGGCGGCGGGGGCCGCGGGGGCGCGTACGGGGGCCGCGCGGGCCACGTCGGCGGGTACGGGCGCGGGCGCCGGGGCGGCTGCCGTCAGGGTGAGCGTGGCGGTCGCCGCGAGGGCGGCGAGGAGCGCGGTCTTCATGCCCCTGACCCTGGCGTCCGGCGGGGCGCACCGGGCGAAGGCGCGTCGGGCAGACGAGTGGCGTCGATTGCCGCCGCGGGGCCGTGAACGGCCGCCGGAGATGCTGTTCTTTATCGGCCCGGAGGTTAATACGTTCTCATCATGACAGGTCAGACGGCCTTTTTGTAGGACGGAGGGCACACTCGATTTCCCTTGTTCCGGGCGCTGTTGGAAATTGAGAATCAGCGTCATGAATTCCTCTCCACACCTCAGTCATGACATGGTCCTGCGCGCACGAGTGGCTCTTCTCGGTTCGGGAACGCTGCCGGTCGAAGAGGAAGTCGCGGCCTACCGGGTTCTGGTCCACGTGAGTCCGCTCGCCTATCTGCCCCGCCTCGCGGTGGCCCTCTGGGAGTACAGCCGTCATTTCGCGGGCCAGCCCCGGACGGTGCTCGCCCTGCACGTCGAGTCCGTCGAGGCCGCGCGCCGCATGTGCGCCATGGAGCCAGGGCGGGCCGACCTCCTGGTCGCCGCGCTGCTCGCCCACCGGGAGCAGCTGCTCCTCCTGAACCTCACCGCGGACGTGGCGGCGGTGGACGCGGAGATCGCCCGCGCCGAGGGGTCACCGCCGCGGACGTGATCCGGTGCCGGCCGCTGGTCCGTGGCCGAAAACGCGTGCTGGCCGGGGGCGTCGCGCGACGTGAAAATGCCCTCGGCCGGCCGGGTGGGCCGCGAGGACGGGGGAACCGATGACGTCAGGGCGGACTGGACCGCGGGGCGGTCGGGCCGGGGTGCTGGCGCGGGGCGCGGTCACGTTGGCGCTCGCCTGCACCGGGCTCGCCGCCGGGCCGGGGCCGGTGGCGGCGCAGGCGGCCGCCGGGCGCGCCGGGGCCGTGTGCGGTGCGGATGCCACCGCGACGGGGACGGCGAGCCGGGCGGTGCCCGGGAGCCTGGTGTCCGTGGACCGCGGTGACGGGCGGATCAGCCAGGTGCAGCTCTTCTACGACGGGACGGCCGACGACGGGACGGCCGACGGCGGTCCGTCCTTCGTCTGGCATCGCGAACAGGAGGCCCCGGCCTCCGCGTTCGGGCCGTGGCAGCGGGTGAGCGGGGCGGGCGCGCGTCCCGGGGGCCGCCGCTCCATCGGCGCGGCCGAGAACGCCGCGGGCGGCCTGGAGGTGCTGTTCGCCGGGGACGGCTCGTACTGCCGCACCGTCGAGAACGGCGGGGCCCACGGCGGTTGGAGCACCCCCGAAGCCGTCGGACCGGACCGGTCCGGGG
The DNA here is from genome assembly GCF_053609145.1 of Streptomyces sp. NPDC054961. Taxonomy (NCBI): domain Bacteria; kingdom Bacillati; phylum Actinomycetota; class Actinomycetes; order Kitasatosporales; family Streptomycetaceae; genus Streptomyces; species Streptomyces sp. NPDC054961. Next base: position 98,623 of record NZ_JBSGWY010000016.1, on the reverse strand, counting down.
AACGGATCGGGCCGAACCCGGTGGAGGAGCTCCCCGACGGGAGGCTCCGACGGACGCCGCGCGGGACGGACGGGGCCGGCGCGGCGGGCCGTCCGGCGGCACTCGCCGCGTCCGGCAGCGGTCCGCGGCTGGACGTCGGACGGACCACGGGACTGCTGGACGGCGACATCGTCACGTTCGGGATCGCGGGCGGCCCGCCCAAGGCGTACGTCTGGGTCAAGCAGTGCGGCCCCCAGGCCTCGGCGACCACGTGCGACGATGCGACCGGCCGCCAGTTCCGCGTGCAGCCGGACGGTACCCACCCGCTCTCACCGAAGAAGCTGTACGCCCAACTGGACACGCCCGCAGGGAAGTTCGACTGCCGTACGGCTTCGGACGGGAGCCCGTGCTCGCTGGCCCTCACCGACAACGAAGGCACCGTCCTCGCCACGGTCGCGCTGCGCTTCCGGCCGGACGGCCGGCCCGAGGCCCCGCCCACCCTGCGCGTGAGCCCGGACAGGGGCCTGGTGGACGGCCGGACCGTACGCGCGAGGGGCCGGGGCTTCGAGCCTCGGTACCACGCCCTGGTCATGGAGTGCGCGGCCGGATCCGCCGACACCCTCGGCTGCCGCCCCCGTGGCCGGCCGCCGGCGAGCGACGACGACGGACGCGTCGACGAGGAGATCACCGTCTCGGCGACGTTCACCGGCATCGACGGCCGGACCGTCGACTGCCGCGTCCGGGGTGCCTGCGAACTGGTGGTCTTCGGCATCCGGGTCCGCGGCCCGGAATCGGTCCGCCACCCCCTGGAATTCGCTCCGGCGGCGCCCTCCTGAGTCCTGCCGCCCGGCGGGCCGGGGGCACCGGTGCGGCCGGTTGTGCTCCGTACGAGTTCTCTTCGGCGCTCGTTCGGCCCCATCGGCCGAGTTCATGATCATCGGCATGCCCGGAAATCGTTTTGATGCTGCCGTCCGGCCGTGGGTGAACTGGGAGGGCTGCGTGGAGCAGATGCCGTCGACGAAGCGAGCACGACTGCGGCGACAGGGCAGGACCTGGACCGCCGCCGGGGTGGCGGCGGGGGCGCTGCTCGTCGTCTCCGCAGCGCCCCCGACCGACGGGGGGCGACCGCCGGGCACCGACCCGACGGCCTCCGTGGAGCTGCTGGTCGGCCGAGTGGTCGACAAGGGTGCACAGCGGTGCGCGGTGGAGGCCTTCCGGGCCCAGCTGTGCGGCGGGCTGGAGCAGCGGCTGGTGCGGGCCACCGCGCGCGGCGCCGGCTCGGTGGTGCGCGACGCCTCCTCCCGCGGTGCGGCCTGGACGGCCGCGCACACGGTCCTGCTGCCCACCGATGCCTCCAGTCCCCTGGCCCTCACCCTCGCCGGGCCGGGCCTCCTCACGTACGTCACCGTCCACGACGGGCACGGGCGCTACGTGGGCGGCGAGCTGGGAGCCAAGGGGCACCGCTGGGCCAACACCGAACCGCTGCGGGCCGGCGAGTCGTACACCGTCCGGGTCGGCGCCCAGGACGCGGCGGGCACACCGGTCGGTGTGACCATGGCGTTCCGCACCGCTCCCCCGACGCAGGACGGCAGGCTGACCGCCGAGTTCGGTCCGAAGCCCGGTACGTACGGCGCCGGGCAGATCGTCACCGCCTCCCTCAGCCACCCCGTACCCGCCACCGACCCGGCCGCGCGGGCCCGGGTCGAGCGGGCGCTGCAGGTCACTTCGGAGCCGAAGGTCGAAGGGGCCTGGCACTGGGTCGACGACTCGTCGCTCCACTACCGGCCGCGTACGTACTGGCCGGCCCACGCCGACGTGCGCGTACTGAGCGGCCTCGACGGGGTCGAGGTGGGAGAAGGGGAGTACGGCGGGCCCTCGGAGTCCCTGCGGTTCACCGTCGGGGAGCGGATCGAGGCGATCACCGACGCCGCCACCCACGAGATGACGGTACGGCGCAACGGCAAGGTCGTCCGGACGATTCCGGTGACCACCGGAAAGGCCGGTTTCCTCACGCGCAGCGGGGTCAAGGTCGTCCTGGGCAAGGAGTACAAGGTCCGGATGCGCGGGGACACCGTGGGGATCAAGCGCGGCACGAGCGAGTTCTACGACCTGCCCGTCTTCTACGCGACCCGTGTGACGTGGAGCGGGGAGTACGTGCACGCCGCGCCCTGGTCGGTCGAGGCGCAGGGCGAGGAGAACGTCAGCCACGGCTGCACGGGCATGAGCACGGCCGACGCGGCCTGGTTCTTCGACACGGTGCACGAGGGCGACGTGGTGGAGGTCCTGAACAGCGGCGGCGAGCGGATGGCCCCGTTCGACAACGGCTTCGGGGACTGGAACCTGGACTGGGCGACGTGGCGGGCGGGCAGCGCCCTGGGCACCGCGGCCGAGTCCCCGCTCGCGTCACCGGCTCCCTCCGCGGCGACCGCCTCGGCACACGGACCGTCCCGCCTGCATCCCCTCACGTAGGGGCGCGGGCGGGGTCCGGGGGCGAGGAGGGGCGGACGACGGCCTCGAGGTCAGAGGACCGGCGGCCGGCCCAGCCGGGTCATGCGCCACACCGTGCGCCACGTCATCGCCCGGCGCGGGCCGCACGGCGTCCGCATTCCCTCGACGAACCCGCCGCACCACGCCCTCAGTCCGGCCAGGGAGCGGATGCGCACCAGGGTGAGGAAGATCCACACGCCGAGATAGACCGGCACCAGGGGGACGGGGAGCCGGCGGCGGGCGAGCCACACCCGGTTGCGGGCGGTGAACCGGTAGTGCGCCGCGTGCCGGGCGGGCGACGTGCGCGGATGCTGGAGGACGATCTCCGGTGCGTACAAGATCTTCCATCCCGCGTCGAGCGCACGCCAGGCCAGGTCGGACTCCTCGTGCCCGAAGAAGAACTCCGCCGGCCACAGGCCGATCTCGTCGAGCATGGACATCGAGAAGGCGTGTCCCCCACCGAGGAACGCGGTCACCAGGCCACGGCGCATCGGATCGTCGGCGCGCAGCCTGGGCACCCAGCGCCGCTCGGTGTGCCCGTGCTCGTCGGCGACCCGGAAGCCGGTGATGCCCAGCCGGGCGTCCGCGGCGAACAGCTCCTGGACCGTGCGGAACACGTCGTCGGCGATGAGGAGGCCGTCGTCGTCCAGCTCGATGACGACGTCCACGTCGCCCGAGTCCTGGAGCTTGCGCAGGCCGACGTTGCGTCCCCCCGGACAGCCCAGGTTGTCGTCGAGCGGGACCTTGACCACGTTCGCGGCCACGTCCCCTTCGGTGAGGGGCGTCGCGTTGCCGACCAGTACCACTCTCCGCGCCGGCACGTCCTGCCGCTCCACCGAGGCGAGCAGCGCCCGCAGTTCCACGGGGCGGTTGCCCATCGTCACGATGACGACTCCGAGGCGCGGCAACGGCATGTCGGCGAACTCCATGGTTGAAGAGGAGAGGTTGATGTTAGCCGCGTGACCGGCCGACCGGCCTCAGGCGGGACGCGTCGTGCGTCAGATCTCGACGGCCGGGTAGGCCTCGACGTCATGGTCGCCGTCGGCGCCGTAGTAGGTACAGGTCCGCGCGTCCAGGTCGACGTCGTACCAGACCACGCCGGCTTTCCCGAGGAATCCCTGACCGTGGCCCGGGCCGCCCGCCGCCTCAAAATCGCCCGGCCCCACCCCGATCACCGCGGCTCGCCGCTCCTGGCCCTCACGCCCGAGGGGCACCGCACGCTGCACAAGATCACGACCCGCGCCGCCGAAGTCCACCGCGCGCTGACCGCCGGCATCCCCCCGGACGAGATCGCCCGTGCGCGCGAGCTGCTGCGGCGCCTCATCGATCAGGTGCACCGCCATGAGGCCGGCGGACCGACACCCCGCGGTTGAACCAGACCTCTGGCACAGCGAGTTGGGCCCGCACATGAAGGCGCGTCAGGGCGGTCCGGGCCGGACCGGGCCCGGTCCCGTCCGCGCTACGGCAGCCGTTCGCCCCGGGCCGTCAGCCACAGGGAGTACCACTCCTCGTGGCTGAGGTCGGGTGCGCGCAGGGCCGCGTCGCGGCAGGCCCGGATGCGGTCCGGGCGGCCGGTGCCGAGGATGGGGGCGATCCGGGCCGGGTGGCGTTGCAGCCACCACAGCAGGATCGTCTCGGGCGTCGTGTCCTTGGCCTTCGCCAGGGTGCGCAGGAGCTCGGCGGTCGCGCGCTCGTCCCCGGTCTCCTGACGGCCGGTGAACCGGCCCTGGGCCAGGGCGCCCCAGGCCTGGAGCCGGACCCCGTGGGCCACGCAGTACTCGACGGTGCCCGCCGGGAAGCCGACGGCCGCCGCGGCCCGGGTGTTCACGAGCACCCCGTCCTCGAGCCAGTCCCGCCGGTCCAGGCTCATCTCCAGCTGGTTGGCGACGAGCGGGAAGTCGAGGTGGCGCTGGAGCTGCGCGGTCTGCGCGGCGTTCATGTTGGAGACGCCGAACTCCCTCACGAGGCCCTGGCTCCGCAGTGAGGTGAGGGCGCCGGCGGTCTCCTGCGGATCGGCCAGGGGGTCGGGCCGGTGCAGGAGCAGGACGTCGATGACGTCGGTGCGCAGCCGCGCGAGGCTCTCCTCGACCTTGCGGGTGATGGTGGCGCCGCGCAGGTCGTAGATGCCGGGCCGGTCGCCGTCGGCGAGGCGGATCCCGCACTTGGTCTGGAGCGTGATGCGCTCCCGCAGACCGGGGGTGCGGGCCAGGACCTCGCCGAAGACGGCTTCCGCCTTCCCGTGCCGGTAGATGTCGGCGTGATCGAACATGGTGATGCCGCTGTCGAGGGCGGCCTCGATCGCCGCCTCGGCGGCATCGATGTCCTCGGCCGTGTGCGGGCCGGGCTCCCAGCTTCCGCCGAGAGCCATGCAGCCGTAGATCAACCGGGTGCCGCCTGTCACTGATGCCGTGATCGCCATGCGGTCACCCTACGAGGAGGACGCCTTCCACAGCACCCGGTCCCCCTCGGCGATCACCAACTCCCCGGTGGTCCGCAGCAGGAGGCGCGCCTGCGGATGGCCGGTGGTGCCGCTGGACCAGGCCGGGCGGCCCTGTGCCGTACGCAGGACCAGTTCGCCGTCCGGCGTGAACACGGCGTCGCGGCCGGCGCCGCCGGTGTCGGTGTGCCACGTACGACGGCCCTCGCCGTCGAGCAGTGCGAGCTCGCCGGCGCCCTCGAGGGTCAGGCGGACCGTGCCCGCGTCGAGGACGTCACCGGGGCGCAGTACGGAACCGGCGTGGAATTCGATGGAGTCGTCGAGTTCCCCGGCGGTCAGGGCCCGCAGGACCGGGAGGGAGGGGCTGAAGGCGTAGACGGAGCCCTCCGTGCGCACGTACCGGCCGAAGTACAGGGTGTCGGCCCGGCCGCCGCTCTCCGAGGGGGTTTCGAAGGCACAGGGAGAGTCCGGTCCGAGTACGGGGTCGGCGCCGGTGCGCGGGGTGCGGCCGGGCGGGAAGTCCGGCTCGTTCAGCCACTTGCGCGCCACGAGCTCGAACTGCCCCACCAGGTCGGCCTGGTGGCAGATGAAGAGCAGTCCTCGCGAGGCCTCCGGGCCGTGGCCGGCGCCGAGTGCGGGGTCGTAGACGGGACCGAACGGGATGCCGCGCCGCATCAGGCGGCGTCCGTCGAGCTCCGCCTGGGCCACCGGGGGGCGGCCCGGGGTGAGGACGAGCCCGCCGCGCGGGTTGCCCTTGCGGATGTGCGCGAACAGGGGCGTCTTCCAGCCGTTCGGGTCCGCGCTGTAGTCGAGCGTGGCGTCGGGGTGCTCGCCGGGCCGTGGCAGCCGTTCGGCGGCGGGGCAGAGCGCGACGGGCATCCCGCCGGGCCAGCGGCCCATCAGCCGGGCCCCCAGCCACTCCCGTCCGGCGTCGGCGGGCGCGGAGCCGGCGCGCTGGAGTTCGGCGAGGCGCAGGGCGACCTGGGTCCACCAGCCGGGCACGTCCTGCGCGAGGCGGCGTACGACCTGGAAGGCCCCGCCGGTGGCCCAGGCGGGCAGGGCGGTGGGGCGCTGTCCGACCCTCTCGGGCCCCACCAGGAACTCCCCGGCGGGGATCAGCCGGGTACCCGGCTTGCCTAGGACGGTGCTGCCGGTGGCCGGGTCGGGCTCGTCGAAGCCCCGTACGCCGGGCTGGCTGATGCAGTCGGCGAAACCGAAGTGCTCGTGTCCGCGCAGGGCGCCGGGGAGGGTGGCACCGTCCTGCCGGAAGAGGACCGTCGCGCCGGCCTTGACCGCGCCGTCGCGGTGTCCGGCGATCGCGGTCGCGAGGCGCTCGGGGTCGTCGGCGGCCAGCGTGAGGACGGCGTGCACCGCGCGCCCGGACTCCTCGGCTCCGAACAGCCAGGACCGGGGGGCGCTGGTGCCGGTGTCGCCGAGTTGCTGCGCGCGGGCGGCCGAGCCCTGGGTGAAGGCCTCGGCGCTGGATCCGGGCGGGGTGGCGGGGAAGGGCTCCTTGCCCGCGAACAGGCGCAGCCCCGGATGGGTGAGGCTCAGTCCGGTCCACAGGCCGGACATGGATGCGGGGTCGGTGCCGCCGGCCCGCTGACGGGCCTTGCTGAAGGCCTTGTTGAAGCGCGCCACTTCCTCGGTGGTGGAGATCGAGGGCAGCAGGCGGGTGAGCCACGTGCGGGCCTTGCCGGCGTCGCGGAAGTGCAGGAAGAGCAGGCAGGCGTGGTCCTTGCGGAATCCGGCGAGGATGTCGCCCTGGCTGTGGCGGTCGGTGCGCAGCGGGAGGGGGTCCGCGGCGGCGGCCCGTACGGGATCCGCGGCCGGCGCCGCCGACGGGGCGGTCGCCGTCGCGCCGGCCGGGGCCGGCGCGGCCCATGCCGTCGGGGCGAGGCCTGTGGTGATGCCCGCGGCGGCGAGGGCCGCGGCCTTGGCGACGGTCCTGCGGGCGGGTCCGGCGTGGGGGCAGCCCGGGTGCGGCAGCGGGGCTGGGTCCATCGGCTTGCTCCAAGGGGGGAGGGTGCGGGCGGGTACGGGCGGGGTGCGCGGGCGGGGCCGCGCCGGGAGGGGGAAGGCAGGGGCGGGAACCTCGGCGCGTACGGGACGGACGCCCTGGTGGAGGTGGGCGGGCTCGTGGAGGTGGGCGGGCTCGTGGATCCCGATGGCGGTGCGTCCCGTCGGTGATGTCCGGCGTCGTCGGCGCGCTGCCGGAGTTCGTCCCGGTGATCACGACACCCGAAGGGGAGCCCGCCGCGCAGGTCCGCCGCTCGGTCCCGGCGCCGCGCCGTCAGCCGGTCGACCGCGTCCGGCGTGTCGTCGACCGGCTTCTACGGAGTCTCCGGAGGGATCTCCGCGGCCGGTTCGCAGGGGCCACAGGCCATGGTCCAGGCCTCCTCGTCCGTGGCTCCGTGCCTCGTCTTCGGCCACGGGCACGCGCACGCGCACGCGCACGCGATGACCGTGTGCACGTACTCAGGGGAGGGGCCGCGGGAACCCGTCCGCGCCGGCGCCGGCATCCGGCCGGCCGCCGGGGAGAGCACTATGAGGGCGCCGGCTCCGGCGCGGTTCCCCTTCCGGGCGACTGCCCGGCCCCGGGCCGAACGCGCCGTCAGGAAGGCCGGGGTGAGGAGGAAGGAGCAGGATGAGGAGGAGTCGAGGCCGGTGGCGGCGACGGCGGCTACAACCATGCGGTCGGGGACTCCTCGGTGCGGGGGCCGGCCGGCAGCGCGCGCTGCCGGTGATCAACACCCTCCGTGATCAATGCCTCCCGCGCGCGCCGGGCGCACCGATGGGGTGACGCGCTGCGTCCTTCGGCCGAGCGGGTCATCACCTCCCCGCGTGCAGCGGCTTTCGGTAGCTCAGCCCCGGGCGGCCGTCGAGGGTGAGCTCCCCCACCACCGCGAAGCCGCTCCGGCCCAGGACCGCCGCGGAGGCCGCGTTGTCGAGGGTGGTGACCGCCGTGAGGGCGCGCAGCCCGTACTCCGGGACGGCGAGACGGCACACTTCCGCGACGGCGGCCGTCGCCATGCCCCGGCCCGCTGCGCGTGCGCCGATGCGGTAGCCCAGTTCGGCGGCGCCGTCCTCGGCGTCCACGAGGTTGACGCGGCCGGCCACCTCGCCGCCGACCTCGTCGATCACGAGGTGGAAGTGGCAGGTGCCTGCGTCCTGTTCGGCGAGCAGGGCCCGGTGCCGGGCGTCGAACTCCGCGAAGTAGGCGTCCCCGCGGTCCGGTACGGAGCGTGCGAAGTACTCCCTGTTCTCCCGCTCGAAGGCGAGCAGGCTGTCTCGGTGATCGGCCCGGAGCCGCTCCAGTCGCAACATTTCGGAAGCATATCCAGGCCGTACGGGAGGGCCCGAAGGGATTTCCCGGGCGCGTCCGGGGGAACACCGTCCCGGGGACCGCCACGGGGGCGGCGGCCGGCGGAAGGAAAAGGACACCCGGAAAATCGTCAGGACGTGCGAGCGTGGGAAGATGTCCGACGGTCCAGGGGTGGACACCGGACACCGGTTCCGGTACACGAGCAAGGGGTGGGGTAATGAAGGCAGGCAGGACGGCCGCGGGCATCGCGGCAGCGCTGATCGTGACGGTCGGCGCGAGCGGCTGCGCGGTCGGCACGTCGGTGGGCAAGAAGGCCGCCGATTCGGCGGAGACGCTCGTCGCGACGCTCGCGAAGGCCTCGGACGACGCCTCGAAAGCGGGCTCGGCCGACGTCAAGATGACCGTGACGATGCCCGACACCGGCGGCAAGCCGGTCCAGATGAACGGCGTCTACTCGTGGGGCAACGGCCTCGCGATGGAGGCGGAGATGCCGGCGAAGGACCTCCAGATGGAGGACCTGGTCGCCGACGGCACCATCACGTACCGGCTCGTCCAGGGGTCGTACTACTACGGCATCGACCCGGCACCGGACGGCCCCTACAAGGGCAAGACCTGGCTGAAGCTCGACGCCTCGGCCGTGCTGGGCGACAAGGGCGTCGCCGCCATGGAATCGGGCAACAACGACCCGACGGCCGGGCTGAAGTCACTCAAGTGGGCCAGCAACGTCAGCAAGGTCGGCACGGAGGACGTCAACGGCAAGAACTCCGTGCACTACCGCGCCACGATCCCCTCGTCCAAGCTGGGCGACGCCGCTTCGGCGTTCGGCGCGATGGGCGGCAGCGGCTCCGACGAGCTCGTCGCGGACATCTGGGTGGACGACAAGGGCATGCCCTCGCGGCTGAACCAGACCTTCGGCACCATGAGCGTGAACGTGGACTTCCTGTCGTTCGGCGTGGCGAAGGACATCTCCGCTCCGCCGGCCGCCGACACCGCGGACATCACCGATCTGGTGAAGAGCGGCGGCGTGGGCAAGAGCTGACGCGGAGCGGGTCCCCGCGCCGGAGTAGCTGACGAGCGGGAGTCGCGGATCCCGTAAGCCGTCCGCCCGCGTGCGGGCGGCGGGATCCGCGGCTCCGTGCGGCTCGGCGCCTTCGGCCGCCGCTCAGCGGTCCTGGGAGAGGCCGTACAGCTCGGCGAAGGTGCCGCCCAGAGAGGTCAGTTCGGCGAATGTGCCGGATTCGGTGACGCGGCCCTTCTCCAGGACGATGATGCGGTCGGCCAGGCGGCAGTTCTCCATCCGGTGCGTGACGATCATGGTGATCCGGTCCTCCTTCATCGCCTGCAGCCCGCTGAAGATCCGGTGCTCGCCCCGTGCGTCCATCGCCGACGTCGGCTCGTCCATGATCAGGAGCCGTGGCTTGCGGTGGAAGGCGCGCGCGCAGGCCAGCCGCTGCCACTGGCCGCCGGAGGGTTCGTGGCCGCCCCACAGTGAGCGGGCCAGGAGCGTGTCGAGACCCTGCGGGTAGCCCCGGACGGCCTCGCGCATGCCGACGGCGTCCAGCGCCTCCCCCACGGCGTCGTCACCGCGCTCGTCGGGCTGGCCGAGGGTGACGTTCTCGCGTGCCGTGAAGGGCCAGTGCGCGAAGGACTGGGCGACCAGGCCGACGTGGGTCCACAGCGTGTGCTGGTCGTGCGCGCGGGTCGGGATCCCGTCCCAGTACACCTCCCCGTCGCTCGGGACCGTGAGGCCGGTCAGCAGCCGGATGAGGGTGGACTTCCCGGCGCCGTTCTCGCCGACGACGGCGATGATCTCCCCGCGGGACAGCGACAGGCTGACCGGGCCGAGCGCCGGGGTGTCCTTGCCCGGGTAGGTGTACGAGGCGTTCTCCAGGCTGACCTTCTCCGGCGGCTCCGCCTCCACGGAGCCCCGGGTGACGGCCAGTTCGCGGGCCTGGTCCAGGAAGAGGCGGTAGTCCTCGAGGTAGAGGGCGTGCTGGAACATGGCGGCCCCGTAGACCACGAGGCTGGACAGCGCGGACGCGGAGGTCCGCATGGCGACGATCGCGGTGCCCGCTGCCGCGAGGGCCATCGAGCCGGTGAGGACGAGCGCGGCGAGCGCGGCCCACGTACCCAGCTGGAAGAGGCCTCCGAGGGCCGCGGCGAGGAGCGAGACCCTGAGGTGGCGGGGTGCGGAGCCGACGAGTTTGGCGTCGATGCGGGCGCAGACCGTGGCGTACCAGGCGTGCGCGTAGGGGCGCATGGAGTTGCAGCGCAGCTCGTCGCCGAGCTTGTGGGTGGTGAGGTACCAGCGCATCATGCCGCGGATGTTGCGGGAGGCGATCGTCTCGTTGTGGAGGGCGTAGTCCAGGCGGGCGGCGATGACGGCTCCCATGCCCCGCGGCACGACGGAGAGCAGGAGCAGCGGCATCAGGACGGGGTGGACGACGGCGAGGACCCCCGCGACCGCGAGGAGGTTGACCAGGCCGTTGGTGAAGGCCATCGCGTCCTTGACGAGCAGGGACGAACGGGCGGCCCCGATCTCGGCCGCCTCCGAACGGTCGGAGAACGCGGGTTCGTCGTAGGCGGATACCTCCACGTCCATGTGGGCGTCGACCATGTCCAGGTCGGCCGTCGTGGCCAGCCGCGGAGTGAGCCGGCGGGCCGCGCTGCCGGCGGCGATCTCGGCCGTCGTGCCGGCTCCGGCCGCGACCGCGGCGACGGCCAGCGGCCAGGCCGCGGCCGCGATGCGCTCCCCGGCGGCGCCGCCCGAGAGGAGCGGGCCCATCGCGTCGGCGACCCCGGCGAGGGTGGCCGCCGTGCAGGCCCCGGCGAGGATCTGGCCGGCCAGCAGCCAGGTCACGGAAGCGGGGTCGATCCGCCAGGCCATCCGCGCGGTCTGCGCGAGCGCGTCGGGCAGGCGCGAGGCCATCCTGCGGAGCGAGAGGTGCTCCATGACCTCGTTGTGCCCGCCCCAGCTGAACGTGAACTCGGGCGGGTCGGCGGCCGCCTGCCCGCCTGGTGCCGCCGGTTTCGCGGGCGCCCTCGATGCCTTCTCCTCAGCCACGTGCAGCTCCTTCACGTCGTCGTCGGACAGCGGCGGTCCACCGCTCCGGGGGACCGCTGAGTGAGGGAGTAGATCCGAGCGCGGAGGGCGGAGTAACCAGAACCGGCCTTCGTCGCGGGACCGTGGGAACGGGCGCGCGAGGCACTCGGGACCGGCGCTCCGGGAGCCGCCGGGAGGCGAGAACGGCCGGATACCGACGGGGCGCGGGGGAAATGTCGTGCACGCCCTGCGATCGCGCCGGGCGCGCTCCACAGGATGAGGTCTCCCGGACGTCCGCCCGACGGACGTGCGGCGCGCACCGGCCGGGCACCCGGGCGTGCGGACTGCCCCGGGGCGGGCCGGAGTTGCCTCCACCAGGCGAAAGGCGGGCACCGATGGAAGAGTTCGGCCGGCGGCGGTTCCTGGCTGCGGCGGCCACCGCCGCCACGGCGGCCGGGTCCGCCGGAGCGGTCGCGGCCGCCGGAGCGGTCGGGGTCAAGACGCTCACCGGTACCGCGGCGGCCGCCACCCGCGCGGGGCGCGATCCGGCGAGCGTCGCGGGCTACGTCGAGGTGCAACTGCTGCACATCACCGATCTGCACGGCTACCTGTCCGCTCCCCCGGCCCGGGACTCCGTCATCACCGGCGCGGGCGGCCGTGCGTACACCGTCGGCGGGGTCGCGTACATGGCCACCCATCTGGCCCGGCTCCGGGCGGGGCGGGCCAACTCCTTCTTCTTCGCGCCGGGTGACCTCTTCTCCGGCTGGGAGTTCCCGGCGTTCACCCTCGCCGACGAGCCGACGATCGAGGCCCTCAACCGGCTCGGGCTGGACTTCGCGACGGCCGGAAACCACGAGTTCGACCGCACGCCCGGCTTCCTCTCCCGGCACATGGAGCAGGGGCTCCCCTACGAGGGCGCGGGGCAGACCAACGCCTTCCCGGACTCGGGCGGCGCCACCTTCCACGGCGCCGGCTTCCGCTACTACAGCGCCAATGCCGTGTCCGCGGCGACCGGGGAGACCCTGCTCCCCCCGTACCACGTCGAATGGGTCGACGCGCCCGGCGGCCGGCGGCTGCCCATCGGCTTCATCCATCTGACGGCCCTCGGCAGCGAGTCCTTCGCGAACTCCTACCAGCCCGGCCTCACGACCCTCGACGAGCTGTCCGCCGCCAACCTCTGCGCCGCCCGGCTCAAGGCGCTCGGGGTCCGCGCCATCGTGCTCAGCATGCACGACGGGGCGGTGGCGGGCAGCGATTTCGATTCCGGCGCCGCACCGAGCGGTCCGGCCTACGAGCTGGCGCTGCGCGCCTCCCCCGACATCGACGCGATCGTGACCGGGCACTGGCACAACGCCTTCAACATGATGCTGCCGGACCCGGACGGGCGGCCGCGTCCCTTCGTCGAGGCCGGCTGCCACGGGCAGATCATCGGCGAGATCACCCTGCGCCTCGACCCCGACACCGGTGCGGTCGTCCGCGCGCTCACCACCTCCGTCAACCATCCCAACACCCGTGACGTCGAACCCGATCCCGCGCTCCGGGAGGTCGTCGACCACTGGACCGGATACGCCGCACGGCACGCGGCGGCGGCCATCGGGCGCCAGCGCGCCTCCTTCCACCGCCGGCTGTCCCCCGCCGGGGAGAGCACCATGGGCAACCTCGTCGCCGACTGGGCGCTGTGGGCCGCCGCCCAGCCGCCGGACTCCTTCGACACCAGCCCCCGGCCGGAACGGTCCGGCGCGGATCTGGCGCTCATCGCGCTCGCCCCGCGCGTCGGCCGGAGCGTCCTCAACACGGACCTGCCCGCCGGCCCCGCCCTGGACGACCCGGTCTCCTTCGAACGGGCCTGGCGGGCCGTCGGCTACGGATGCCCGCTGGTCAGCGCCGAGGTGAGCGGGCAGCAGCTCCACGACGCGCTGGAGCAGCAATGGGCGCAGGACGGCGCCGGCGTGCTGACGTACGCGCCGCTCGCGGTGTCCGGCAACGTCCGGTACTCCTTCGACGCGACCCGGCCGGCCGGGGACCGGGTCGCGCCGGGCAACGTGTTCATCGACGGCGCCGCGCTGCGTCCGGAGGCCGCGTACCGGGTGGTGACCACCTCGTACACGCTCACCGGGCAGGACGGCTATCCCGCCTTCGGCGGGTACCGGGAGCCGGCCCGCCACCGGCGGGACGTGGAGAGCTTCCCCGCGTACGTCGCCGCCCTCGGCGTCCTGGAGGCCGTCTCCACGGGGCGGGTCACCGTCAAGGGCGCCGCCTTCGCCGGCGGCCGGGAGGGGAAGCTGCTGGTGCCCGCCGAGCCGGTGCCCGGAGTGCCGGCGCCGGTGGCGGCCGCCGAGGAGGCCGCCCGGGACGGGGGCCGCCGGCCCGTCTGCTGATCCCGGTCCGCCGGTACCGGTCCGCCGGCCCCTGGCTGCCGCCCGGTCTTCCCGCGCCGCGGTCTTCCGGCGCCCCGGTCCCGCGGACCGTTCCTCAGCGGGCCAGCGGGAGCCGGGCCACCAGGCGGGCCCCCCGCGGGGAGTCGCCGACGCGGAGGGTGCCGCCCAGCCGCAGGGCGATGTCGCGGGCGATGGCCAGGCCCAGCCCCGTGCCTCCCTCGTCGCGGGCGCGGGCGTCGTCGAGCCGGGTGAACCGCTCGAAGACCCGTTCGCGGTCGGCGGGGGCGATGCCCGCGCCGTCGTCGGTGACCTCCAGTACGGCTTCGCCCCGCACCCGGTCGGCGCGCAGCGCGAGTACGACCCCCTGTTCGGCGTGCCGTTGTCCGTTGTCCAGCAGGTTCGTCACCAGCCGGGACAGCCAGAGGGTGCTGCCGCGCACCGCGATCCCCGGGGCGATGTCGGTACGGACCGGGACCCGGTCGCCCCCGCGCGCGCGGGCGGCGTCCCGGGCCACCTCCGTGAGGTCGACGTCGGCGGCGGGCGGCGGCTCCGAGGTGTCGAGGCGGGCCAGCAGGAGCAGGTCGGCCGCGAGGTCCTGGAGCCGTACGGTGTCCTCCAGCGCCCCGCTGACCAGTTCGCCCCACAGCGCGGGATCCGGGTGGGCCTGAGCGACCTCCAGCTGGGTGCGCAGCACCGTGATGGGGCTGCGCAACTCGTGGGAGGCGTCCGCGATGAAGCGGCGCTGGCGGATCCCGGATGCCTCCAGCCGGTCCAGGGTCTCGTTCATCGTGACGGCGAGGCGGGCCACTTCGTCACGGGTGCGCGGTACGGGCACCCGGCGGTGCAGTTCGCGGTCGCCGATCTCGGCGACCTCGGCCCGGATCGCCTCGACGGGGCGCAGCGCCCAGCCCGTGACCCGCCAGGTGATCACGGCCACGACCAGGACGAGCAGCGGGACCGCGACGAACAGCACCGCCATGATGGTCTCGTCGGCGGTGTCGGCGTCCCGGAGCGAGGTCCCGGCGTAGACGGTGACCAGACCGTTCGCGGTGACGGTGGTGACCTGGACGACCCGCTGCCGGTGGGCCGCGCGGACCCGGACGCCCTTCCAGGTGTCCCGGACGGTACCGGGGATGCGGGGAGGCGCCGGGGCGAGGGCCGGGCGCCCCGCGAGGTTGGGGCTGGCCGCGAGGACCCGGCCCTGCGCGTCCACCACCTGGACGAAGTCCGTTCCGCGGGCCGGGGGCGGTACGGAGTCCAGCCGGCCCGCGGCTGCCAGGGCGGCGATCGTGACGGCCTGCTGTTCGGCGTCGGCCTGGGCGGTGCGCGTCAGGTTGGTCTCCAGCGCTCCGAGCAGCGCGACGGAGGCCGCGCCGAGGGCCAGCGCCACCACGGCGGACGCGCCGAGGGTGGCCTGGGCGCGGACGGATCTGGGCCGCAGCCGGTACGCGGCTTCGCGCAGCCGGGCGAGAGCGGGGCGCGGGGACGGTCGGTCGGCATCGGTACGGAGCTCGCGGGATTCAGCCACCGTCGGCCGCCAGCCGGTAGCCCGCGCCCCGGACGGTCTCCACGGCGGCCCGGCCGAACGGAGCGTCTATCTTCCGGCGCAGGGCGCTGACGTGGACCTCGACGACGTTGAGGTCCCCCTCGTAGGCGGCGTCCCAGACGTTGTCGAGGATGTCCCGCTTGGGCACGACTTCTCCGGCGCGGCGGGCGAGGTGCACCAGGACGGCGAACTCGCGCGAGGTCAGCCGGGCTTCGACGCCGCCGCGGGTGCAGACCCGGCGCGCCGGGTCGATGAGGAGGTCGCCGAACTCCATGACCTGCGGGCTGCGCCGGCCGGTGCGCCGGATCAGGGCGCGCAGGCGGGCCACGAGGACGACGTAGGAGAAGGGCTTGGAGAGGAAGTCGTCCGCTCCGGTGTCGAGGGCCTCGGCCTCGTCGTACTCGCCGTCCTTCGCGGTGAGCATGAGGATGCCTGACTCGCAGCCCGCCGCGCGCAGCCGGGCGCAGACCCGGTAGCCGTTGAGTCCGGGGAGCATGATGTCGAGCACGATGGCGTCGTAGTCGTGTTCTCCGGCCATCCACAGGCCTTGCGGGCCGTCGTGCGCCGTGTCCACCGTGAAGCCCTCGGCCCGAAGACCGCGTTGCAGTGCCGCGGCCAGTCGCCGCTCGTCCTCGACCACCAGTACGCGCATGAGGCAAGGTTCGCAGGTCGGGCCGCCGGCTTGCTGAAGGGTTCTTCAGCGGGCTTCAGCGGAGCTTCAGGCTCGTGCTCGCACGATCGGCCGATAACCGGGCGCGTCGCCCGGAGAACGCGAGGAGCATCCAGATGACTCAGTCCAGTCCCCAGCCGCCCGCCTATCCGGCGGGTCCGGGCGAGGGCGGCGAGGGCGCCGCTGCGGACGCGACCGGCAAGGCCCCGGGGCGCGGTTCCCGGATCGTACGGTTCACCCGTGAAGGCCGGGCCCGCTGGGTGGCCCTCGGGCTGGTCGTCGTCGCGGCGGCCGGCACCGCGGGGGCCGCGGCGGTGGCGGTGGCGGACCACGACCACGTGCGGCGCACCCGTGCGGAGCGGGCCTGGGACCGGTTCGACCTCGAGAGCCGGGCCGGCGGCCCGGAGGCGGCTCCGGTCCCCGGCCGGCCCGGGCCGCGGTCCGACAAGGGCGGCCGGCCGGGCATGGAGAAGCCCGGGAGGCCGGGACGCGAGGAGGGCAAGGTCGTCGACCGGGCGGACGGCGCACCCGTGCCGCTCCCCGCGCTGCCGGCGGCTCAGGCCCTGGAGAAGGCGGAGGCGGCCGTACCCGGCGGCAAGGCCGAAGGGCTGCGCGTGATCGCCCAGGAGGGCGGCGGGAGCGCCTGGCGGGTCGTGGTCCTCGGCTCCGACGGGGTCCGGCACGCGGTGACCCTGGCCGGCGACGGCGCGGTCACGGGCAACACCGTCGCGGGCAAGGGCGCCAAGGCGGCGCACTGAGCGGCGGCACGGCCCCCTCGGTGGGGGGGGCGCGGGCCCGGGGGGGGGGGCCCGCCCCGGCGCGCCCCCCGCGCCCGGGGGCGGGGCGCCGGGCGGCGGGGGGCGCCGCGCGAGCGGGGGGCGGGCGGCGGGCGGGGGGGCCGCGGCGCCGGCGGCGCCCCGCGCGGGGCGCGCGGGCCCGCGGCGCGCCCCCGCCCCCACCCCGGACAGGGGCGGACACCGGCAGGGGCGGACCCGGATCCGGGGCGCAGGCCGGACGGGCGGGGTGCAAGCCGGACGGGCGGGGCACAGGCCGGACCGGCGGGGGCGCGGCCGGACGGACGCGGCACAGCCACCGGCACGCGGGGCGCAGGCCCGGGGGCCTGGTGGCCCGGGGCCGTCCTACGGGCTCGTGGGCGGGTCCAGCAGCCGGACCGCCATCTCCCGCATCTCGATCTTGCGGATCTTGCCCGTCACCGTCATCGGGAACTCCTCCACGACGTGGACGTAGCGCGGGATCTTGAAGTGGGCCAGCCGGCCCTCGCAGTAGGCCCGGACGGCCGGCCCGGTCAACGGCTCCGCGCCCTCGCGCATCCGTACCCACGCCATGAGCTCCTCCCCGTACTTCGGGTCGGGCACACCGATCACCTGGACGTCCATGACGTCCGGGTGCCCGTGCAGGAACTCCTCGATCTCGCGCGGGTACAGGTTCTCGCCGCCCCGGATCACCATGTCCTTGATCCGGCCGGTGATGCTCAGGTAGCCGTCGCCGTCCATGACGGCGAGATCGCCCGTGTGCATCCAGCGCGCCGCGTCGACGGCCTCGGCGGTCCGCTCGGGCTGGTCCCAGTAGCCGAGCATGACCGAGTAGCCCCGGGTGCACAGTTCACCCGGTTCGCCGCGCGGGACGGTCCTGCCGGAGGCCGGATCGACGACCTTGACCTCCAGGTGCGGTCCGACGCGGCCCACCGTGGAGACCCGGCGCTCGACCGAGTCGTCCACCCGCGTCTGGGTCGAGACGGGCGAGGTCTCCGTCATCCCGTAGCAGATGGACACCTCGCGCATGCCCATCCGGTCGATGACCTCCTTCATCACCTCGACCGGGCAGGGCGAGCCGGCCATGATGCCCGTGCGCAGGCTCGAGAGGTCGTAGGACGCGAAGTCCGGATGGGCCAGCTGGGCGATGAACATCGTGGGGACGCCGTAGAGCGAGGTGCAGGACTCCGCTTCCACGGCTGCCAGGGTGGCTCCCGGTTCGAAGGCGGGCGCGGGGATGACCATGGCCGCGCCGTGACTGGTGCAGGCGAGGTTTCCCATGACCATGCCGAAGCAGTGGTAGAAGGGGACCGGGATGCAGACCCGGTCGAGCTCGGTGTACCCGCACGTCTCGCCCACGAAGAAGGCGTTGTTCAGGATGTTGTGGTGGGAGAGCGTCGCACCCTTGGGAAAGCCGGTGGTCCCCGAGGTGTACTGGATGTTGACGGGGTCGTCCGGGCTCAGTGCGGCCTGGGCACGGGCGAGGTCGGCCCGGTCTCCGTGGCGGCCCCGCTCCAGCAGGGAGTTCCAGAGCGGCCCGTCCAGCAGGGCCACGAACTCCAGGGCCGCGCAGCGCGGCCGGACCTCCTCGACCATGGCCGCGTAGTCGGAGGTCTTGAACCGGTCCGCCGCCACCAGCAGCCGGACCCCGGACTGGCACAGGACGTATTCCAGCTCGTGGGAGCGGTAGGCCGGGTTCACGGTGACGAGGATCGCCCCGATCTTGGCGGTGGCGTACTGCACGAGCGTCCACTCGGCGCGGTTGGGAACCCAGATCCCGACCCGGTCCCCCTTGACGATGCCCAGGTCCAGCAGTCCGAGGGCGAGGGCGTCGACGTCGGCGGCGAACTGCGCGTACGTCCACCGCCGTCCGGTCTCCGCCTCGACGAGGGCGTCCCGGCCGGGGAACCTGCGGACGGTGCGGTCGAGGTTCTCCCCGATCGTGTCGCCCGACAACGGCACTTCGCACGCCCCTGACGCGTAGCTCGACTCGACGGACGGCACATGGACCCCCTGGGCTCGGTGGCGCGCCGGAGCCCCTTCGCCCCGACGCCTCCTCATGATCCCCGCGGCCCGCGCCGGGGGCCAGACCCCGGCGGGTGACGGCCGCCTTCGGGGCGCGGGACGCCACGAGGTCGGCGCGCGGCGGTGACTCCGGTGGCTTCCGGTCGTTGTAGGTGGCGGTCAGCGAAGTGGCCCCGGAGTCCCGGACCCGTTGTCGTGGTCCGGGACTCCATGCCGTTCCGGGGGCTTCGCCCTCGCGGGCCGTGCCGCCCTCGATCCCGGTCCCCCGCGTCCCCGCGCGTGCGCACGCATGACCGCGCATCACGGCCGGTGGCCAAGTGGCGGCACCCCATCGGGTCATGGGGTCGCGGATTGGACAAGTGGCCGATCTTACTATCACGATGGCCCCGCAAGTTCGCGGATTGCGTAGGGGGGCAAACCCGCTCATGTCATGACGTCCCTCCACGCGTGCCGCTCGTCCCCGTTACACCCCTGGAGAGACTTCGCCATGAGCTTCGGCGACCCGAACAACCCCTACAGCCAGCAGCCCCCGCAGGGCCAGCCCAGCTACCCGCAGCAGGCGCCGCAGGGCGTTCCCCCGCAGTACGGCTACCCGCAGCAGCCCCCGGTGGGCATGCCCCCGCAGCAGCCGTACGGCGCGTACCCGCCCGCCGGGATGCCGGGCATGCCCGCCGGGATGCCCGGCGCCGGAATGCCGCCGCTGGCGCACTGGGGCCTGCGCGTCGGCGCGCTCCTGCTCGACGGCCTGATCACCGTGGGCCCGATGTACGCCCTCGGCCTCATCGACCTCGCCATGAGCGACGACCCGGCGACCGCCGGCCCCGGCATCTTCTTCACGATCGGCATCCTGTACACGATCGGCATGAGCATCTTCCAGCTGTACAAGGAAGGCTCGACCGGTCAGACGATCGGCAAGAAGGCCCTGGGGATCAGTCTGCGCCGCGAGGTCGACGGGAGCGTCCTGGGCTTCGGCATGGCCTTCGTCCGCAGGCTCGCGCACTTCCTGGACTCCGTCGCCTGCTACCTCGGCTGGCTGTGGCCGCTGTGGGACGAGAAGAAGCAGACCTTCGCCGACAAGGTGTGCGGCACCGTCGTCGTCAAGGTCCCCAAGAACTGACTCCACCGCCCGGGGGGGGGGGGGGCCCCCCCCGCCCCCCCCGCGGGGGGGGGGGGGGGGCCGCGGGGGGGGGGGCCCCCCGGGGGGGGGGCGCGCGCGCGCGGGGGGCGCGG
>NZ_JBSGWY010000016.1:57629-78720 GCF_053609145.1 Streptomyces sp. NPDC054961 | reverse complement strand
TGTTATCATACCTGTCCTCACACCCAACACAACCCTCTCCCGCCGTCGCCGCCGGTGCACCACCACCCACCCCCCCATACGCTGGGCCCCCCCCTGGCTCTTCCGGACGGGCCCCTCGTCGCGTGCGCTCAGCCTTTCCGGGCGGAACGGTGCGCCAGGCGGTCGGCAGCGCCCCGGCCGCGGGCTTCGAGGGGGAGCACCCCGGTCGCCGCGGCCAGCCCGAAGGGCGGCATGTCGGCGTAGATGGACTCGTACGAACCCTCGGGCACGATGTACGTCTCGTGCCACAGGCCCACGTGCTGGCGCGCCTTGCCGGCGCGCTCCTTGCGGTTCATCATCGCCCAGGCCTTGCGGTGGAGCATGTCCGGCGCGGCCGCGTAGGCATACAGCTTCTCCTTGGACTCCCAGTACTGGACGACGTAGTACGTCCGGGGTGACGCGGTGAGCAGGACGTGGTTCAGGAGTCCGCGGCTCTCGTCGCGGGCCAGCTCGCGGAGCATGCGGGGCATGGCCAGGAGGACGGGCAGCCAGTGGTGGACGGCCCAGAAGTGGTTGATGCGCATCCCTATCAGCAGGACGACCACGTCGCCTTCGACGGCGGCGGTGGTACGGCCCGGTAACGGCTTCGCGGACACACGGCCTCCAGGTGGCCTGATTGGATGACGGCACTGTCCAGCACCATGTTGGATAGTGGCACTCTCCAACGGAAGGTTCAAGAGATGCGGCTGGCGGAGCTGAGCGAACGGAGCGGCCTGCCCACCGCGACCATCAAGTACTACCTGCGCGAAGGCCTGTTGCCCGCGGGACGCCGCGTCGGCGCGACCACCGCGGAATACGACGAGGGACACCTGCGGAGACTGCGCCTGGTGCGCGCGCTCATCCAGGTGGGAGGCCTGTCGGTGGCGAAGGTCCGGGAAGTCCTCGGCCACGTCGACGACGAGTCGCTCGGCCGGACGATCCGGCTCGGCGCGGCCCTCTGGGCGCTGCCGCAGGGGCCGGAGCCGGACGAGGAGGACGGGGCGGTGGTGAGCGCGCGGCTCGAAGTGGACCGGCTGCTGAAGCTGCTGGGCTGGTCGACGGCCCGGGAGCTGGGGGCCTTGTCGCCGGTGCACCGGTCGCTGGTGGTGGCCGTGGCCACCCTGATCCGGCTCGGCTACCCGTGGGACGCGGAGCTGATGGCTCCGTACGCGGAGCTCATGCACCAAGCGGCCGTGCGCGACCTGGACTTCGTCGAGACGCACCCTTCCGAGACGGAGCAGGTGGAGACCTCGGTCGCCGCGACGGTGCTCTTCCAGCCGGTGCTGAAGGCCCTGCACCGGCTGGCGCAGGAGGAGGAATCCGCGCGGCGGTACGGCTTGTAGCCGACGCGGGCCGGACGGGCGGGGCGGGCCCGCCGCCGGGGTCCCGTGCGGGCCCCCCCGGCGGCGGACCTGAGCGCTACGGCTTCGGGAGGGTGCAGCCGGCCCGGGTCAGGTCGATCTTGTTACCGGGACCTACGCAGGGGACGATGATGTACGTCTGCTGCGCGTAGTTGATGCCCTGGCGGACCGTCACGGCGCCGTTCTGGTCCACCTCGCACGGGTTGTTCACCGTGCAGCGCCCGCCGTCCTCGTTGCCCGTGTTGTTGACGGCGACGACCTTGCCCGTCGTCGTGTCGATCACCGGCGAGCCCGAGGTGCCGCCGATGGTGTTGCAGGCCGAGGTGTAGCGCAGCGAGTCCTTCCAGGTCCACTCGCCCTCCTTGAGGAGGTAGCTGAAACCGTCCGCGTTGCAGCTGTAGGTGCGCTTCCAGTAGCCGGACACCACCTTGATCGCGGTGCCCTGTACCGGGTGGGCGTCGTTCAGGGTCAGCGCGTTGATGCCGTACTGGCTGCTGATCTGCGCGTACGTCTTGGTGAGCTGGTAGATCGAGATGTCCGTGTCGGTCATCGTCGCGTACGAGATCTTGCTCGCGCGCAGCGTCGCGACCTTGGAGCCCGAGGCGTTCAGCAGCGAGAAGGAGCGGCTGGACGCCTTGTCCTTGATCACCTGGCCCGCGGCCGGCATGCCCGACTCCAGACAGTGGCCGTTGGACAGTACGAGCGCGGGATCGGTGGGCAGCGAACCGGGCACACGGACGACCGAGCCGGAGCAGTTGCTGAGCGCGACCGTGCCGGCGTAGTTGACCGCGACGGCCGGGGTGGCCGCACCCTCCCGGGTGGACTGGGCCACGGCCGGGGCCGCTGCCGCTCCGGTGAGGAGCAGAGCGAACGCGGCGGCGACGAGAGGCTTGTTCATGTGGGGGTTCCCCTCTGGTGACAATGCGACCGAAGATCCTTCGGTTGTCATGCGCATTGTTGGTACCTCTGCCTCAACTCACAAGAGGGCCTGTCCAGTTGAGGAGCCGGACGGAAACGACCGTATTCAGACTTGTGTATCGGCGGGGTTGCCTGCCACGGCGATCGCGCACCGCGGGGGGCGCCCGGAGGGGGCCGGGAGCCTTTCCCGTCCGATCCCTTGACGACCCCCGGGGCGGAGAGCACAGTGGCGACCGGCACCTCTTGAGAGCGCTCTCAAGCGCCGTTCCGGCCCTGTCGGCAGGAACCCCTCGGCCCCCGGTCCTCCCCGCCTCCCCCGCGGTCCCCGCACCCCCCGCACTCCCTGCACGCCGCACTCCCCGCACGCCGCGGTCCCCGCGCACGCCGCGCTCCCCCTGTCCCCCACACCCCCTCAGAGAGGGCATCCATGCGTCTGACACCCGGC
Organism: Streptomyces sp. NPDC054961; assembly: GCF_053609145.1. Lineage (NCBI taxonomy): Bacteria > Bacillati > Actinomycetota > Actinomycetes > Kitasatosporales > Streptomycetaceae > Streptomyces > Streptomyces sp. NPDC054961. Next base: position 75,978 of record NZ_JBSGWY010000016.1, on the reverse strand, counting down.
AGAGAACGGCGGTCGGTCCGACGGGCCGTCATCGCCGCACTGAGCACAGTGGCGGTGGCGGCCACGGCCGCGGCCGTCGTCATCCTGCCCGCCAGCGCCGCCGCCCCGGCGGTGCCCGCGGGCTGGTCCCAGGTCTTCCTCGACGACTTCGACGGGGCCTCGGGCTCCGGGGTGAACACCGCGAACTGGCAGTACACCACCGGCACGAGCTACCCCGGCGGCCCGGCCGGCTTCGGCACCGGCGAGGTCGAGACGATGACGGCCGACCCCTCCAACGTCTCCCTCGACGGCTCCGGCAACCTGCGCATCACCCCGCGCCGGGACGCGGCGGGCAACTGGACCTCCGGCCGCGTCGAGACCAGGCGTTCCGACTTCCAGCCGCCGGCGGGCGGCAAGCTGCGCACGGAGGCCCGCATCCAGATGCCCGACGTCACGGGCGCCGCGGCCAAGGGGTACTGGCCCGCGTTCTGGATGCTGGGCGCGCCCTACCGCGGCAACTGGTGGAACTGGCCGGGCATCGGCGAGCTCGACATCCTGGAGAACGTCCAGGGCATCAACAACGAGTGGGCCACCATGCACTGCGGCACGAGCCCCGGCGGCCCGTGCAACGAGAAGTCCGGCATCGGCGGCCAGCGCGCGTGCACCGGCACCCCCTGCCAGGGCGGCTTCCACACCTACGCGGTGGAATGGGACCGCTCCTCGGCCGTGGAGGAGATGCGCTTCTCCCTGGACGGGGTCACCTTCCACACCGTCCGGGCGGACCAGATGGACGCCGCAACCTGGGCCAACGCCACCCACCACGGCTACTTCATCATCCTGAACGTGGCCATGGGCGGGGAGTTCCCGGCGGCCTTCGGCGGCGGACCCGACGCGGGGACCCAGCCGGGCCACCCGATGGTCGTCGACTACGTCTCGGTGCTCCGGTCCACGGACGGTACGACCACCCCGCCGACCACACCCCCCACGACTCCCCCGGCCACGCCGCCCACGATCCCGCCGACCACGCCTCCGACGACGCCGCCCACCACCCCGCCGACGGGTGGCCGCAACGCCTACGCCCCCCTCCAGGCCGAATCCCACGACGCCCAGGCCGGAACGGCCGAGGAGACGACCACGGACACCGGCGGAGGCCAGGACCTGACGGGCCTCGGCAACGGCGACTGGGTCCTCTACAAGGGCGTCGACTTCGGCTCCGGCGGCCCGGCCACCCAGTTCCACGGCCGCGTCGCCAGCGGCGCGGCCGACGGGGTGAGCGGGCTCGTCGAGGTCCGGCTCGACAGCCGGACCGGCCCGCCGATCGGCAGCTTCGCCGTGGCGAGCACCGGCGGATGGCAGAGCTGGAAGACCGTACCGGCGAACATCTCGGGCGTCACGGGCACGCACGACGTGTACCTGACCTTCACCAGCGGCCAGCCGGCCGACTACGTGAATCTCAACTGGTTCGACTTCGGGCACTGAGCGGACCCGGCCACGGCTCGGTGAAAGGCACCTGTACGGCGGGAGCGCTCTCAGCGCCCCCGCCGTACGGGTTACGCTGCTGTCCTACAGGGCCCGCGGCAGGGCCCAGGAACCCTGCCCGCCGCCGGACACGCATGAGGAGCGCCCGTGGCCGAACAGCTTCCCGCAGACCGGCCCACCCTCGAGGCGGTCGCGGCTCGCGCCGGGGTGTCCCGGGCCACCGCGTCCCGGGTCGTCAACGGCGGCGACGGCGTCCGCCCGCATCTGGTGGACAAGGTCCGCACGGCCATCCGGGACCTGGGCTACGTACCGAACCACGCGGCGCGCACACTGGTGACCCGGCGCACCGGGGCGGTCGCCGTGATCATCGCCGAGCCGGAGATCCGGATCTTCTCCGATCCCTTCTTCTCCCGCCAGATCCGCGGCATCAGCAAGGAACTGACGGTGCACGACATGCAGTTGGTGCTGCTCCTGGTGGAGGACCGCGGCGACTACGACCGGATCGAGCGCTATCTGGCGGGCGGCCACGTCGACGGCGCGCTCGCCTTCTCCCTGCACACCGACGATCCGCTGCCCGCGATCACCCGCCGCATCGGGATGCCCACCGTCTACGGCGGCCGGCCCGGCTGGACCGGTGGCGCCGGAGGGTCCGCGGCCCCCGGGGAACACGGCCCGGTGGCCTACGTGGACGCCGACAACCGCGGGGGTGCGCGCGAGGCCGTACGACACCTGCTGTCCCTGGGACGGCGACAGATCGCGCACATCGCGGGTCCGCTGGACCAGACGTCGGCGACCGACCGGCTCGACGGGTACCGGGACGTGCTCCTCGACGCCGATCCCGCGCTGATCGCCGAGGGGGACTTCACCGCGGCGGGCGGGGCCCGCGCGATGGCCGAACTGCTGGACCGCTGCCCGGGGCTCGACGCGGTGTTCGCCGCGAACGACCTGATGGCGACGGGTGCGCTGGGCGTCTTGCGCGAGCGGGGCCGGTCCGTGCCCGGCGACGTGGCACTGGTGGGCTTCGACGATGCGGAGGTGGTGGCGGAGGGCACCGATCCGCCGCTGACGACCGTGCGTCAGGACATCGAGGGCATGGGGCGGCTCATGGCCCGGCTGCTGCTCCGGACCCTGGACAAGGCGCACGGCGCCGGCCGGCAGGGCGGCCCCGGCGTGCCGGGCTCGGTGATCACCCCGACGTCGCTGGTGCGGCGCGGATCGGCCTGAGCGGCGCGCAACTCGAGGTTCTCCCTGGGTGAATGGGACGAATCCCCGCCGTCGTGCGCAGGACCCTTGACGGGGCGCGGGTGTGGGGTGCACGCTCCACTCGCGTTCTGAGAGCGCTCTCAACACTCTCGGGACCCGCTCGGAAGAGTCGCACCCGCCAAGCCCAGGAGGCCGCACCATGTCCACCCCCCGAGCCGCCGGAAGAGCCGCGCTCCGCCTCGGCGCCGTCGCCCTCGCCGGAACCCTGCTGGCCGCCTGCGGATCCGACTCCGACCCCGACGCGAAGTCCGCCGAGGGCGCCGACCGCCACGTCACGCTCACCATCGACCTGTTCGGCGCGTTCGGCTACCAGGAGGCCGGGCTCTACGCCGAGTACGAACAGCTCCACCCGAACATCAAGATCAAGCAGACGGATACCGAGGACGAGCAGGACTACTGGAAGGCGCTCCAGACCCGGCTCGCCGGCGGCGGCGGGCTGGCGGACGTCCAGGGCCTCGAGGTGGGCCGCATCGCATCGGTGACGCAGAAGCAGGCCGACAAGTTCACGGACCTGAAGGAGTTCGGCGCCGGCGCCCTCCAGAGCGAGTTCGCCGCCGCCAAGTGGGCGGCCGCGACGACCAAGGACGGCAAGGTCCTCGGCCTCGGCACCGACGTCGGGCCCGAGGCCATGTGCTACCGCAGTGACCTGTTCAAGGCGGCGGGCCTGCCCACCGACCGTACGGAACTGGCCGCCAAGTGGGCGACCTGGGACGGTTATCTGGAGCTCGGCCGCCAGTACAAGGCGAGCGCCCCGGCCGGCAGCGCCTGGCTGGACAGCGTGGGCAGCCTGAACGCCGTCATGGTCGGCCAGGCCGAGGAGCGCTACTACGACGCCTCGGGCGCGCTGGTCTACGAGAACAGCCCTGCGGTGAAGTCGGCCTGGGAGGCGTCGGTCACGGCCTCGGCGGACGGGCTCAGCGCCAAGCTGGACCAGTGGTCCCCGCCGTGGAACCAGGCCTTCACCTCCGGCTCCTTCGCCACCATGCCGTGCCCCGCCTGGATGCTCGGCTACATCAAGGGACAGGCCGGCGACGCGGGCAAGGGCAAGTGGGACGTGGCGAAGCTGCCCGGGGGTGCGGGCAACTGGGGCGGCTCCTACCTGGCGGTCCCCCGGGCGGCCCAGCACAAGAAGGAGGCGGCCGAGCTGGTCACCTGGCTCACGGCGCCCGAGCAGCAGACCAAGCTCTTCCGCAAGCAGGGCAACTTCCCCTCCGCCGTCAAGGCCATAGGACAGGTCTCGGACGCCAAGGACCCGTACTTCTCGGACGCGCCGATCGGGCAGATCTTCGGCGACGCCGCCGAGAAGGCCCCCGTCCAGGTGCTGGGGGTGCACGACAAGGACATCGCCGACCAGATCAACAACGCGCTGAGCGAGGTGGAGCGCAAGGGCACGTCGCCGGAGACGGCCTGGTCGAACGCCAAGAAGGCCGTCAAGAACGCCCTGGGCTGAGCGGCGTGACACGTACCGCCCGGCGGGGCTTCGCCCCGTACGCCTTCATCGCCCCGTTCTTCACCCTGTTCGCCGCCTTCGGACTGTTCCCCCTCCTCTACACGGCGTACGTCTCCGTCTACCGCGTCGAGCTGCAGAACCCCGGGGACATGGAGTGGAGGGGCCTGGACAACTACACCGCCCTGTTCACCGATCCGTTCTTCTGGACGGCGCTGCGCAACACCTTCACCATCGGCGCGCTCTCGACGGTGCCGCAACTGCTCATCGCCCTGGGCCTGGCCCACGTCCTCAACTACAAGCTGCGGGGCCGGACCTTCTTCCGCACCGCGCTGCTGCTGCCGTACGCGACGTCGGTGGCCGCCGCCTCGCTGATCTTCGCCCAGCTCTTCGGACGGGACTTCGGGCTCGTCAACGACGTGCTGGGGCTGGCCGGTTTCGGTCCGGTGGACTGGCAGAGCGGTACGGCCGCCTCGCAGATCGCCGTCTCGTCCATCGTCGTGTGGCGCTGGACGGGCTACAACGCCCTCATCTATCTCGCGGGCATGCAGTCCATACCCGGCGAGCTGTACGAGGCGTCCGAGGTCGACGGGGCGTCCAGATGGAGACAGTTCCTCCATGTGACGCTGCCCGGCCTGCGTCCCACCATCGTCTTCACCGTGGTGGTGTCCACGATCGGCGCCACCCAGCTCTTCGGGGAGCCGCTGCTCTTCGAGGGATCGATGTCCGGGGGCATCTCGCACCAGTACCAGACCCTGGGCCTGTACATGTACGAGCAGGGCTGGGGCTTCTTCCACCTGGGCCGGGCGGCGGCCATCGCCTGGGTGATGTTCCTGCTGATCGTGGCGCTCGTCGGGGTCAACGCCCTGCTCGTGCGCCGCCGTTCCCTCAAGGAGGCCGGCCGATGAGCTCCACCTCCACCGCCGGGCGCGGCGGCCGGCTCACCTACGCGGTGCTGGCCCTCGCGGTCCTGGTCTCCGCGTTCCCCCTGTACTGGTCGCTGGTCGCGGCGAGTCGCTCCAACGCCGATCTGGCACGGCCGGTGCCCTCGCTGCTGCCCGGTCCACGGCTCCTGGTCAACCTCCAGGCGGTCCTGGACGAGGCGGACATCGGCAAGGCGCTCCTCAACTCCCTGATCGTGTCGAGCGCCATCACCGTCGGCACGGTGCTGTGTTCCACACTGGCCGGCTTCGCCTTCGCCAAGCTGCGGTTCCGGGGGCGCGGCGCGCTGCTCGGCGCCGTCGTCGCCTCGATGATGATCCCGCCGCAGCTGGGGGTGATCCCGCTGTTCATGCTGATCGTGGAACTGCACTGGGTGAACCAGCTCCAGGCCGTCGTCCTGCCCGGACTGGTCTCCGCCTTCGGCGTGTTCTTCATGCGGCAGTACCTGGCGCAGTCCCTGCCGGACGAGCTGATCGAGGCGGCCCGGGTCGACGGGGCCTCGTACGCCCGCGTCTTCTGGTCGATCGTGGTGCCGGTGGCCCGGCCGGCCATGGCCGTGCTCGGACTGCTGACCTTCATGACGGCCTGGAACGACTTCTTCTGGCCGGTGGTCGCGCTCTCCTCGTCGGAGCCGACCGTGCAGGTCGCGCTGCGCCAGCTGGGCGGCGGCTACGTCCACGACCAGTCCGTGATCATGGCGGGCACCCTGCTCGGGACGCTTCCCGTGCTGCTGGTCTTCGGCCTGCTGGGCCGGCAGATCGTCGGCGGCATCATGCAGGGCGCCGTCAAGGGCTGAGTCCCCGCCTCCCTCCTCACCTCTCCTTTGGAGTCCTTCCATGACCAGTGTCGACGCGTCCCCCGCCACGGGGACGGCGCTCCGCTTTCCCCCCGGTTTCCGGTGGGGCACCGCGACGGCCGCGTACCAGATCGAGGGCGGTGCCGCCCTGGACGGGCGGACGCCCTCGATCTGGGACACCTTCAGCCACACCCCCGGCAAGGTGCTGGGCGGCGACACCGGGGACACCGCCGCCGACCACTACCACCGGATGGCCGAGGACGTGGGCCTGATGAAACGGCTGGGCGTGAGCGACTACCGCTTCTCGGTGGCCTGGCCCCGGGTGCAGCCGACCGGACGCGGGCCCGCCGTACAGCGGGGGCTCGACTTCTACCGGCGGCTGGTGGACGCGCTGCTGGAGGCGGGGATCCGGCCGGTGGCCACGCTCTACCACTGGGACCTGCCGCAGGAACTGGAGGACAGCGGCGGCTGGCCCTGCCGCGATACGGCCGAGCGGTTCGCGCAGTACGCGGGACTCGTCGCGGGGGCGCTCGGGGACCGGGTGTCGAGCTGGACCACCTTCAACGAGCCGTGGTGCGCCGCCTTCCTCGGCTACGCCTCCGGGGTGCACGCCCCGGGCCGCACGGAGCCGGAGGCCGCGCTGCGGGCCGCCCATCACTTCAACCTGGCCCACGGGCTGGGCGTACGGGCGCTGCGCGCGGCCCTGCCCCGGTCGGCGGAGGTGTCGCTGACGCTCAACCTGCACGCCGTGCGGCCGCTGACGGAATCGGCCGCCGACCTGGACGCGGCGCGGCGGATCGACGCGGTGGGCAACCGGATCTTCCTCGATCCGGTCTTCCACGGGCGTCTTCCGCAGGATCTCGTCCGGGACACCGCCGCGCTCACGGACTGGTCGTTCGTCCGCGACGGTGATCTCGCGGCGGCCTGCGAGCCGATCGACTGGCTGGGCCTGAACTACTACTCCCCCACGGTGGTAGCGGCCGCGGAGCCGGCTCCTGCCGGCACCGAGCCGTCGCCGTGGCCGGGTACGGAGGGGCACGTACGGTTCCTGCCCGCACCCGGTCCCCGGACGGCGATGGACTGGCCGGTGGACGCGGACGGACTGTACGAGCTGCTGACTCGGCTGCGCGACGAGCTGCCCGGGGTGCCGCTGCTGATCACCGAGAACGGGGCGGCGTACGCCGACTTCCCCGATGCGCGGGGAGCGGTGCACGATCCGGAGCGGATCGCGTACCTGCGGGGCCATCTGGCGTCCGTGCACCGGGCCATCCAGGACGGGGCGGACGTCCGCGGATACTTCGTGTGGTCGCTGCTGGACAACTTCGAGTGGGCGTACGGCTACAGCAAGCGGTTCGGGATCGTCCACGTGGACTTCGCCACGCAGCGGCGTACGCCCAAGGACAGCGCGCGCTGGTACGCGGAGGTCATCGCCCGGGGCGGCCTCGCGCCGTGAGGCTCAGCCCAGCAGGTCCACGTACCGGGCGTCGGCGCGGCCGGAGCCGACGGTCAGGTCCAGGGTGCGCGGGGAGGCCGGGTCGGACAGCCCCGCTCCGAGGTCGATGCGGCCCCAGCCGGTCCGGGGGGTGACCCGGAACGTGGTGGCGTCGGGGACGGTGAGGGCCAGCCGGCCCGATCCGATGTCGGCGGTGACCTTCCGCGGCGGGGCGACGCAGTCGACGGCGGCCCGGCCCGAGCCGATGACGAGTTCGATCTCGGGTGAGGTGAGGGCCGTGGCGTCCACCCGGCCGGAGTTCACGCGGGCCCGGACCGGGCCGCGCAGCCCGGTGAGGTGGACCTCGCCGGAGTCGACGCGTGCGTCGACGGCGCCGCCGAGGCCGCCGATGTCGATGCGGCCGGAGTCCGCGGCGACGGTGACGGGCAGGCCGGCGGGCACGCCGACGCCGAGATCGACGGAGCAGGAGACTTCTCCGGTCAGCGAGGAGTCCTCGCCGGGACAGCGCGGCGTCAGCGTGAGGGTGCCGTCCTGCCAGCTCTCCTCGACGACGGGCTTCTTGCGCGACCAGGCGACCTCGGCGCGGTAGCCGACCTCCTGGTCCCCGCGCGGGCGGACCGTGATGTTCGCTCCGCCGCCCGCGATGCGCAGGGCGGTCACCGGATGCCCGGCGCTGCCGCCGTGCAGGGTGCCGGTGCGGGTGACCCCGTAGACCCCGGCCTGCCAGGCGACGGGGAGGGCGACGAAGACCGCGCCGAGCAGGGAGGCCAGGATCCAGGGGAGGCGGTGCCGGGGGCGTGCCGGCGGGGCGGTCTCCGCCGGGGAGGCGGCCCGGGTCGCGGCGGGGGTCCCCGGCGGGGTCACGGGGCGCCGTCCAGGAAGCGCAGGACGGCGAGGACCCGGCGGTGGTCGCCGTCGGCGACGGGCAGGTCGAGTTTGGCGAAGATGTTGTTGATGTGTTTGGCCACCGCGCTCTCGCTGACGACGAGTTCGGCGGCGATCCCGGCGTTGGAGCGGCCTTCCGCCATCAAGGCCAGTACCTCGCGTTCGCGCGGGGTGAGGCGTTCGAGGGGGTCGGCGCCGCCGCGGCGGCGCAGCAGGAGCTGGGCGACGACCTGCGGGTCGAGCGCGGTGCCGCCGCCCGCGACGCGGCGCACCGCGTCGATGAACTCCTCCACGTCGGCGACGCGTTGTTTGAGGAGGTAGCCGATGCCGGCGCCGCTCTGGGTGGCGAGCAGGTCGGCCGCGTAGCGCTCCTCCACGTACTGGGAGAGGAGCAGGACGGCGGTGTCGGGGCTCTGCTGCCGGATGACGAGGGCCGCGCGGACGCCTTCGTCGGTGAAGCCGGGCGGCATGCGGACGTCGACGAGGGCGAGGTCGGGCCGGTGCTCCTCGACGGCGGAGAGCAGGGTCTCGGCGTCGCCGGCTTCGGCGGCCACCTCGAACCCGGCCATTTCGAGGACCTTGACCAGTCCGATGCGCAACAGGACCGAGTCCTCGGCGATCACAGCCCGCACGGCAGCTCCACAGTCACGGTGGTCGGGCCCCCGACGGGGCTGTCGATCATGATGGTTCCGTCGACCGACCCTACGCGCTTGCGCAGGCCGGTCAGTCCGGTGCCCCCGGCGGGGTCGGCGCCGCCCACGCCGTCGTCGGTGACGGTGAGGCGCAGTACGTCGGCGGCGGTCCGGGCCACGTGGACCCGACAGCGCTTCGCGCGGGCGTGTTTGGCGACGTTGGCGAGGGTTTCGGAGACGACGAAGTAGGCGACGGCCTCCACGGTGGGTCCGGGGCGGACGGCGAGGTCCACGGTCAGTTCGACGGGCAGGGGGGCGCGGGCAGCGATCCCGGACAGGGCGGCGTCGAGCCCCCGGTCGTCCAGGACGGCCGGGTGGAGGCCGCGGACGAGGCTGTTGAGTTCCTCGATGGCCTCCTTCGCCTCGCGGTGGGCCTCGTCGATGACGGCCTTGGCTTCGGGGGGAAGGCCGGGCAGGGTGGCGCGGGCTATGCCGAGGTTCATGGCGAGGGCCACCAGGCGTTGCTGGGCTCCGTCGTGGAGGTCCCGCTCGATGCGACGGCGTTCGAGGTCGGCGGCGTCCAGGACGCCGGCCCGGCTTTCGGCGAGGTCCTCGACGCGGCGCTCCAGTTCGCGGGCCCGGTTGGGGCCCAGGAGCGCGAGGGCGGCGCCGACGTCGAGCCGGGCGAGGAGTACGGCGAACCAGGGTGCGGCGAGCAGCAGCAGGCCGCCGAGCGTGGTGAGCACGTCGTACTGCCGGCTCCAGCCCGGTCCGGGGGTCTCAGGCAGCGCCCAGGACCATGCGTAGACGGTGGCGCAGACGGCGCCGGCGGCCCAGGTGAGGACCAGCAGTCCGCCGCCGAGGGCGGCGAGCGGGCTGACGAGGAAGTGGTAGCCGTACTGCCGCCAGGTCGCCTCGGAGCGCAGCCGTTCGGTCAGGCCGCGGACGCTGCGCCAGGGGTGCTCGCGGGCCACGGGCGGTATGTCGACACCGAGCAGGGACCAGCAGCGGTTGCGCTGGAGGGCGGTGAGCAGCGGTGACAGCGCGACGACGAGGAGCAGCGGGACGGGGCTGTGCCCGGGGGCGGTGAGGAGGAAGACGAAGCCCGCGGCGAGGGGCAGGGCGGGTGGGATCGCGGCCGCGGTGAAGGCGGTGTGGCGCCAGGCCCAGGCGGACCAGGGCGCGTGCGCCATGGTCCAGGTGAATGTACGCCGCAGCGCGCCGGAACTTGCCATGCACGTACGGTAATCGCCCTGGCCAAGGCGTTGCCATCCCCCTGGTGCCCGGTCGGGGGTGTACCTGGCACCACCCCCGGTTCGGAACGTGGGGCTACTGATTCGGGCGGCCCGGCGGACGAGTCTTGTGGTGTGCCCGGCGGACGGACCGCGGGGCGGAAGGAGACTCGTAGCCATGGCCCTTGTCGCTCCCCAGGTCCTCACCCGTTCGGCCTCCCGGACCGCTCCCCGTACGGCGACGGTGCTGACGGGGGCGGGGCTGGCGCTGGTGCCGTGGATGGTGGTGCTGGCCAGGACGCTGCCGCAGAGCGCCGAGGTCTCCCACTGGGCCACCGCGTGGATAGGCCTGGACGTGATGCTGGCGGCGGGGCTGGCGGGGACGGGGCTGCTGCTGCGCCGCCGGGACACCCGGGTGGTCCCGGTCGCGGCGGCGACGGCGGCGCTGCTCGTGGTGGACGCCTGGTTCGACGTCACGACCTCGGCGGGTGGCGAGCAGGCGATGGCGCTGCTGCTGGCGGCCGGGGTGGAGCTGCCGCTGGCCGCGCTCTGCGTGGCGGTGGCGGCCCGCCGTGCGTGAGCCGCGACGGTGGCGGGCCCCGCACCAGGTGGGTGCGGGGCCCGAGGCCTGCCGGTCGCGCGCTGCGCCGCGTACGGCTATCCCGTACGGGGGCGCTCCCAGCGGTAGAACTCCTGGGCCATGGCGTCCTTGGGGCTGCGCCAGGTCTCCGGGTCGTGCGGGCTGATGTAGGCGGTCAGCCGGTCGCTGAGGGCCCGGAATTCGGGGTGGTCGGTCACCTGGGCGATGGCCGGTCCCGGGGGGCGCTCGGACTCGATGAGGTGCATGTACACGTCGCCGAACTGGAAGAGGCTCCGGCGGGTGACCCCGACGAGGTGGGGCAGTTCGCCCGCGTCCGAGGCCGCGAAGAGCTCGGCGATGTCGGGTGCGGACTGCGGCGCCATGCGGGCGACGATGAGGGCGCGGTGCATCGGGAGTGCTGCCTTTCTTCTCAGACGCGGGTGGCGGCGGGCGCGCGGCTCTCGCGTTCGCGCTGTTCGATCTTGTCCCGGATCAGTTCCAGCTGGATCTTGGAGTTCTGGTTGATGCGCTGGGTCATGCCGGCGTCGTCGACGGGGGCCTGCGGCTTCATCGCGAAGTCCTGGGTCCACACCATCCGGGTGCCGCCCGGCACCTCGAAGTACTGCCAGTGGATGTCCATGTGCTCGAACGGGCCGGTCTCGACGCGGCGGGCGCGCACGGTCCGGGTGACGGGGTCGGGGGTGCGTTCGGAGACCCAGCTCCACACCGTGCCGTTCTCGTCGGGGTGCATGGTCAGGCGGAAGCGGGTGGTGGGCCCGTCCTCCTCCAGGATCTCCAGCGAGGCGTACTCGCTGAACAGGTTCGGCCAGGCGGTGAGATCGTTGGTCATCTCCCAGACCGTGTCCATGGGCGCGTTGACGGTGATCTCGTTCTTGGTGTGCCCTGTCATCTCAAGCTCCGCTCATCAGGCTGGTGTTGACGAGTTCGAGGAACTCCTTGGGGGTCTTGCAGCGGTCCGCGTCGGTGGGCAGGGCCCGGCCGCGCTGGTTCTCCAGCAGGCCCACGATGCCGAGCAGGCCCAGCGAGTCGAGGCCGAAGTCGTCGAACTTGGAGTCCGGACGCCTCGTCATCTCGGCCGGGTCGACGGTGATGCCGGCGCCGGACTTCATCAGGGCGGCCAGTTCCTCGACGGTCAGTCGTTCGGACATGAGCGGCTCCTTCTGTCTCTAGGAGGGGTTTCGGATCACGAGCGCGGCGTTGGAGCCCATGAGGCCCCGGCTCAGGACGAGCGCGGTGCGCAGCTCCGCGGTGCGGGCGCTGCCGGTCACCACGTCGAGGTCGTGGCACACGTCGAAGACGTTCGGCGTGGGCGGGACGACACCGTGCTCCAGCGCGAGGACCGCGGCGGCGGTGTCGAGTGCGGGCGCCGCGCAATAGGCCCTGCCGGTGCCCGTCTTGGGCGCCGTCACCGGGACGGTGCGCCCGTGTCCTCCGAGGGCGGAGAGGATCGCGGCGGCTTCGGCCCGGTCGGCCTCGGGGGTGCCGAGCGCGTCGGCGAAGACCACGTCGACCTCCTCGGGGGCGCAGCCCGCGTCCCGCAGGGCGCCCCTGATCGCGTGGGCGAGTCCCTCGCCGTACTCGCCTTCCGCCTCGTGGTGGTGGGGGCCGGTGAAGGTCGCCGCGTGCCCGGCCAGGACGGCCCGGACGGAGGCGCCGCGGCGCAGCGCCGCCTGTTCGTCCTCGACGAGGAACATCGCGCCGCCCTCGGCGGGTACGTAGCCGCAGGCCTTGTCGGTGAAGGGCCGGTACGCCCGCTCGGGGTCCTCGTGGGTGCTCAGCGCTTCGTATCCGAGCTGGCAGACGATGGAGTAGGGCGCCAGGGGCGCTTCGGTGGCGCCGACGAGCATGGCCCGGCTGCCCTGGCGGATCGCCCGGGTGGCGTGCGCGAAGGCGTCGAGCCCGCCCGCCTCGTCGGCGGCGACCACGCCGCAGGGGCCCTTGAGTCCCCGCCGGATGGAGATCTGCCCGGTGCTGGCGGCGTAGAACCAGGCGATGGACTGGTAGGGGCCGACGTAGCGCGGTCCTTGCTCCCACAGGTGCTGCAGTTCCCGCTGCCCGAACTCGCCTCCGCCGGAGCCGGCCGCGGTGACCACGCCCACCGAGAAGGGGTCGTCCTCGTAGTCGGCCCGGCCGAGCCGGGCGTCCTCCAGGGCCAGGTCGGCCGCGGCGAGGGCGTGGTGGGTGTAGCGGTCGGTCTGGACGAGGAAGCGCTCCTCGACCACGGAGGCCGCGTCGAAGCCGCGTACCTCGCCCGCGATGCGCAGCGGCAGGTGCTCGCAGCCCTCCCGGGTGATCCGGCCGAGGACCGCGGTGCCCGACTGGGTGGCTTTCCAGAAGGCGTCGGCGCCGATGCCGTTGGGTGCGACGACCCCGATGCCCGTGATGACGGTGCGCCCGCTCACGAGACCACCTCCTCCTTGGGCCGGGTCATGACGACTGCGGACTGGAAGCCGCCGAAGCCGCTGCCGACGGAGAGCACACTGCGCAGCGTGCGTTCGCGGGCGACGCGCGGGACGTAGTCCAGGTCGCATTCGGGGTCGGGGGTCTCGTAGTTGGCCGTCGGCGGGACCACCTGGTGGGTCATCGCCAGGACGCAGGCGGCCAGTTCGATCGCCCCGATCGCGCCGAGGGAGTGCCCCACCATGGATTTGATGGAGGTCATCGGCGTCTTGTAGGCGTGGGCGCCCAGGACCCTCTTGACCGCCGCCGTCTCGTGGCGGTCGTTCTGCTTGGTTCCGGAGCCGTGCGCGTTGACGTAGTCGATCTCGCGCCCGTCGATCCGGGCCTGCGCGAGGGCGGTTTCGATGGCGCGGGCCATCTCCAGGCCATCGGTGGTCAGCCCGGTCATGTGGTGGGCGTTGCCGAAGGTGGCGTAGCCGCCGATCTCGCAGTAGACGGTCGCGCCGCGGGCACGGGCGTGTTCCAGCTCCTCGAGTATGAGGACGGCCCCGCCTTCGCCGAGGACGAACCCGTCGCGGTCGGCGTCGAAGGGCCGGGACGCGTGGGCGGGGTCGTCGTTGTTCGGGGAGGTGGCCTTGATGGCGTCGAAACAGGCCACGGTGATGGGCGAGACGGGTGAGTCGGAGGCGCCGGCGATGCACACGTCCATGCGGCCTTCGGCGATGGAGTGGACGGCGTACCCGATGGCGTCGAGCCCGGAGGTGCAGCCGGTGGAGACGGTCTGGACCGGGCCCCGGGCTCCCGTCTTCTCCGCGACGGCGGAGGCAAGGGTGGCCGGGGTGAACGCCCGGTGCAGGTGGCGTCCGGCGAGCCGGTGGTCCACGTCCCACCAGGCCCCGGACTGGCTGACGGCCACGTAGTCGTGCTCCAGGCGGGTGGTGCCGCCCACGGCGGTGCCGAGGGAGACTCCCGTGCGCCAGGCCTCGTCGGTGGTGAGGTCGAGTCCGGCGTCCCGCAGTGCCTCGCCGGCGGCGACCAGGGCGAACTGGATGTACCGATCCGCCCGGGCCGCTTCCTCGGCGCCGAGGCCGTGCTCCGCGGGGTCGAAGTCGACCTCGGCGGCTATCCGGGAGCGGAATCCGGTCGGGTCGAAGAGGGTGATGCCCCGCGTCGCCGTACGGCCGTTGGCCAGCAGGTCCCAGAAGGCGGCGGTGCCGATCCCGCCCGGGGCGACGACGCCGACCCCGGTGACGGCCACCCGTCGGCGGGTCACGACACCACTCCGGCTCGGTCCGGGGGCCGCTCCCAGGCGGTGCCCTCCGGGTGGACGGCCTCCTCGGTGTCCACGTGCCCCAGTTTCGGGTCCGGGGCCAGCGGGCCGAGGTGGAAGACCATGCGCGCCTCGGTGTCCCCGACGTTGCGGAAGCGGTGGCGCACGTTGAGGGGGACGAGCAGGCCCTGGTCGGTCCGCAGCGGGTGGGCCTCGCCGTCGAGGTCCACCTCCAGCGTCCCGCTGACCACGTACACGAACTCCTCGGAGTACGGGTGGTAGTGCTCGGCGATGTGCTCGCCGGGGGCCATGACGGCCAGACCCATGAAGCCGCTCGTGCAGCCCACCGAGGTCGGGGTGAGCACGGCCCTCAGGTCGCCACCGCGCCGGGTGTTGGGCTGGGTCTCACTGAGGTCCACGATGTGCGGTGGGCGTCGTCTGGTCATGGCGGTGTTCCTCCTGGCGGTGGGGAGCCTGGACGGGGCTGGTGGGTGGGGACCGGGGTGGCGCCGTTGCGCGTCAGCGCTCGGCGGGGGCCCGGCGGTCGGTGATCAGGCTCATGGTGTGGCGGACGGCGGACTCGGAGCCGCAGTCGTCGGGGGAGAGCATCAGGCGGGCGAGGACGGCCGCCTTGCGCGGTCCGCGGACGCCGAAGGCGGTCTCCAGTCCGGAGCCCTGCGGGCCGCGCACGTCGATGAGGCGTACGACGATGTCGTCGCGCTGGAAGATGCTGCTGCTCACCGTGGGGGCGT
The DNA here is from genome assembly GCF_053609145.1 of Streptomyces sp. NPDC054961. Taxonomy (NCBI): domain Bacteria; kingdom Bacillati; phylum Actinomycetota; class Actinomycetes; order Kitasatosporales; family Streptomycetaceae; genus Streptomyces; species Streptomyces sp. NPDC054961. The sequence goes on along the minus strand of NZ_JBSGWY010000016.1, from coordinate 60,847 downwards.
CGGGCCGGTGGGCGGCGGCCTCGTCCTGGCGAGCCAGGAACTTGGCGAGCGCCGGACCGCAGCCGGGCTTGGCGGGGTAGTAGAGCGCGTGCCTGCGGACGTCGGAGCGGTCCTCCGCGCCGGCCTCGCGCGCGGCGACGTGGTGGACGGCCGGGAGTGCGGCCCGCATGAAGAACATCCGGGCGGACTCGGGGTCGCCGAGGTCGCGGTCTTGCTCCAGGTACGGGTTGATGGCCTCCTCGACGGCCCGGACCTCGGGCTGTTCGGAGACGTGCCGCAGGGCCGACATCAGGTCGCCCCGCACCTCCACCGTACGCACGACGCGGTTGCCGTGCATGAACAGCGAGGTCCGGCAGAGCCGGGTGTGGCCGTCGACGTCGGCGGCCGGGGAGGCGTAGCTGGAGAGGAGCTCGGCCACCGCCTTCTCGCTGCCCGGCTTGACCGTGAAGGTCAGGGCATGGCGCACGATGTCGGCGCCGAGCCGGGGCGCTTCCTGCAGCCGTGCGCCGACGGCCCGGCGGTCGTCCCGGTAGCCGCGGCCGGTCTCGCGCAGGACCGTGTACTTCAGCGGCCGCATGGTGCGGGCGCAGGCGCCGAGCGGGCGTACCTGTTCGGCGTGGTGCTCGCTGTTGACCCAGGCGAGGTATTGCGGGGCGCTCTCCCACTCGCTGGTGATGAGCCACTGCGAGGGGTTCTCGAAGGACTGGCAGAGCTGGTCGCTGATGTGGCCCGGTTCCGAGGCGATGTCGTGGCGCAGTTGCTCGTAGGCCTCGAAGAAGCGCTGCTGGGCTCCTTCGTGCAGGTCCATCAGCAGGACGACGCGGAGCATCGAGCCGTCGAAGGCGGACTGCGACACCCGTTCGGACAGCGTGGTCGTCATCTGCTCGCTCCTTCGTGAGGGGCCCTTCGTCGAGGGCGTGGAGTTCCTTCGCGTGCGAACCCTCGGCCGGGGCTCCGCTGTCGCTCATCGTCATCCCGTGGCGCACGTACCGCTACATCTCCGGATCAAGCGGGTGACAACCGGCGGATCTCCCGGGCCCAGCCATCGATCGGGGGCATAAAAGAGTCCCCTCCCTCCCACAGAAACCAGGAGCTCGCAGCTGATGGAACACACCGCAGATGTCCGCGTACCGGTTCTCGTCGTGGGCGGCTCCCTCGTGGGCCTGTCCACCTCGCTGTTCCTGAGTCGCCACGGCATCAGGCACCTGCTCGTCGAGAAGCACGCCGGCACCTCCGACCACCCGCGCGGGCGGGGCATCAACGCCCGGACCATGGAGCTGTTCCGCACGGCGGGGGCGGAGCCCGAGATCCGCCGGGCCGCCTCCGTGCTGGAGAACAACATGGGCATCATCCAGACGGAGTCGCTGACGGGCGGCGACCACAAGTGGCTGGTCAAGGCCATCGACCCGGACGGGGCACTGAGCAAGTTCAGCCCGACCAGCTGGTGCGTGTGCAGCCAGAACAACATCGAGCCGATCCTCGCGTCGCAGAGCCGCGCGCAGGGGGCCGACATCCGGTTCTCCCACGAGCTGATGAGCTTCGACCAGGACGCGACCGGTGTGAACGCCCTGGTCAAGGACCGGGAGACGGGCGAGCACCTCACCGTGCGCGCCGACTTCCTGATCGCGGCGGACGGTCCGCGCAGCCCCGTGCGCGAGCAGTTGCAGATCCCCCAGACGGGTAGCGGCGAGCTGTTCCACAACGTCAGCGTCACCTTCCGGTCGCGGCAGCTCGTCGAGGTCCTGGGCGATCTGCGGTTCATCGTCTGCTACCTGATGAAGCCGGGCGCCGACGGGGCGCTGCTGCCGGTGGACAACGACACCCAGTGGGTCTTCCACCTCCCCTGGCACCCGGACCGGGGCGAGACCCTGGAGGACTTCACCGAGGAGCGCTGCGTCGCGCAGATCCGGGCCGCGATCGGCGTCCCGGACCTGGACGTGGAGATCGGCGGGAAGGCGCCGTGGCACGCGGCCGAACGGGTCGCCGAGCGGTATACGTCCGGTCGGGTGTTCCTGGCCGGCGACGCGGCCCACGAGATGTCCCCCACCGGGGCGTTCGGCTCGAACACCGGTATCCAGGACGCGCACAACCTGGCCTGGAAGATCGCGGCGGTCCTCGACGGATCGGCCGGGATCGGGCTGCTCGACACCTACGGGGTGGAGCGCCTTCCGGTGGCACTGGCGACCGCCGAGCGCGCCTCGGCCCGTTCGGCGGAGCACAGCCACCCGGGGTACGCGCCGCCCCCGACCATGGGCGGCGGACCGGGCAGCGGGGTCCTGACGACGGCGATGGCGTACGCGTACCCGCGCGGCGCGGTCGTCGGCGCCGACCCGGACCGGCCGGTCATCCCCGAGGGGCTGCGGATGAAGGGCGACGTCGGTACGCGCGCCCCGCACCTGTGGCTGACCCGGCCCGACGGCGAGCGCGTGTCCACGCTGGACCTGTACGAGCGCTCGTTCGTGCTGCTCAGCGGCGCGGGCACGCCGTGGCAGGCGGCCGCGCGGCAGGTGGCCGAACGGCTGTCGGTGAAGCTGGACGCCTACGCGATCGGGTCCGCCCCGGGCTGTGACCTGGTGCAGGCGGCGGGAGCCGACTGGACCGCGGTGCACGAGCTGACGGAGGAGGGCGCCCTGCTGGTGCGACCGGACGGGTTCGTCGCGTGGCGTTCGCAGGGCGCAGTGGCCGATCCGCGGGCCGCGCTGCTCGAGGCGCTGTCGACGGTGCTGCACCGCGCCTGAGCGGCCGGCCGACCGGATGGTCCCCCTGCCGCCGGCCCGTGAGCGGGCCGGGGGCAGGGGCGTTCGCGGGGGCCTCGTCAGCCGCAGGCCCAGCAGCCCGCCCAGCAGCCGGAGCCGTGGTGGGCGGGGCGGCGGCGGTGGGCCGTGGGGGCGTCGGGGTCCGGCCGGCCGCCGGTGGAGCCGCGGCGTGCGAAGCAGGCGACCACCACGGCGATGGCGGCGAGTTCCTCCGGGGCGGCCACGCCCTTCTCCACACGGATCAGGCTGGCCATCGGGGCTATCGGTGCGTCCTTCAGCATCGGTTCGGCCTCTCGCACAGACGGATCTCAGGACCCAGGACCCCCCTCGCGGAATCACCAGGACTCCGACGTAGCCGACGCTAGCGGCGGGGGGGGGGGGGGGGGCGGCCGGGGCGCCCCCCGCCCCCCCCCGCCGGGGGGGGGGGCCCCCCCCGCCGGCGGGGGGGGGGCGCCCCCCCGC
>NZ_JBSGWY010000016.1:49804-57619 GCF_053609145.1 Streptomyces sp. NPDC054961 | reverse complement strand
GCGCTGGCTCCCCGCCGGGGGGGGGTCTCCCGCAGCCGGCCCCCGGGGCGCCCCCCCCGCCGGCGGCCCCCCCCGCGACCGCCCAGGTCAGGGACGCGGCGCCCGCCCGGTGACGGGGCCGTGCCCCCCGGCACGCGTTGCACCGTCCGGGTGGCGGCCACCGCGAAATCCCGGTGCGCGGGGCGAGGGGCGCCGCCTAGGCTGACGGGATGAGCACCCGCACCTTCCGCATCACCGTCCGGGGGTCCTTCGACGGCCTCAGCGAAGAGCAGCGCGCCGAGCTCCTCGCGGACGCGGCGCAGCACGACATGCTGAACGCGAGGTTCACCCCCGAGGGGGACCTCACGTACGACCTGGCCGCCCGGCCCTTCTTCACCTTCCGCTTCCTGGCCGAGGGCGAGGCCGAGGAGGACATCCTGGACGCGACGGCGCATGCCGAGCTGGCGGCCGAGAGCTGGATGACCGAACGCGGGTACGGCTTCAAGCGGCTGACCTCGCAGGCCCAGGACCTCACGCTGGCTCCGCTGAGCAAGCGGCAGCGGCAGGCGGCCGCGCGGGAGAACGCCTGAGCGGAAGCCTCGCCCGGCAGGCTGCCGAACGGCTCAAGGGCCGGGTGTCGATCGCGTCACACGGCCCGTTTCGTGCGGGTATTTCCTACGATGAGCACTCCGCCGGAACCGCCCGCGCCGAGGAGTGCCATGCGCCGCCTGCAACGGTCCGCCCTGCTGTCCGCGGCCGCGGTCGTCTGCGCCGCGGTCCTCACGACCACCCCCGCCGCGGCGCACGACGCCGGTGGCGGGAGCGACCCCGGCGAGGCCGCCGTCATCGGCGCGGACCACGCACGGGCCCACGCCGCACTGCGCCGCGCGGCCAAGGGCACGTCGGAGTATCCGCAGGCGCGGCGCACCGAGAGCCTGGAGGCGCTGCGCCTCTCGCAGCGCGAGGCGAACTCCGCTTTCGACGCGGCGCTCTCGGGACGGTTCACCGACTACTTCCCCTCCCCCGACTTCGGCGTGCACCTCGCCCAGCTGCCCACCGGAAAGGTGCTGCTCTTCTCCTTCTCGCGGGTGGAGACCGACCCCACCAAGGAGACCGGTCCCACCGACCGGATCGGGCCGGCCAACGCGGGCCGCGCCTATCTGTGGGATCCCGCGAAGGGGACCGGAGCCCGGGCGTTCAAGAAGGTCACGCCGCCCGTCGTGCTGATGCCCGACGGTACGCACGCGCCGCGCCCCGCGCCGTTCTTCTGCGCGGGCCACTCGTTCCTGCCCAACGGGATGCTCGGGGTGTTCGGCGGCAACACGGGCGGCAAGGGCGGCAGCGGCGCCAGACTGTCCTTCGTCTTCGATCCGTGGACCGAGGGCTGGTACCGCAACCGCGACATGGCGGTGGGCCGCTGGTACCCGTCGGTGGTGACCGGCGCGGACGGCCGCCAGATCATCATGTCCGGCCAGTCCGAACGCGGTACGGGGACCCCGACCCCGGTGGTGGAGCGGTTCCCCGCGCTCGGGCACCCCGTCCCCTGGCGGCCGTTCGACATCCCGCTGGACATCGCCTCGCAGCGGCTGCGTTCGGACGCCCCGTTCCGCAACGACTACCCGCACCTGTTCTCGCTGCGCGACGGCATGGTCTACGGGCTCGGGCGCGACGCCGACCAGCAGTGGCTCTTCGACCCGCGCGCGGAGACCCGTACGGATCTGCCCAGGCGGCCCGCCGACTTCCGGGGCTACGGGTCCGCCGTGCCGTTGCCGGCCGGCTTCCGGGGCCCGGATTCGGTACTGGTGCTCGGCGGCGACCCGCGCGACCCGCATACGTACCGGCTGTCGGGCGGGGCGGGCGGCCGCTGGACCACGCAGGAGCCGCGCGCCTTCGGCCGGACCCAGGACGACACGCTGATCCTGCCCGACGGGAAACTGCTGACCGTCAACGGTGCGCTGGACACCCGGAACTACGGTTTCGGACCGTTCAATCCGAAGGCCGACCTGAAGTACCGGCAGACCGAACTGCGCGGCGCGGACGGCCGGTGGCGGCTGGGGCCGGCCCAGCGACTCCCCCGGGGGTACCACTCCAACGCCCTGGTGCTGCCGGACGGCCGGGTGATGGTCACCGGGGACGAGCTGCAGCAGATCGCCAACGACCCCGACATCAAGGACGGCATGGACGGCTCGATCGAGATCTACGAGCCGCCCTACCTGCACGCGGGCGCCCGGCCGGCGCTCGACCGGGTCCCGGCGGGCGAACTCGCCCACGACGCGGAGTTCTCCGTCGAGAGCGCGGACGCCCCCGGGGTCCGGCGCGCCGTGCTGCTGGCGCCGACCACCGTCACGCACGCGGTGAACACCAGCCAGCGCCATCTGGAGCTGCGGATGACCGGCGTCCGCGGCCGCACGATCGGGCTGCGGGCGCCGGCCACCGCGGCCGACGCCCCGCCCGGGTACTACATGCTGTTCCTCCTCGACGGGAAGGGTGTACCCAGTACGGCGAGGTGGGTCAAACTCGGCAAGCGGTGAACCTCCCCCGCTTCTAGCTGCCGTTGATCACGAACTGCGATCCCGGTTCGACCAGGACGTTGCCGTCGGCCGAGCCGGTGATCGTGACGTTCGACAGGGTCGCGCTGCCGCGCGCGCCGCCGTGTGCGCGGATGCCGGCCCCGTTGTTGGACCGGTCGATGCGCACGTTGGTGACCTTGACGTCGGGCATGGTGCCGCCGCCGGTCTTGAACTGGATCCCGTCGTAGGTCGAGTCGTGGATGTCGGTGTCGCGGATGGTGACGCCCGGGATCGGCAGGTTGGCCGCGAAGAGCGTGATCGCGCCGAACTCCTGGGCCTCGCCCCAGAAGGCGCCGCCGGTGCGGAACAGGCCGTTGCCCGCGATCAGGGTCTGCCCGGAGAAGAGCAGCGGGTCGTGGTCGGTCGCGAGCATGATGCCGGGGTAGTTCATGGTGTCGTAGATCAGGTTGTTCTCGATGGTGTTGCCGTAACCGCCGTACAGGGCGATGCCGTTGGCGCGCCACGGCAACTGGATGGTGTTGTTGCGGAAGTGGTTGTCGTGGCCGACGTCGACCGACTGGTCCTTCACGTACTTGCTGGACCACACCGCGAGGGCGTCGTCCCCGGTCGTGGGGAAGGAGGAGTTGAAGACGGTCGAGTTGCGCGTGCCGTTGGCGAGGTTGATGCCGTCGGCGTAGGTGTCGCGGATGCGCATCCCGCTGAACTCGACGCCGTCGCCGGGGCCCCACAGGGCAGGGATGTTGTCGTAGTCGCGGCCCACCCAGACGCCGACGTTGGCGTGCTCGATCCACACGTTCGTGATCTTCGTGTTCTTGCCGAACCGGCCGTTGAGGCCCACGCCGCCCTCGGCGTCGCCGTCACCCCCGCGGATCCGGCCCGACCCGAAGATGGCGATGTCGGAGATCTGCGTGTTGTCGTCGAGGTCGAACCCGAAGTTGCCCTCGTGCGGGTGGTTGATTCCGCCCGCGTTCTGCGGCTGGGTCAGGGTGTAGAGCTGCGAATACCACATGCCCGCACCGCGGATCGACACGTTGCTGATGCCCACCTGGTTGAACTGCCCCCGGTTCAGCGGGTCGTCGGTGAGGATCTTCTGCTCCTGGCGCCACTGGCCCTGCGGGATCCAGACACAGGCGATCTGCCCGTTCTGGTCCGCGGTCACGGCCCTCTGGAGGGCGGCCGTGTCGTCGATGCCGTCGTTGGGGATCGCGCCGTAGTCGGTGATCGAGGTGCACTCGGCGGGCTTGGACGCCGCCGGGGCCACCTTCTCCAGGTCGACCAGGTCGATGACGTAGTACGAGGCCGTGTCGCCCGCGTCGCGCTGGAGGCGGAAGGTGGTGCCGGCCGGGTAGCTCTGCGCGAGCAGGGCGTGGGACTCGTCGAAGAGCCTGCGGGCGTCGCCGCCCGGGGTGTTGGTCAGCCCCTCGGGGCTGTCGGTGCTGCCGTAGAGCCAGCTGTGCCCGAAGGTGCGCTTGGCGTCGCTCTGCAGCAGCGTGCCCGTGTAGCTCCCGGCCTCCGCCTCGTACTCGGTGTACGGGAGCGCCGCCCCGCGGCCGACGACCACGGCCCGGGAGTAGCTGTTGTTGTTCTCGTTGGTCTCGGCGACCAGGCCCGTCCCGTCGGCGGTGGCGGTGAGGGTGGCCCCGCCGCTGACCGCCGTCCACGTGCCGTTGACCGCCACGTCGACGGTCTCGCCGGCCGCGATCCGCGGGGTCGGACCGTTCAGGGTCGTGGACCCGGCGACGAGCCGCGTGACGGTGCCGGCGCTCACCGCCGTGGTGCCCCGGTTGCGCACGGCCACGGTGAAGGAGACCGGGGCTCCCACGGCGGGGTCGGCCGGGTCGGTCGCGATGGACAGGGCTTCGAGGTCGGGGCCGGGGGCCTGGCCGACGACGAGCTTCGCCATGGCGGTGCGGCTGTTGCTGGTGTCGTCCTGCTCGGCCACGGTGTCGGCCGGGTCCACCACGGCCGAGACGGTGTAGCTGCCCATCGGGCGCTTCCCGACGGAGACCGGGACGGTGGCCGAGGCGCCGGCGGCCAGGGCGCCGACCGGGGCGCTGCCCGCGACCGCGCCTTCGAGGCTGACGTTGACGGAGGTGGCCGGGGAGGCGACCGTACCGGCGTTGCGGACGGTGGCGTCGACGGTGACGGCGTCGCTCTCGGACGGGCTGCCCGGGGACCAGGCGAGGTCCGCGACCGTCAGGTCCGGGTTCGGGGCGGCGGCGCCGATGACCTGGAACTCGGCGGCCTGGCCGCCTCCGGCCCCGGTGTTGCCGGAGAACTTCAGCTGGATGTCGGCGAGCCGGCCGGTGACGGGGACGGTCACGGCAGGCCGTCGCGCGCGCCTGCCGCAAACTTGCAGATCGTTCTTTGTTTTTTGAGTGATCTGATCGCAGTTATGCGGCCATCGCGGCACAGGTTTCTAGCAGAGGAGGATTTTGTCAACGCTCCGCGCACACAAGGGCGCTGGACGGGGCCCGGCCGAACGCCGGATCAGGCACGGCTCGCCGGGGGCACCACCTTCACCGCCGGCCCGCTCATCGGCGCGGACGGCGCCCCGCCCAGGGGCGGACGGCATCTGGTCCAGGGGCGGACGGCATCTGGTCCACGGTCCGGCCGCCGGTGCTACGGCCGGACCCGGTACTGCGGGCTACGCCGGCTCAGCGGGGCCGGAGGCCGCCGGGCCCGGGGCTGCCAGCCGGACCACCGCCGCGCGCCCGGCGGTCCGCAGCACGAGCTCCCCGGCTCCCGTCGCCCAAGCGGCGTCGTACGCGCCCAGTTCGGTGCGGAGTTCGGCGCCGAGTTCGGTGCGGCCCGCCACCTCGGCCGTCCCCTCCAGGGCGACGACCAGCAGGGTTTCTCCGGGCCGGACGGTGAGCGCGAGGTCGCCCCGTACGACGGCGGTGTCGGCCGTCACCACGCCCCTGCGGTACATCACGTTGAAGTTGACCACCGGCCCGCCCAGCAGCCGGCAGTCGGTCGGTTCGTCCCCGGGGAACCGCTGGGGCTCGAACCGCCGGTCCACGAGGCGCCGTACCCCCGCGATCCGCAGGTCCATGCCGGCGCCCTCGGCGAGGGTGAGCGTGCGCTCGACGCCCGGGAAGACGGAGAAGGGGCCGTCGGCCGTGACCTCGGCCAGGCTGACCCGCCAGCCGAACGCGTCCATCCCGGCGCCCTCGGGCCCGGCGGCGATCTCGCGGGTGACTCCCCCGCCGTTCTTCCACGCGGCCGCCGCACGGTCGGCCGCCCGCAGGACACGGATCGCTGCTTCGCTGGTCATGACACCCTTCCGGGCCCGGGGAGGTGCTTCCCGGGCCCGGACGAGCCTATCGAGTCGAGCGGGCGCCCCGCGCTGAGACCGGCGGGTTCACCGGGTCGCGGCGCCCGGAACGGCGCCGGGGACCGTCACGGCATCAGCTGGTACTCCGGGAAGTTGCCGGGGAGCCGTTCGCCGTCGGGGCCGTTGGTGACGGCGTGGACGAGGAGTTCGCCTCCGACGAAGGCGCCGCGCCAGGAGGCGCCGAAGCCGCCGAAGAGCTCTTCGCGGTCACCGCGTGAACGGGGCTTGCCCTGGCCGATCTTGAAGGCCCGGACCTGCGGCGCGAGGCGGTTGAAGGTGGCGGGGTCGTCGGTGGAGAGGGTGGCGACGAGCGCCCCGTTGGAGGCGTTCATCGCGGCGAGGAGCTCGGCCTCGGTGTCCACGAGGACGATGGTGTCGACCGGTCCGAAGGGCTCCGCGTGGTACAGCGGTGAGGACGCGGGCGGGCTGAGCAGGGTCAGCGGAGCCACGTAGGCCGAGGTGTCCTGGCCGGGCAGGAAACGGGCCGGATCCAGAGCTCCCCGGAAGAGCGGGACCGCCCCGTGCCCGACGGCCTCGGCGGCGTGGTCGGTGAGCTCCTTGGCCTTCGACGCGTTGATGAGGGGACCGAAGTCCAGCTCGGGCAGCGGGTCGTCGGGGTGCGCCACCGCGAGCGGGTGACCGGTACGGACCGAGGCGACGGCCGGCAGGTACGCGGCGAGGAAGGCGTCGAAGGCGGTGCGCTGGACGACGAAGCGGGGGTAGGCGGTGCAGCGCTGCTTGCCGTAGTCGAAGAGCTTGGGGATGACCGCGCCCAGGGACGCCCAGTCCGTGTGCTCCCAGATGCCCCAGGTGTTGAGGCCCTCTTGTTCCAGGACGTGCCGCTTGCCGAGGTCGGTGACGGCCGTGGCGATGCGGGCACCCGTGTCGCGGCCGCCCACGAAGGAGACACAGCCGATCTCCGGGGACCGGACGAGGGCTTCGGACAGCTCGCCGCCGCTGCCGCTGATCAAGGTCACCGGGATGTTCTCGCGGTGGATGAGCGCGCAGGCCAGGGTGAGACAGGCGAGCCCGCCGTCGGTGGGGGTCTTGGCGATGACGGCGTTGCCCGCCAGCGCCTGCACGAGCATCGCGTGGACCAGCACCGACATCGGGTAGTTCCAGCTGGCGATGTTGGAGACGGGACCTTCGAGCGGGGTCCGGCCCTCGAGCATGCCGTCGATGTTCTCCACGTACCAGCGCACACCCTCGATGGCGCGGTCCACGTCGGCCTGAGCCAGCCGCCAGGGCTTTCCGATCTCCCACACCAGCAGGAGGGAGAGCAGCTCGCGGTGCTCGACGAGGGCGTCGAGGGCCGCGGTGACGCGGGCACGGCGTTCGGGCAGCGGTACGTGGCGCCAGGCGCGGTGCTGGTCGAGGGAGGCTCGCACGGCACGGGCCGCGGTATCGGCGTCCAGCCGCGGCGGGCCCGCGATGGGGGTGCCGTCCACGGGGCTGGTGGCGGGCAGGGTGCGGCCGTCGTTCTGCCAGGCTCCGCCCCACAGGTTCAGGACGCGGTCCTCGCGGAAGGCCTCCGGGGCCACGGCCAGAGCGCGCCGCCAGGCATCCGACCAGGCCGTGCCGGGCTTGAGGACGAGGGTGGGCTGTGCCATCTGTGAATCTCCGCTCAGGGGGTGGGCGGGGCGGGGAGGTGGCTCGCGTCCGGACGCCCGCGCACCGGGGCGGGCGCGCTCCGAGGCTCCGGGACGTCTGGTCCGACCGTGTGTACTGCTGTGCGGGATGAACCTTCGCACCCGGCAACGGCGCGCCACTCGAGGACCGGCAGGGCGGCGTCGGAGAACCGGCGGAGAGCTGGCCGAGGGACGGCGGGGGGACGGAGCGGGGACGGCGGGGACCGGCCGCGGGAGGACGGGGAGCCGGCCGCGGGAGGACGAGGAACCGGCCGCGGGCAGGGCCGCGGCCGGCCCGGAACGCCGAGGCGCCCCGTCCCCCCGCGGATCGCGGGGGGAC
>NZ_JBSGWY010000016.1:0-49794 GCF_053609145.1 Streptomyces sp. NPDC054961 | reverse complement strand
GGGGTCGCTCTCGCCCGCGCCGGCGCGCGGCGGCGCCGGGGCCGCGGCCCGCGGGGGCGCCCCGCCCCCGCGGGTCGGGGGGCGGGGGGGGGCGCCTGGTGCGGGCCCGCCGGGACGGCGGGACGCCGGATCGCCGGATCGGGTCAGACGGCCGGGACCTGTCCGGCCGGCTGCGCCGCCGCACCGGCCTCCTGGGAGGGAGCGGCTTCCTTGGAGGCCGCCGTCGAGGTGGCCCCGGCCGGGGTGCCCGCCGGTACGGACCCGTCGGTGGCCCGGGGGCCCTGGCGGCCGCGCAGGCCCACTCCGCTGATCAACGCGACCAGGCCGAAGGCCACGGCGCCGATGGTGAAGGTGAGGGTGAAGCCGGATTCGGCCGGCAGCGCGGGAACTCCCGCCGGGAGGTGGTCGATCGTCTTCGACGCCAGGATGGTGGTGACGATGGCGCTGCCGATCGCGCTGCCCGTGGAGCGGGAGATCGAGTTGATGCCGTTCGCGATGCCGCTCTGGTGGTGCGGAACGCTCGCCATGATGACGGCGGGCATCGCCGCGTAGCCGAAGCTGACGGCCGCGCCGACGATGAGGCCGGCGCCGATCACCGAGGCGGTGTGGCTGTGGTCCAGGGCCAGCCAGCCGAAGCCGGCGGCGCCGAGGGCGGCGGCCAGGGCCAGGGCGACGCGCGGGCCGCGGTGGCGGACGATCTGGCCGCCGATCGGGGAGGCGAGCAGCGAGACGATCGCGCCGGGCAGCAGGAACTCGACGGAGGCGCGCAGGATCGAGGCGTCGAAGCCGTAACCGGTCAGGGCCTCGGGCATCTGGACGAGGTAGGAGACGCCCAGGAAGTTCGCGAACATGCCGAAGCCGACGAGGATGCCGGCCAGGTTGGCCATCAGCACCGGACGGTGGACGAACATCCGCATGTCGACGAGGGGCTCGCGGACCTTGAGCTCGGTCAGGACCCACACCGCGGTCATGACGGCGGCGCCGGCGAAGCTGCCCAGCGTGCGGCCCGAGGCCCAGCCCCACTCGTGGCCCTGGGAGATCGGCAGCAGGAGGAGCAGCAGGGCGATGCCGAGGGTGAGCGCGCCGAGGAAGTCCGTGCGTCCGCCGGTCTTGTGCCGGGTCGCCGGGACCAGGAAGACGACGGCGAGCAGGGCGAGCACCGCGAAGCCGGTGGCCATCCAGAAGGCGTTGCGGTAGTCCGCCCCGTCGCCGGAGGTCAGCAGTCCGGTGGCGACGAGCGCGAGCCCGCTGCCGAACGCGAGCGTGCCGCTGACCAGGGCCATCGCGCCGGGAAGCTTCTGCGGGCGGACCTCTTCGCGCAGGACGGAGAGGGCGAGCGGGAAGATCGCGGTGGCGGCGCCCTGGAGGACCCGCCCGAGGATCAGCAGCGGCAGCGAGGAGGCCAGCGCGGCGACGACGGACCCCGCCACCATGACGCCGAGCACGGCCACCAGCGTCGGCTTCTTGCCGTGCTGGTCGCCGAAGCGGCCGAGCAGCGGGGTGAAGACGGCGGCGGACAGCAGCGTGGCGGTGGTCACCCAGCTCACGTTCGCGGTGGTGGTGCCGAGGTCGTTGCGGATCAGGCCCAGGATCGGGACCGGCAGCGTCTGCATCATCGACACGACCATGGCAGCCAGGCTCAGGGCGAAGACGATGACCGTCTCGTTCCGGTGCCCGCCGTCCTGTGCGGTGGCGGTGGCGGAGGGGGTGGGGCTCATCAGGGAGGACCTTCTCAGTGCTTCAGATCACAGATGTTTGACTTCATCAACTACTTCGACTGCATCAGACGGTAGACCTCAATAGTTCAGATGGTCAAGTAAAAGGTTGATAATATGAAGCACCTTGAGTACGCTCGCAGCATGAGCGCCACCACCGATCACGCCGTCCCGACCAAGCTGGAGCTCCTGGAGCTGCTCGCCGCCATCGGCACCGCCCAGTGGCGCGACTTCGCCGCGGCCGCCGCCCGCCACGGGCTCACCTCCACCCAGGCCAAGGTCCTCGCCCAGCTGAAGGGCCCGCTGCCGATGCGCGGCCTCGCCGCCCTGCTGGTGTGCGACGCGTCGAACGTCACCGGGATCGTGGACCGGCTGGAGGCCCGCGAGCTGGTGCGCCGCGAGCCCGACCCCGTCGACCGGCGCGTCAAGAACGTCGTGGCCACGGACGCCGGCCGCGACGTGATCCGCCGCGTGCGCGAGGAGATGCAGGCCACGCACGGCGCCCTCGACGTCCTGGACGACACCGAGAGCGCGACGCTCCACGCCCTGCTGGAGCGGCTCCGCCCGACCCTGGAGAAGGACGCCTGAGACCGCTCTGCCCGAACGCGCTGGCCAGGGGAAACGTCACCTGACAGACTGCAACGGCTTCAGAACACTCCAGGAGGACACATGTCAGAAGAAACCGACACCCCGCAGAACGAGTCGCCGGCCGAGGAAGCCAAGCGAAAGTTCAAGGAGGCCCTGGAGCGCAACGCCGCCAATGCCCAGTCCCAGCAGTCGCACCAGAGCCGGGCGAAGATCCAGGGTTCCGGCGGCAACGGCCCCGGTGGCAAGAACAAGAAGGTCCGCCGCAAGACCGGCTGACCGCGGCGCGGTCGCGGTGACGCGACGGCGCGACAGCCGGCCTCGACGGGGTCAGGGACCACACCCGGTCCGGATCCGGTCGAGGGCGGCGCCCAAGAGAGGGCACGCACCCGAAGAGGGGCACACGCGCACCCGGGAGAGCGCACGTACGCGCCCGGGAGGAACGCGCGACGCGTGCGGGGAAAACGCACGCGCACGGGGAACGCACCCGTACGGGGATCACGCCCCCGACCGGCGGCCTTGAGTCAATCGGCCGATACCGGATGTCACCTGCGGGGCGGACTGTTGCGCCAGTCGGGTGACGGGCGATAACCCTCGGTGTCCACGGCAGTTGAGCAGCTCGTCCCGCCGAGGGCAGCTATCTCATGCGACCGTGCGACAGAAGAAGGATCCCCCACATGCTCAAGAAGTTCATGGCCACCGCAGCCGCCACCGCAGCCGTTCTGGGTGCCGGTGCCGCCGCAGCCTCCCCGGCGATGGCGATCGGCAACGACCACGGTGTCAACACGGTCAACGGCAACGAGGCTTCGCAGATCTACGGCAACCAGGAGACCAGCGGCAAGATGAGCCCGCAGCTGTCCGCCATCCAGGGCTCGCTGAACAAGCTCTGTGTCGGCCTGCCCGCGAAGGTCAACGCCCAGTCGATCCTGGCCGCGATCAACGTCGGCGTCCAGGACATCAACGTCCTCGCCAACCCGCAGAACCAGCAGTGCGCCGAGAACTCGACCCAGGCCAAGGGCGACGACTCCGCCTCGCACATCCTCGACAACATCCCGGTCCTCTCCGGCAACCTCTCCGCCGGCAGCTGACCCACGGCAACCGCGCCCGCGCCACATCCCCCGGGGTGTGGCGCGGGCGCGTTGTTTTGGTCTAGACCTTGACAGGTTCAGACCATTTTCGATTCAGTGGCCGTAGTCGTCCCCAAGAACACCCACGACAACTCCCCCCACTGAAGGAGCACTTCCGTGATACGCACCCTGCGCCGCCGCGCACTGTCGATGGCGGCCGCCGCCGCCGTCACCGTCGGCCTCGCGATCGCCCTGCCCGCCTCCCCCGCCGCCGCCGCTCCGGCCTGCGCCGGCGCGTGGGCCTCCTCCGCCGTGTACACCAATGGCATGAACGCCTCGTACAGCGGCCACAACTGGCAGGCCAAGTGGTGGACCCAGGGCGAAACGCCGGGGACCACCGGCCAGTGGGGCGTCTGGGCCGACCAGGGGGTGTGCGGCGCCGGAGGCCCGGTCGACCCGGACCCGGGCAACCCCTCCGGATTCGTCGTCAGCGAGGCCCAGTTCAACCAGATGTTCCCGAACCGGAACTCCTTCTACACCTACAACGGCCTGGTCGCGGCCCTGTCGGCCTACCCCGCCTTCGCCCACACCGGTGACGACACCGTCAAACGCCGCGAAGCGGCCGCCTTCCTGGCCAACGTCTCGCACGAGACGGGCGGCCTCGTCCACATCGTCGAGCAGAACACCGCCAACTACCCGCACTACTGCGACACCAGCCAGCCGTACGGCTGTCCGGCCGGGCAGGCCGCGTACTACGGGCGCGGCCCCATCCAGCTGAGCTGGAACTTCAACTACAAGGCGGCCGGGGACGCGCTCGGCATCAACCTGCTCGCCAACCCCTACCTGGTCGAGCAGGATCCGGCCGTCGCCATGAAGACGGCGCTGTGGTACTGGAACACCCAGAACGGTCCCGGCACGATGACGGCCCACGCGGCCATGGTCAACGGCGCGGGCTTCGGCGAGACCATCCGCTCCATCAACGGCTCCCTGGAATGCAACGGCGGCAACCCGGCGCAGGTCCAGAGCCGGGTGAACTCCTACCAGAGCTTCACCCAGATTCTGGGCGTGACCCCGGGCAACAACCTGAGCTGCTGAGGCAGCGGCCTACGGAGCCGCCCGGCCGCCGAGCCACCCCCTCAGCGCGCACGCAGCGTGGTGGCCAGCTGGGCGCGGGACCGGACGTCGAGCTTCTGGTAGATCCTCGTCAGGCGGGCCTCCACCGTCTTCACGCTGACGAAGAGCTTCGCGGCCGCCTCCTGGTTGCTCGCGCCCTGGGCGACGAGCAGCGCGAGGCGGGTCTCGGCCTCCGTGAGGGCCGCCAGGGCCGGCGTCCCCCCGTCCTCGCCCGAGGACGCGGACGGGGCGGGCGACGGCTCGCGCGCGAGCTCCGCCCAGGGGGTGGCGCCCGCCTCGGTGAAGGCGTCGGCGGCCGCCCGGAGCGCGGCGCGCGCGGGTGCCCGCCGGCGTCGGCGACGCTCCACCCGGGCCAGGGCGAGCAGCGTTCGGGCGCGCTCCAGCGGGAGTTGGAGGAGCGCGAAGCGCTGGGCGGTGGCCTCCAGCAGGGCCACCGCCTCCTGCGCCTCGCCCTGGGCGGACAGGCACAGCCCCAGGGCCCGGTCGAGGGCGGCGATCACGCTGGTCCGGCCGAGCGCCAGGGCCGTCGTACGGACCCGGGCCTGCAGCTCAGCGGCCTCCTCGAGGGCGTCGGCGGCGACCAGGGCCTCGGCGAGCTCCCCGTGCCAGCGCAGGATCGAGGGGTCCACCACCTGCTGGGCGGCCTCCAGTTCGGCGACCCGGCGCAGGGTGGCCACGGCCTTGGCGGCCTCGCCGGTGGCCAGTTCGACCAGTCCCAGCGCGTGCAGGCTGCGCGAGAGGAAGACCTGGTCGTGCTCCTCCTCCGAGGCCTGGATGCCGCGCCGGGCGTATCCGGCGGCCCGCGCGAAGCCGCCGCCCATCGCCTCGGCCATCGCGGCGACGTACCAGGCGGGGCCGGGCGAGAGTCCCGCCTCGATGGTGAGTTCCAGGGCGTCGCGGGCGTGCGTGCGGGCGGCCGCGCACCTTCCCCCGCGCAGTTCGACCTCGGTGAGGCTGCGCAGCACCTCGAAGACGTCCTCGGCGGATCCGGTGCGCCGCACGGCGGGCAGCAGCACGAGCAGCTGGCGCCGCGCGTCGGCGAGCCGGTCGTCGAAGAGGGCGTGGCGGACGGCCAGGTACTGCGGGGCGTTGCGCATGCCGAGCGGTACCTCGGGCGCGGGCAGGGCGAGCGCTTCGGCGAGGATCTCCTCGGCGTCGCGGTCCCCGAGGATCCGGCCCATGCGGGCCCGCACGGTCAGGGCCATGGCCTCGGCGACCTGGTCGCCTCCGGCGGCGGCCAGGACGCCGGCTTCGGCGGCGGCGTCCCGGGAGCGGACGGGGTCGCCGTCGCTGAGGTTGTGCTTCCAGGCGGTCCGCAGCCGGACGGCGGCCTGCAGCGCGGGATCGCCCTCGGCGTCGGCCGTGGCGTGGGCGAAGGTCTCGTCGAGGGCGCCGAGGGCCTGTCCGGCGGCGTCGATGACCGCGAGCCGGGCGCGGACCCGGTCGGCGGGCGAGGAGTCACGGGCCAGTACGGCGCGCGTGGCGCGTCGGGCCAGGTCGGCGCGGCCGGCCCAGCCCGCGTCCTCGGCGGCCCCGACGAGCCGGGCCAGTTCATCGCCGGGCAGGTGGCAGGGGGTGCGGTCGGCGGCGAGCAGGCCCAGTTCGGCGGCGAGCACCCGCTGGCCGCGACGACGGCAGACGGTGGCGGCCTCGGCGATCTCGGCGGCGAGCCACTGGTCGGGGGTGTCCACGGCGAGCGCGCGGTGGCGCAGGGCCTGGACGGGGTCGTCGACGGCGGCGGCGAGCGCCGCGTGCCCGGCGGCCCGTCCGGCCCAGCCCGCGTCGGCGGCCAGCGCGGTCGGCAGGGCCCCGGCCGTGAACCGGACCGCGCCGTCCTCCTCCACGGTGACCAGCGCGGCCCGTTCGGCCACGGCGAGCTCGGCCTCCGCGTCGGGGCGTCCGGCGCGGCGCAGCATGGCGGTGGTGGGGCGCGCGGCGAGGGCCGCGAGGAGCAGGGTGCGGCGGGCCTGGGCGGGTACGACGCTGAGGAGCCTGCGGGCCACCTCGCGGGCCTGGCCGGAGACGGGCAGCGGATCGGCGTGGTGGGCGCCGCCGTCGCGGGTCCCGGCGGCTTCGGCGAGGGAGTGGCCCAGGGCCAGGGCCAGGCGCGGGTTGCCTCCGCTGGCCTGGTGGATCCGGCCGGCGAGGCGGGCCGGGAGGCCTCGGCGGACCAGGAGTTCGGCGATCTCGTCGGTGCCGAGCGGAGGGACCCGCAGGTGGGGGGCGCCTGGTCCGCAGAGCGGTTCGGCGAGGGGGGCTCCGCCCTGGACGCACTCGGCGGCGAGGACCCGTACGCCCGGCGGGGTGAGGCGCAGCGCGAACCGGAGCAGGTCGGTGCTCTCGGCGTCGAGCCACTGCGCGTTGTCGAGCGCGAGGAGGACCGGGCCGCGGGCGGCGAGGGTGCGCAGCACCTCGACCACGGCGAGACGCAGGGCGACGTGGTCGCGGCCGGCGCGGGGTGCGTCGGTCTCCCGGCGCAGGAGGGCGATGGCGGTGCGCTGGGGTCCGGAGAGCTGCTCGAGGGCGGCGGCGGGGACGGAGGCGAGGAGGGCGGCGGCGGAGGCCTCGGGTATCCACCGGTCGGTGGCCTCGGGGGCGAGGCGGAGCACGGTCTCGTGGCGGAGCGCGGCGGCCTCGGTGAGGGCGCGCACCACCTCGGTCTTGCCCGCGCCGGCGGGTCCGGTGAGCAGGGCGCGTCCGTGCGTGGTCAGCGCGCGGTCCACCGCCTTGATCAGTTCACCGTGTCCCACGGTCGTGTCAGCGTGCCCCGTCGCCGCCACCACGCGCAGCCACCAGCCTCTCGGGTCCCCGTTTCTGTGCCCTTCCTGTGAGACGCGACAATACGAGGTCGGATGCCCGGCGGGCCCGGATTGTGACGCAGAATTCAGCCAGGTGACGGGAAAACCCGCAGGACCTGCCGATACGAGGTGTATCGGCAGGTCCGGCGGGCTGCTTGGTCCGTACTATCGCCCCGTCAGGGCGACCGGGTGTCCGGAATCACGGGGCTCAGAAGCCGAGGCTCCACGAGTCGATCTTGCCGGTGTCGCCGCCGGCGTTGTCGTTGACGCGCAGCTTCCAGGTGCCGTTCGCCACCTCGGAGGAGGCGTTGACCGTGTAGGTCTGGTTGATGTTGTCGGTGCTGCCGCCGGCGCGGTTGTGGAGCGTGTACACCGTGCCGTCGGGGGCGACCAGGTCGACCTTGAGGTCACCGATGTAGGTGTGGACGATGCTCACGCCGACCTTGAGGGCGGCCGGGGCGTTGCCCGTGACCCCGGTGACGGTGATCGGGCTCTCCACCGTCGTGTTGTCGCCGATGGCGAAGTCCGCGGTGTTCTCGAAGGACGGGGTGGCCGGGGTGGAGGTCACCGCGGTCACCGTCGCGGCCGCGTCGGCGAGGCCGGAGCCGCAGCCGCCGGTGCAGGTGCCGGCCAGCGGGCGGGCGTTCGCCTTGATGGCCGCCTCGATCTGCGCCGGGGTCAGCGAGGGCTTCGCGGCGGCGAGGAGCGCGGCGAGGCCGGCGACGTGCGGGGCGGCCATGCTCGTGCCCTGGTAGGGCTTGTAGATCTCGGCGCCGGGGGTGGTGGTGCCGGAGTTCAGCGAGGAGAGGATGCCGTTCTCGGGGGTGGTGACGGTGCCCGGCGTGTCGGTGGCGCGGCGGGTCTCGCCACCCGGGGCGGCGACGTCGATGATCGCGCCGAAGTTGGAGTAGAAGGAGCGGTCGCCGGTGCGGTTGCTGGCGGCCACGTTGATCACGTTGTTGCAGCTGGCCGGGGTGAAGCCGGCGGCGTCCGCGTTGCTGTTGCCCGCGGCCACGACGACGGTGGTACCGCGGCCGACGGCGGCGTTGATGGCGTTCTGGTAGCTGCTGGTGCAGGCACCGGAACCGCCGAGGGACATGTTGATCACCTTGGCGGGGGTGGCGTTCGCCGGGACCCCGGCGACGGTGCCGCCCGACGCCCAGGTGATGGCGTCGACGATGTCGGAGGTGGCGCCGCCGCACTTGCCGAGGACGCGCACGGGCTGGATCTTGGCGTTGTACGCGATGCCCGCGACGCCCTTGGCGTTGTTCGCCGCGGCCGCGATGGTGCCGGCGACGTGGGTGCCGTGCCAGGAGGAGTCACTGGCCTTGGAGCCGGCGCCGCACTCGTCGGCCGCGCTCCAGTCGCCCTGGTCCGCCGGGTTGCTGTCGCGGCCGTTGCCGTCGCGGGCGGCGCTGGAGGTGGAGATGAAGTCGTAGCCGGCGACGATGTTCGCGGCCACGTCGGAGTGGGCGACGTAGCCGGTGTCGATCACGGCGACGGTGACGCCGGAGCCGGTGGACTTGTCCCAGGCCGCCTGGACGTTCATGCCGGCGACGGGCTCGAAGAGGTCCCACTGCTTGGCGTACTCGGTGTCGTCGGGGGCGACGGCCAGGGCGTACGCGCGGGAGTCCGGCTCGACGTAGGCGACGTCGGGGTCGGCGCGGAACTGGTCCATGACAGCGGCCGCGTCGGCCGGGGCGGTCGCACCGCCGAGGCTGACGAGGGCGGCGCCGGTACCGAGGCGGCGCTCGAACGTCGCCTTCTTCGACGCCTTCTTGCCCTTGGCGGTCGCGTCGTCGGCGGCCGCGGTGTTGGAGCCTGCCTCGGCGGCGGAGGACTTGTACCCGACGATGAGGTTCTCGACGGGGGCCGCTCCGACGGGAGCGGCCGGGGCGACGGACGTCTGCGCGGCGCCGGGGGCGGGATCCGCGGTGGACAGCGCCATGGAGGTGGTGGCTGATCCGGCGAGCAGGGTGACGGACATCGCCACCACGGATATGAGCCTGCGTCTGGATGCGTGCACGGTGTTCCCCTTCGCGGGCCGCCACGGCCGGCGGGCCGCGGCGACCGGTTGGTGCAGTGTGGGAGGTGTACGTACCGGCGGCCGCGGGACCGGAACGGGCTTGGTCGAACCCGTCCGGCCACCGCTGCTCACCACGTTGCCCGCCGCGTCGTCGGGGCGGGGCAACGACGGTTCCGGCGACGTTCCGACCGCTCGCCTTCGCACCATGTGGGGTGGGCACGGGGGCAGTTGGGACGGGGAGGATCGCCGGTGGGCAGACAGTAGGCAACGCGGAGATGAACTCGATACGGGGAAAACCCTTGTCCGTCCCCTCCCCGACCCCTGCCCGGGCCCTCCCACGCCCCTTCCACACCCCCTGACCAGGCGCTTCCGGACTCCCGCCCGGCCCCTCCCGGGCCGTCCGTCCGGCCCCTGCCGCCCCTCCCACCCCTCCCGCGCCGTCCGTCCGGCCCCTCCCCGGCCGGGTCAGGCCGGCGGGTTGAGCTTGCGGAAGTACGTCCAGCTGGTCTCGTTCGGCTCGGTCCACTTCTCGGGCGCGTGGGCGAACTCCGGATGGTGGGCCGCGACGTACGCGCGGGTGCGGTCCGGCACCTCCTCGTAGGAGGCCAGTTTGCGGCCGCGACAGTGGAAGGTGAGTCCGCCCGCGCGCTGGCCCTGTTCCATCCAGGGCAGCCAGGGAGACATCCGGGTCCAGGACATGCTGGACGCGACGCCGGGCGCGTCGGTGGTGAGCACGGAGGCCGGGGCGAAGAACTGGAAGAGCTCCAGGGCGCGGTAGGTGTCGTCGGCCGAGTTCTCCGGGTACTGCTCGACGGGGAGCGGGGAGGGGTAGGCGAGCGGGATCTCCAGGCTGAAGCAGACCTGGTCGCCGAGCGCGGTCACGGGCACCGGGAAGGGACGCCAGCGCTGGTTCGCGGGATCGTTCCAGACGTGCACCACCGGCTTGTCCTGCCAGGTCTCCAGGATCTCGCGGGTCTGCGGGTCCAGGTAGAACGCGGCCTCGCGGGTGAGCAGTTGGTAGGTGCCGGGCGCTTCGTCCTCGACCAGCCGGGCCACGTTGAGGCCCTCGAAGCCGAAGAGGCGCCGGTAGGGCTCGCCGGGAGCCCAGGAGTAGACGTCGCCCGTCCACCAGAAGGTGACCTCGCTCCCGTCGAGGGAGGCACGGGTGCGGGCGAGGGCCTGGAGGAGATCTTCAGGAGTCATACCGGGAACTGTGCGCGGTCCGCCCGTGCCGGGCAAGGACCCGGTCGGCCATGCCTCACGCCCACCCCGTGGACGCCGGGTTGACGGACGCGGGGCGGGGCGCAAACGTGACCCGCATGGGGAACGAACGCCGCCTGCTCACGCTGCTGGTCTTCCTGGTCCTGGGGGGCGGGCTGACCGCCGCCGTGCTGGGGGCCGCACGGGCGGGCGCCGTGCGGGCGCCGGCGGCGGAGGCGGCCGGTCCCCGGTCCGGGGACGGCGTCGACATCCGGGAGGTCCCGCCGGGACCCGCCGAGCCGGCCGCGAGCGGGCCGGAGGCCTCCACCGGCCGGGTCTCGGTGGAGTGCGGGAGCAACGCCCCCGGTCACTACAACGAGGACAACCTGGTGGTCTCGCCGGGGCTGCGCTCCGGCGCCCACCACACGCACGCCTACGTCGGGAACCTGTCCACGGACGCCTTCTCCACCGAGGCCTCGCTGGACGCGGCCGCCACCAGCTGTCCCGGCGGCGACCGCTCCACGTACTACTGGCCGGTGCTGCGCCGCACGGACCGGCCGGGCACGCGGGCGCACGAGGGCTCGGCGGGCCACGGCAACGCGGGTGAGATCCTGCCGGAGGCCTCGGTCTCGGTGGAGTTCCTCGGCAGCCCGGTGAGCAAGGTGGTGGCGATGCCGCGCTTCCTGAACGCGATGACGGGCGACGCGGCGGCCTTCACGGCGGGCACCGAGGCCGACGTGCGGGCCCGGTGGGGGTGTTCGGGCTTCCCCGGCCGGTTCACCACCCGCTACCCCCGCTGCCCGGCGGGCGAGCGCCTCACCCGCACCCTCGTCTTCCCCAGCTGCTGGAACGGCCTGGACACCGCCAGCCCCGGACAGCGTTCGCACCTGGTGTTCCCGGCGGCGAACGGGGTCTGCCCGCAGGGCACCTTCCCGGTGCCGCGCCTGCGGATCTCCCTCGCCTACGCGCCGCCGCCCGGAACACCGGTCGCGCTCGACTCCTTTCCCGAGCAGCGGCACAGCCCGAAGACGGACCACGCGATGTTCGTGAACGTGATGACCGGGGCCCGGATGGCGGAGGTCGTGGACTGCCTCAACCAGGGGCGGGCCTGCCGCACCTGAGCGGACCGCGCGAGTGACGCAGGTCACGTGAACCGGGGGCGGGCGGGCGGCGTGTTCCGACCGCACCACGCACGCGAGGAAGACGGAGAGGGTGAGATGGCCGGACCACTGTGGCCCCGCACTCGGCGGGGCTCGACCGACGAAGCGCTGATCAAGTCGGTGTACGAGGAGCACGGTCACGCGCTCCTCGCGTACGCCACCC
Source organism: Streptomyces sp. NPDC054961 (assembly GCF_053609145.1). Lineage (NCBI taxonomy): Bacteria > Bacillati > Actinomycetota > Actinomycetes > Kitasatosporales > Streptomycetaceae > Streptomyces > Streptomyces sp. NPDC054961. The sequence goes on along the minus strand of NZ_JBSGWY010000016.1, from coordinate 37,946 downwards.
GGCTGACGGGAGACCGGGCCGCGGCCGAGGACGTCGTCCAGGAGACCCTGATCAGGGCCTGGCGCCACTCCGAGGTACTGGTCAACGGGAAGGGCTCGGTGCGCGGCTGGCTGCTCACGGTGGCCCGCAACATCATCACCGACCGCTACCGGGCCAGGGCGGCGCGGCCGCCCGAGGTCGCCGGCTCCCCTTCCCGGCCCCCGGTGGAGGCGGACCACGCCGACGCGGTGGTCGACACGATGACCGTCCTGGGCGCCCTCGACCGGCTGTCACCGGAACACCGGGACGTGCTCACGAAGTTGTACTACCGCCAGCTCAGCGTCGCCGAGACCGCCGACGCCCTCGGCATCCCGGCGGGCACGGTGAAGTCGCGCTCGCACTACGCGCTCAAGGCGCTCCGAGAAGTCTTCAGCGAAGGAAAACGAACGGGCAGGCCCTCCCAGCAGCCCGGCGGACTGCAGGAAGTGGTGGCATGAACCGGGAGCGGCACGAGGAGGAACTGTTGGGCCCGTACGTTCTCGGCGTCCTGGACGCCGCTGACGTCCGGCGGGTCGAGGAGCACGTGGGCGGCTGCGTGCGGTGCCGTCAGGAGGTGACCGCGTTGCGCGAGATGGAAGCGGCGCTGGGCGAGGTGCCGGCCGAGGCGTTCCTCGACGGGCCGCCCCAGGGCGGGGACCTGCTGCTCCAGCGCACGCTGCGGCAGATCCGCCAGGAGGCGGACGGGAGGCGCAGGCGCCGGGCGGCGTTCACGGGACTGGCCGTGGCGGCCTCGCTGACCGCCGTGTTCTGGGCCGGAACCCAATGGGGCGCGGGCGGCGCCGAGGACACGGCCCTGCCCCCGCCTCCGCAGCCGACGCCGACGGCCTCGGCGCAGCCCTCTCCGCCGCCCGCGGGGACCAAGGTGGCCTCCGCGACGGACGCGGATTCGGGCGCGACGATGACCGTGCAGGTGACACCGGCCGCCAAGTGGGTACGGGTGCACGCGGCGGTGACGGGGATCCGGCCGGGCGAGCGCTGCCGCATCGTCGTGGTCTCCCGGGACGGTACGCGGACTACGGCGGGCGGCTGGGTGGTGGGCACGGCGGAGCACGGCGAGGGCAAGGGCGCGGCGCTGGACGGCTCGGCCGCGGTCGATCCGGCGAACGTCCGGGCGGTGCTGGTGGAGAACGAGTCGGGACGGACCTTCGTATCGGTGCCGGTGGCCGCGTAAGCGGGCCACCGGGCCACCGGGCCGGAACGTGACGGAGCCCGGGAGCATGTCCAGCTCCCGGGCTCCAGCTTGCCACCCAATTGGCACACCGGCGGCGTTTAAGAGCCGCGGATCATTGTGAGATCGACGTGTTCTGCCTTTGAACTACAGCGCCACGAGAGAGGCGCCGGGGGGACTTGAACCCCCATCCGTCGATGTTCGTCCGCGCTCGGTCGATCCGGTGTTCGGCGGCGAATACTGAGACTGGAGCGAGAATCTGAGATTGACGGGGCCGCCTCTGCCGGGCTTGGGCCACCCCCGCACGTGTGCGGGGAGAGGGATTCGAACCCCCAACTGACACCCCTTCATCAGCTTCAACATCAGTTTCAGCTTGCGCTCATCGCGCACCCCCCGCTCGCGACGGGGGGCGAATGTGGGGCTACCTGAAGAGGTAGCCGAACACCGCGTCGCCGACCCGCTGATCGGTGACCTCGGTGTTGTTCGCCTCCTCGCGGGCGAACTTGACGGCCTGCTGGAGCTTCTCGACCCGGTCGAGGAGCTCGTTGACCCGCCGGGCGGGCAGCGCGCCGGAGAACTTCACGGTGGTCCAGTAGCCGACCGGCACGTCCTCGTAGTACACCTCGACCTGCGCCGGGTGCTTCTCCGTCGCCTCGGCCTTCACGTGGTTGCGCGGGACCTTCTTCGTGCGGATGGTGCGCACCGGCTCCGTCTTCCAGGAATCCGTCGAGGGGTCCAGGTTCCACGACTCGGAGGCGTCGAGCACCGGCAGCTTGCGCACGAAGGTGTGCAGGTCGGTGAGCTGCTTCTCCAGGAACAGCAGGTACGGGACGGGTACCTGCGCCAGCAGGACCGTGCCGTCGACGACCACGTCCGCGACGGCCGAGCGGTTCGCCCAGTCCTTCGTCGCCGTCACGTCGAAGAGCCGCGTCAGCGTCCCGGCCGTCGCCCGCAGGGCGTCCTCGGCCTTGATCTGCACCCGCGTGGACTCGGGCGGCAGCTGCTCGCCCTCCTCGTCCTTGGGCTGGTAGGTCCGGGAGATGCCGGCCAGCAGGGCGGGCTTCTGCACGTCCTGGTGAGCCTGGGTGAGCTCCTGGAGGGCCTTGGACTTGACGCCCTTTTCGACTGCGATGATCTGATTCAGCTTCGGCACACGGCGAACCTAACAACCCCGCCCCGTACGCACATCCGAATTATTCGGCGGCGTACGGGGCGTCGGTGCGCCGGGCGGTGTCAGGCCAGGCGGACCGGGAGGTCGAAGAGGTCGTTCTGGGTGAGGATCGGCTTGTTGCGGAGCTCGGCCGGGGCCACGGCCAGGGTGAGCTGCGGGAAGCGCGCGTACAGGGCCGGGAGGGCGACCAGGGCCTCCAGGCGGGAGAGGGCCGCACCCGGGCAGACGTGGGGGCCGTGGCCGAAGGAGATGTGCCGGTTCGGCGTGCGGGTGACGTCGAAGTCGCCCGCCGTCTCGCCGAACTGGGCCTCGTCGCGGCCGATGGCCCCGAAGGAGACGATCAGGCCGGCGCCCTTGGGCAGGATCCGGTCCCCGACCTCGACGTCCTCGGCGGCGAAGCGGATCAGGACGTGCGAGGTCGGGGTGGACCAGCGCAGCGTCTCCTCGATGACGTTCTCCCAGGGGACCTCAGCCTTGAGGACGAGGGCGCGCTGCTCGGGGTGGGTCTCCAGGGCGACGACCGCGTTGACGATCAGGCTGATGGTGGTCTCGTGGCCGGCGGCGACCATCAGCTGCAGGGTGTTGGTGATCTCCTCGGTGGTGAGGTGGTCACCGTCCTCGGAGGCCTCGATGAGGGCGCTGGTGAGGTCGTCGCCCGGGTTCTCGCGCTTGGACTCCACGATGCGCCCGAAGAGCGCGCCGAGGTCCGCCATCATCTGGGGGACTTCCTCGGGCAGCGTCTGGGTGGAGAAGAACTTCTCGAACAGGGCCTTCAAGCGCGGGTGTTCTTCGGCGTCCACGCCCATCAGGTCGCTGATGACGTTCATCGGCAGCGGGTACGCGAACTGCGCCTTGAGGTCGACGCTCTCGCCGGCCGGCAGCGCCGCCAGCTTGTCCAGCATGCCGGTGGTCAGCGCCTCGATGCCGGCGCGCAGCTTCTCCACCCGGCGCACGGTCAGGGCCTGCGCGACCAGGGTGCGCAGCCGGCGGTGCTCGTCTCCGTCCACGGTCAGCATGGAGCGGCCGGGGTTGGCGAGGCCGATCAGGGGCCAGTCCAGCGGGATCTCGCCGCGCTGCCAGGCGCCCCACACGTTGATGTCCTTGACGACGCGCGGGTCGGTGAGGAGCTTGCGGGCTTCCGCGTGGTGCGTGACGGCGTACACGGCGACGTCCCCGGGCAGGACCACCTGGACCAGCGGGCCGGCGGCGCGCAGCGCGGCGCTCTCGGCGTCGAGGTCGGCGACGAAGGGGTCCAGGGTGATGGGCGCGGGGCCGGCGTGGTCGATCGGGCACGTCATCGGTGGGCTCCAAGGGCGGGGGTGGGGGTGTAGGTGACGGGGAGTTCGGTGAGACCGCGCAGCCAGGGCGAGGGGCGGCGGGTCAGGTCCGAGGCGGGCACGGCGAGGTCGACATCGGGCAGCCGGTCGAGGAGGACCTCGATGCCCGTGCGCGCGATGACTTCCGCGACCTCCTGGGCGGGGAACGGGCAGCGGTGATCGCCGTGCCCGAAGGAGAAGAAGGCGTTGTTGCCGCCGGTGAGGGCGCCGGCGTCGGTGCGTACGTGCGGGTCGCCGTTGGCGGCGGCGAGACCGAGCAGGACGAGGTCTCCGCGGCCGATGCGCTGTCCGCCGAGGTGGGTGTCGCGGGAGGTCCAGCGGCCGGCCACGTTCTGGGTGGGGGTGTCCTCCCAGAGCACCTCGTTCATGGCCTCGCCGACGCTGTGCCGGCCGCCCGCGAGGGAGGCGGCGAAGCGGTCGTCGGTGAGCATGAGGCGCAGCGAGTTGCCGATCCAGTCGGCGGTGGGCTGGTGGCCCGCGGCCATCATGACCATGAGGTCCTGGGCGACCTCCTCCACGCTGAAGCCGGCCTGGTTGGCGAGCATCCGGGAGGCGACGTCGGGGCCGGGCTCGGCCAGTTTGGCGGCCAGCAGCGCGAACATCGACTCACCGAGGTGGCGCTGGCCGTCGAGTGCGCCCTCCCGCCCGTTGATCATGTCGTTCATGGCGGTGACGAGGCCGGGGCCCTGGGCGTCGGAGAATCCGTAGAGGCGGGCGAGGACCCGCAGCGGCAGCAGCATCGCGTACTCGCCGACGATGTCGCACGCGCCCTTGCCGCACAGCTCGTCGATGAGCTGGTCGGCGAACCGCTCGGCGTGGCCCTTGAGTTCGAAGGGGTCCACGGCCTCGAGGGCGTCGGAGATGACGGCGGCCCGTTCGCGGTGGCGTTCGCCGACGGTGTAGAGGATCGACGGCTGCTTGCGGCCGATCATGGGGAGCAGCGGCCAGTCGGCGGGGATGCGGTCCCACTGGTTCCACAGGTCGGAGTCCCGGGAGAAGAGGACCGGGTCGCTGGTGACCTGGTGCAGTTCGCGGTAGCCGAGGACCAGCCAGGCCGGTACGTCTCCGTCGAGGACGACCGGGGCGACGGCGCCGTGGTCGCGGCGCATCTCCCGGTACAGCTCTACGGGGTCGGTCTGGAACCGGGGACCCCCGAGGTAGACGGGCTGGTGCTCGGAGGCGGCGGGGCAGGTCACGGGGTGGGCTCCGGGGTCTGGGACAGGGGGCTCGGCCGGCTGCTCGGCCGGGTGCCCGACAGCGCGGTCTGCTGGAGGTGCTGGACGAGGGAGATCAGGACGTGCTTGCTGGACTCGCGGGAGCGGGCGTCGCAGAACACGAGCGGGACGGCGGCCGGCAGGTCGAGGGCTTCCCGGATCTGCTCCTGGGTGTGCTCGGGCCCGCCGAAGTCGTTGCAGGCCACGACGAAGGGAGTGCCGTGGTGTTCCAGCCGGTCGATGGCGTACCAGGAGTCGGCGAGGCGCCGGGTGTCGACGAGGACGACCGCGCCGAGGGTGCCGGAGAAGAGCCGGTCCCACAGGAACCAGAACCGCTCCTGGCCGGGGGCCCCGAACAGGTAGAGCACGTTGTGGGCGTCGAGGGTGATGCGCCCGAAGTCGAAGGCCACCGTGGTGGCGCTCTTGCCGGCGACCCCGTCGGTGTCGTCGACGGCCTCGCCGGCCTTGGTCATGGTCTCTTCGGTGTTCAGCGGACGGATCTCGCTGACGGAGCGGACCATGGTGGTCTTGCCGACGCCGAACCCGCCGACGATGACGATCTTCAGACCGTTGTCGGCGGTGCTGCGCAGGGCCGGACGGGGCTGGCGCGGTTCGACCGCCGCCGCGGGCACCGCGGCGGGGATGATCACGTCAGAGGTTGCGGAGTCCAACGAGCACCTGCTCCAGGATGTCGTAGTCGGGAAGGTGGTGCGCCGAACGCGGGTGCCGGGCGCTGATCCGTCCGGTACCGAGCAGGTCGGCCAGCAGGATCCGTACGATCGACACCGGCAGCCCGAGCTCGGCCGCGATCTCCACGACCGCCGTCGGGGACTGGCACATCCGCAGGATCGCCGCGTGCTCGGACTGCATGCCGGGCACCGGATCGCATTCGGCGACGACCAGGGTGACCAGGTCGAAGACGTCCGATCCGGACCGGCTGCGGCCACCGGTGAGGGTGTAGAGCCGGTCCGGGGAATCGTCCCGTCCCGGCCTGGGCCGGCTCACCCCCGGGGCCTGGCGATGAGGTGTTCGCCGAGCTGCTCGACCAGTTCGGACATGTTGTGGCCGACGAGGCCCGCGTCGGCGTCCTCGTCGGCGACGAGCGCGAGGTGCGCGCCCTCGCCCGCTTCGACGATGAACAGGATCCCGCCGTAGAACTCGGCCATGGCGGAGCGGACCCCGCCGGTGCCGTCGCCGAACTCGATGGACGCGCCGTGGGACAGGCTCTGGATCCCGGCGGCGATCGCGGCGAGCTGGTCGGCCTGGTCGACGGACAGCTCGGGCGTGCGGCACAGCTTGAGTCCGTCGCGGGAGAGCACGAGGCCGTGGCGGGCGCCCGGTGTGCGCTCCAGGAGGCCTTCCAGGAGCCAGTTGAGCGTCTCGTCGGTGGTGGAGCCGGTCATGATCGCGTGTTGCCTTCCAGGTCTGTGGTCTGCGCGGGCTGCTGCTCTTCGCCGGTTCCGGCGGCCCCGCCGGGGGCTCCGGCGGCGCGGACGGCCTCGCGGAAACTCCCGAAGCGCGCCGCGGACCGGGACGCCCCGGTGGGCGCGGCCGTCGTACGGGCTTCCGCGGCGGCCGCGTCCGGGCCTTCGGGGTGGGCCGCGGCCATGGTCCGGCCGCGGCGGCGCCGGGGCAGGCCGCTGTCGCCGAAGTGCGGGTGCTCACCCGTGGATTCGGCCTCGCCGGGTCCATCGGCACCGGAGCCGTGGGCGGCCTCGGGCTCGACGGGCGGGGCGGGCACGCCGGGCCCGGGCCCGACGGGCGCCGGTCCGGTCTCCGCGGCGGGTACGGCTTCGGCCGCGGGGGCGGCCGCCTGGGCGGGGATCGCGGGAGCGGGCGGGGGGACGGCGGTCCCGGGGGCCGGGGCCTGCGCCGGGCCGCGGCTGATCAGCTCCTGAGGGAGCATCACCAGCGCGCCCGTGCCTCCGCGCGCGGAGGGCCGGAAGGAGACCGTCAGTCCGTGCTTGCGGGCGAGGCGCCCGACGACCGCGAGACCGAGCCGGGTGCCGGACAGCCCGGCCAGGTCCAGCGACTCGGCGGTCACGGCCTGTTCGGCGCGGCGCAGCTGGAGCTCGCTCATGACGAGGCCGCTGTCCTCGACGGTGATGATGATCCCGGCCGGCACCTCTTCCACGTAGACGTGGACCTCGGCGGTCGGCGGAGAGAAGTTCGCGGCGTTGTCGAGGAGTTCCGCCAGCGCGTGCATGACGCCCTCGGCGGCGTGCCCGGCGACGGCCGCTTCGCTGGTGGAGTGCAGCCGGACCCGCTGGTAGCCGCCGATGCGGCCCATCGCGCCGCGCAGGATCGACTCCATGACGATCGGCTTCGCCCAGCGGCGGCCCGAACGGGCCCCGGTGAGGACGGCGATGGAGTCGGCGAGACGGCCGGCCTGAGCGGTGCGGTGGTCGAGGTGGAGGAGGTCGGTGAGGACGTCCTCGTCGGCGTGCCGGTGCTCCATCTCGCGCAGGTCGGCGAGCATTCCGGTGGCCAGGGCCTGCATCCGGCCGGCGGCGTTGGCCGCGGCGGCCATGGCGGCGGCCCGGCCCGACTCGGCGCGTCGCAGTTCGCCGCCGAGCCGCTCGCGGGAGGCGCTCTGGGCGGTGGCGAGGCCGTCGAGCTCGGCGGCGTGCGCCACCGTCAGCTGGTCGAGCACGGCGGCGTGCTCGCCCACGAGGCGGGAGCGCTCGGCGGTGTGCGCCGCCGTGTCGCGCGCGGCGTCGGCGACCATCCGGGCGATGTGCCCGTCACGGGCGACGAGTTCGGCGGTGAGTCCGGAGATCCGGCTCCGGTACGCGCGGGCGGTGCGGGAGTACCAGGTCACCGCGAAGGCCGCGACGGAGAGCAGCAGCACGCCGGCGCCGGAGAACCAGGCGAGGGGGGTGGTGATGGACGACGGGGCCGCGGCCACCGCCGCCGTGGAGAACGCGCCACCGGCGACTGCGGTGATCAGCAGGGCCAGCGCGGAGGGGCGAAGGGGGGAGGGCGACGCCGTCATCAATCAAAGCCTCATACCGGGCGTAAAGGGAGGAGAAGGTTCCTGCTAACAAGGCATCACTATAGGAGAGTTACTGATCGCTTTGGGCAGTCCCTGCCAAGTTTTTCACTCCATTATGGCCGATTAAGATCTCTCTATAGCCTTTTGCGTACGCCAGGAACCGCGTGACGGGCGGCCGGCGACCGCGCGCGAAATCCGTTTTCCCCCCTCCCGTCCCCCGGACACACTGACCCCATGTCGCGCATCACCGAACAGCTGCTCAGCGCCGTCGAGCCCCTCCCCCACCGGGACCGCCTCCGTCTCACCGCCACCACCGCCCGGGACCTCGCGGCAGCCGGCGAGCTGGACCCCGTACTGACCGAACTGGACGGCATGGGCCGCTACGAGCGGCGGCTGGCGGCCCTCGCCGCGTTCGCCGGCCGGCGGACCGGGCACCTCGCCGCGCGGCTCGCCGACCCCGACCCGGTGGTCCGCGGCTACGCCCTGCGGGCCGCCCGGACCGGGCTCGTGTCCGACGAGGCGATCGTCGCGGCGTACCCGGACGCCTCCGCCGACGTGCGCGACGAGCTGGCGCGTACGGCCCGCCGCAGCGGACGCACGGCCCTCGCCGAAGCCCTCCTCCCCCAGGTGCGCGCGCGGTGGGGAGACCGCGAGGCCGCCGCTCTGCTCGCCGGCTGCGGAACCGGGGCCGCGGCCCGGCTGCTGCCGGAGCTCGCGGACCGCGTCACGGACTGGGTCCGCCTCGCCCTGCGCCACCCCGGGCCGGTCCTGGACCAGGCGGAGGCCGAACTCGCCGCGCTCCCCTCCGAACTGCGGGACTCCTGGTGGACCCGCCGCTCCCCCGGGCTGGCCGCCGCCGCTCCCGCCGAACCGCTGCGCGTGCTCGGACTGCTGGAGCGGTACGGGCCCGCCGCCCCGCCGCACGCCCTGCGGGACCGGCTCGGCCTGTTCGCCGCCGCCGACGCCGAACGCCTCGTACGGTGGCTGATCGATCCCGCGCGCGAAGACCCGCGGTACGGACCCGTCCCCGCGGCCTCCGTGCTGCGCCGTCTCGTGCGGGCGGACCCGCCGTCCCTGCACCTCCTCGGGCGGCGCTGGCTACGCCGTCCCGAGCGGCTGGCCGCCCTGTTCAAGGCCCTCCCGCCGGGCCGCCGCGAGACCTTCTACGACGAGCTGACGCAGGGCCTCGCCCCCGATGCCCGGGATCTCGCGGTCGTCCTGCACCCGCTGCTCGCGCCCGAGCGGCGGTACGCCGAGGCGCGGCTCGCCGTGGCCCGCGAACGCGCGGCGGGACTGCCGCCGGGGGCGCTGCCGGGCTCCCTCGTCCATCTCCCGGTGGCCGAGGCCCGTCCCGAGATCCTCGCCGCGTGCGCCGGGCCCGACGCCGAACGGCGGGCGGACGCCTGGGCGCTGCTCGTCGCCCACGCGGAGGTCAGCGGCGAACCCGGTGCGGTCGCGGAGGTCCTCGCCCTGATCGCGGTCCGGCTGCGCAACGAGCGCGACCCCGTACGCTCCACCGTGCTCACGGCGCTGGCGCGACTGCCCGCCACCCTGCTGGATTCCCCGACGGCCCCCGGCCACCTGGAGGCCATCGCCCTGGACGCCCTCCGGGCCCGCGACTCCTCCTTCGCCACCCGGTCGGCCCTGCGCACGCTCGTCCTCGGCGTGCTCGACGAGCCCGCCGCCGGGGCCGGTCCGCTCGACTGGGCCCTGCGCACCCTGCGCCACCTCGTCGACCACCTCGGCGGCGCCCTGCTCGGCGGGCGCTCCTGGCCGCCGGGCCACGGACGGGAACCCCAGGTGTTCGAGGCGCTGCGCCCCTGGGCCGGCGGCGCCGCCGAGAAGGGCGACTTCGGCCCGCTGCTCAGACTCGCGGGATTCCTCGACACCACGTCCGCCCGGCTGCCCGGACTCCAGCGGATGCTCGCCGACGCCCTGGACCGTTGCGGGGACGAGGACGCCCCCGCGCTCGCCCGCGCCTGGCTGGCCGACCGGGCGACGCGCGAGGGGCGCACGGTGGAGCTGCTGGCCCGGGAACCCTCCGCGGCCGCGCTGCGACCCGTACGCGAGGTCCTGTCGGCGCGCCGCACCGATCTGCTGGACGTGCTGCTCGACGAACGCCCGCCGTACGGGCGGTTCCTGCGCGAGGACTCCGCCCGGCCGCTGCCCGTCCTCGCCCGGGCGTCCCGGTGGCTGCCGCGTCAGCAGGAGGCGGCGGCCCGCCTCGCGGCGGCGGCGGTCCGGGACGGCTCCGGGACGTCGTACGAGCGGACCTCGGTGCTCCGCGAGGCGGCCCTGATACCCGACCACGGCCTGGCCCTCGTCGGAGCATGCGCGCGCGGAACGGACATCGTGCGGGCCGAGGCGGCGCTGGCGGCCGCGGCCCGCACGGTGGAACCGGCCGCCGTCCTGGACGAGCTGCTCGCGCACGCCGGCGACGACCGCGCCCGCGTGGCTCTGTACGCCGCCGAACGGGCGGCGGCGGCCACCGCGCCCTCCGCGCTCGCGCCCCGGCTCGAGGCAGTGCTCTTCGGGTCGGCACTGCCCGGTGCGGCACTGCCCGGTGCGGCGCCCGACGGGGAACGGCCGGAGGCGGGCCGGGGTGCGAAGGTGACCAGCCGCAAGGAGGCCGCCCGGCTGGCGGTCCGGCTGCTCCCGCCGCGGCACGCTGCCGCGCTGCTGGGCCGGATCGGGCGCGACCCGGGCAGCCACCCCGATCTGGTGGCCGTCGCCATGCGGCTGGCCGTCGGACTGCTGCCCGACCCCGCGGCCTGGGAGCTGCTGGAGACCGCTTCCTCCGGTCCCCTGCCCCGTCGGCTCGCACTCGCCCACGCCGATCCGCTGGACGTGCCGCAGGAGCACCGGCCGCGCTACGCCCGGCTGGTGGCGGCGTCGGTCGGCGGGTTCGGCGAGGACCGGGAGGAACTCCTCTCCCATGCCTACCTGAGCCTGCCGAAGTGGGCGGCGTACGCGACCGAGGTGGCGGACACCGTGCGACGGGCGGTCTGCGACCTGTCGCTCCGCGAGGCGTCGTGGACCACCACGTCGGCCCTCGCCCGGATCGCGGTCTCGGACCTGCCCCACCCGGTGGGCGGCGCCGAGCCGGGCAGCCAGTTCCACCGGGCGGTGGCGGAACTGCTGGACGTCGTACGGTCCGGCGCACAGCCGGACACGGAGCCGGACCTCGACCTTCCGGCCCTGCGGCGGCTACGCGGCCTCGCCACCCGGCCGCCGCTGGCGGAGAGCCCCTCCGTGCGCGAGGCGGTGATCCGCCAGCTCGCCGACGAGCCGCTGCTGACCGGGGCCCGGGTGGCGTTGCTACTGCACGCCGTCGACCTGCGGGCGGACCCGGCCGATCCGCAGGGCCTGCGGGCGGCGTTGGGGGAACTGGTCACCGCCCTCCGAGGCCGGCCGGGTCTGGCCCGCGCGACCGCCCGCGACCTGAAGTCCGGATACGACCACGGGGATCCGCTGCCGGATCCCGCATCGGTCCTGGAGTGCGTACGCGGCCTCGCGTCCGACGGCGGCGCGGAGGCCGGGCTCTTCGCCGCCGCGCTCACCGCCGGCCTCGGCCGGCTGCACGGCTGGCCGGCGCCGTGGCGGGAGCTGCTGCGGGAGCTGCGCAGGCACCCGGAAACGGAGGTCCGCGACGCGGCGTTCGAGGCGGCCACACGGGAGGACTAGCGCGCCGCGTCGTCGGGAAGGCCGGCCGGGGCGGTCGGGGCGGTCGGGACAGGGGTGAAAGGCCTGTCGCGCCGGGCGTCCATGGGTCAAACTGCCGCCACAACGGGACACGAGGAGGGCACGTGGAACGAGGTCTCCCACGGACGCGGGCGATCGGCCCGGGCACGTCCCTCGCGGCCGTGGTCACGGTGCTCCTCAGGAGTCTGCCCCACCGGGCGGCTTCGGCCCTGTCCCCCGCCGCGTTCGTCCACCGCGTGGTGTGGTTCGCCGCCGTCGTAGCGTCCACGGTCGCGACGTTCGCGGTCATCCGGCTCCGTGACCCGTCCTGCCCGCCGGCGAAGTAGGGGCGGGGGCGCGGTGACCGGGCCTGCGCGGACGGACCGATCATCACATTGCGGTCCATGACATCCTGTGACGTCACAACTCGCCGGACGGGATCGGCGGACGTCCGGGGAATATGGGGAAGGTCCATGAGGCTCTGCTTCCTGGTGGAGGAGAACTACCGCCACGACGGCATGCCGAACGAGGTGGTCCGTCAGCTCACCGCGTGGGGCCACCAGGTGGAAGTGCTGCGGCCCGGTGGTTCGCTGCTGCGGATGTGCGATCTGGTACGGGCCGGGGACCACGACGCCTGGGTGCTCAAGACGGTGTCGGGCGGCCCGGGGCTGACCCTGCTCGAGGCGGCCGCCGCGGCCGGGATGACCACGGTCAACGACGCACGCGCGATCCGGGGCGTACGGGACAAGGCGCTGGCCGCCGCCATCGGGCGCGGCCGGGGCCTCCCCCTGCCGCCGACGTACGCGGCCGCCCGGCCGGAACTGCTGGCGCAGATCCCCGCCTCGGAGTACCCGCTGGTCGTCAAGCCCGCCGACGGCAGCTCCGGGCGCGCCGTGCACCTGGTGTCCTCGCCGGAGCGGTTGGCCGCGGTGCTCCCCGAACTGGCGGGCGAGGGCATGCTCGTCGCCCAGCCGTACGTCCCGAACTCCGGCATCGACATCAAGGTCTACGCGGTCGGCGGGGAACTCTTCGCCACGGAACGCCGTTCGCCCCTGCACCCGGACCGTGCGGTCCCGGAGCGCCTGGTCCCGCTGTCCGCCGAGATCGCGGAGATCGCCGCCCGGGTCGGGGCGGTCTACGGGCTCGACCTGTACGGGCTGGACGTGCTGCTGGGGCCCGACGGGCCGGTGGTCGTCGACGTGAACGACTTCCCGAGCTTCCGTCAGGTACCGGACGCCGCCGCGCGGGTGGCCCGAGCGGTCCTGAGCCTCGCGCGGACCGGCGGCTCGGGCGGGTCCGCCGGCGCGGGCGCGTCGGGCGGGGCGGGCGCGTCGGGCGGGGCGGGCGTGCCCGCCGGCTCCGGCGTACCCGGCGGCCCGGTCGACGCCCTGCCGCGCGGGGCGGCGGGGCTCCCCGTGTCGATCCCGGTGCAGGCCACGGCCCATGGCCCCGTCACGGCCACCGCCACCCCCTCGGCCGCCGGAGCCGCCGCCGCGGCGGGAGACGGAGCATGAGGATCGGCCTGATCACGGACAACCCGGGACATCCGCTGCTGTCGGCCGCCGCCGGTCTGCTGGGTGCCTCCGGCCACCGGGTGGAGGTACTGGATCCGGGCACGGACGACGAGCCCTCCGTGGCGCCCGCGGACGTGTACCTCCTCAAGGCACACACGCCGCGCGGGCTGGACCTGGCCCGGCGCCTGGAGCGTCGCGGGGCGGCGGTGGTCAACTCGGCCGCCGCGACCACACTGTGCCAGGACCGGACGCTGATGGCGGAGACGGCGGTCCGGGCCGGGATCCCGTTCGCGGGAACCCGCACGTTCGCCACGCTCGCGGGGTGGGCGGCCGGGGCCGGCCCCGCGGAGCTGCTGCGCTCCCCGGTGGTCGTCAAGAGCCGCCACAACCGCCGGGAGGACCTCGTGGCGCGGGTCGACGACCCGCCGGCGCTGCGCGAGTTGGCCCGCACGTGGCCCGACGAACCGGTGGTGGTCCAGGAGTTCGCACCGAACAGCGGATGGGACCACAAACTGTGGGCCGTCGGCGACCGGGTCTTCGCGGCCCTGCGCCGCTCGGAGCTCTCCCCGGAGGGCCGCGGACCCACGCTCCCGCTGCCGCACCTCCCGACGGGCTGGGCCGATCTGACCCGCCGGGTCGGCGAGGTCTTCGCCCTGGACGTCTACGGCGTGGACATCATCGCCACGGCCGACGGCGCCCCGCTGATCGTGGACGTCAACGCCTTCCCCGGCATCCGCCACCAACCCGGCGCCCCCGAGGCCCTGTCGGAGCTCGCGGTGCGGCGGGCCAAGGGCTAGCCAGACGGTTCCCGCCGGATCATCTGACCGTGGGTCACCGTGCGTCGTCGGCGGGCGCCCGGGGGCGCGCACGGAGCCGCCGCTGCCGAGCCGGGCTCGTCACCCGTCCCCGCACAGGACGCGGGGCGCCCGGCGCAGCGGCACGCTCGCGCTCCTCGTACGGCGGGACACCGTCCGGCCGCCGTTCCAGGGGCTGGACGACCGCTGGCTGTCCTGGACGGACGGACCGCACGAGGGGTTCCGCTCCGCGGTCGCCGCGGCCCTGAACTGGTTCGGCGGCCCGGCCGGAGCCGTCGTACCGCTCGCCCTGCTGCTCCTCCTGCTGGTCCGCCGCCGCTGGGTGCCCGCCGGCTTCCTGTTCGTGACGTACCTGTCCGGCAACGTGCTCGTCGTGCAGGGGCTCAAGCACCTGGTGGACCGGCCGCGACCGGCCGGTCCGCTGGTCCGGGTCGACCACGGCTCGTTCCCCTCCGGGCACGCGGCCGGCGCGGCGCTCCTCGTCGTCCTCGTCGGGGCGGCCCTCGTCCCGGCCGCCCGGCGCCGGGCGTGGTGGATCGGCGGCGCCGTCTTCACCCTGGCGATGATGTGGAGCCGTACGTGGCTGCACGCGCACTGGCTGAGCGACACCGCCGCCGGAGCGGCGGCCGGCGCGCGGACCGGGAGGCGGAACGGGCCCGGGAAGGGGCGCGGACCCGGGAAGGGGCGCGGGCCCGGGCGGCACGCGTTAGCGAGCCCCCGCCCCCGCGACCGTCCCCGTCCCCGCTCGCGCCGTCCGGCGGCGTCGCAGCACGAGGAGCGTCGTGGCCACGGCCCCGACCAGGGCCGAGAACGCGCCCACGACCGTCAGGATCCAGACCGGGACGCCGCCGGCCGTACGGAGTTCGTCGCTGTATTCGACCCGGCGGTACGGGGTGTCCGCGGCCGTGGCGCGCAGTTCGTGGTCGCCGTCGATCCGGGACGGTACGGGGAAGCTCTGGTCGATCGCCGTGAGGAACACCGGCGCGGTGCCGGCCAGTTCGGCGACCGCGCGCGTCGGGGTGATCCGCCCGGCGAAGGTCACCTCGGGCGCGTCCCCGCCGATCCGGGACGCGGGTTCCATCCGGTGGTCGGCCAGCACGTAGAGGCCGAGGGACTGCGCGGTCTTCGCCAGCCGGGACAGCCGCATCGGGTAGACGAGCCGCTCGCTGTCGAAGCGGATGAGCAGCGGATCCAGTGTGCCGCGCAGGGTGGCACCCTGCTCCCGGGGGACGAGGCGTACGGCGACGTACTCCCAGCGCTGGTCCACGTACGGCTTCAGCTCGGTGGAGAGGCCTTCGGGGAGTTCGAAGCCGTTGGCCTTCAGCCAGGTGCGGAGCGCGTCGGGGTCGGTCGCGGTCAGGCGGGCGACGTCGAAGTCGCCGAGCCGCTCCCGGCCCACGACGCCGACCCCCGGGTCCGCGCTGCCCGGCATCGGGGCTCCGGCCGTGTCCCGGTCACCGGAGGTGAAGGGCCAGTCGCCGTGGCGCGGCCAGAAGTACGTCCGGGTCCGGTACTCGGGCCCGGTCAGGTCCGCCAGTTGGGAGAACAGGTCGCTGTCGCCGAGGCTCACCGTGGCCCGCCCCGGGACCGGCATGATCCACGCGGCCCGCTTGGCATCGCCACCGACGGTGAACCGCATCGCTATCCGTTCGGTCCGGCCGTCCCAACGCACCACGGAGGCCTCCCGGGAGACCCCGATCCGGCCCTCGGCGCCGGGCACCATGGCCCCGCAGCCGCAGGCGTAGGCCGGGCCGATCAGCGAGCCCAGCTGGGTCGCGAGCAGCGCGAACAACAGCACGCCGATCCTTCGCCTCGTCCGCCGCGAGGCCGCTCGCCCGTTCTTCCACACAGTCGTTCCCATGCGGGCTGAGACGAAGCCCGCCTTGATCCGGTTCCGCTCGGCCGGGCGGGCCGTCCGGGCGGGCGGGCCGTCCGGGCGGACGACCGGACCGGGCGGCTCCGGCCACCTCTCCGCCATCTGCCCGTCACCCGGTCCTGTCACGATGCCCCCACCCTGGAGTTGTATGTACAACTCACTCCGGGATGACGACAGGAGCCCCGATGCCCGCCACGGCACTCACCCGTCCACCCGCGATCTGGCTGCGCGACAACTGTCCCTGCGGCGACTGCCGCGATCCGCGCACCGGCCAGAAGCTGTTCCAGATCACCGAGTTGCCCGACGGCCTCGCCGTCGGCTCGGCGCACGAGGCGGTGGCCACCGACGGCGGGCCCGGCTGGGAGGTGGTGTGGCACCCGGACGGGCACCGCTCCGTCTACGCGGCCGACTGGCTCGACGCCCACGCGCCGGAGGGAACACCCCTCGCCGCGCCCGACGGAACACCCGTCGCCGCGCCCGACGGCCCGGCTCGCCGCGCCGGGGACGGCCGCACCGAGGCGGACAAGGAGCTCTGGGCGGCGGACGACCTGGCCGGGCGGTTCCCCGAGGCCGGGTGGGACGCGTACATCGGTTCCCGCGAGGTCCGCGCGAGGGCCCTGGCCGACGTGGTCCGGCTCGGGTTCGTCGTCCTGCGTGACGTGCCGTGCCGGGACCGGATGGTGCTGGACGTAGCGCACACCTTCGGCTTCGTCCGCCCGACGAACTACGGCGAGCTCTTCGAGGTCCGTGTCGAGGCCGACCCCGGCAACCTGGCCTTCACCGGGGCCCGGATCACCCCGCACACCGACAACCCGTACCGGGACCCGGTGCCGACCCTGCAACTGCTGCACTGCCTGCGCAACGAGGCCCGGGGCGGCGAGTCCGGTCTGGTCGACGGCTTCCACGCCGCCGCGATCCTGCGCGAGCGGGAGCCGGAGGCCTTCGGCGTGCTGACCCGGGTCCCGGCGGAGTTCGCGTTCGCCGACGCGCGCACCGCACTGCGGGCCCACCGGCCGCTGATCGACGTGGACCCGCTCGGCCGCATCCGCGAGGTCCGTTTCAACAACCGGTCCTTCGACACCCTGCACCAGCCGGTCGCCGTCCTGGAGGAGTTCTACGCCGCCTACTGGCTCTTCGCCGAGCTGCTGGAGCGGCCGGAGCTGCGGATCGGCTTCCGGCTCGTGCCCGGAGACTGCGTGGTCTTCGACAACACCCGTCTGCTGCACGCCCGTACGGCCTTCGCCGAATCGGGCGGACGCCACCTCCAGGGGACCTACGCCGACCTCGACGGCCTGCTCTCCACCCTTGCCGTACTGCGCCGCGAAGGAGCCCGTGCGTGAACCGGGCCGAACCCCTCCCGACCGGACCCACCGGCCCTACCGGCCCCACCGGCCCCACCGACGCCACCGACCCGATCGGCGCGCTGGCCCGCCTCTTCGAGGGCGAGGGCAGCGCCGAGTACTTCGGCGAGGCCGTCACCCAGGCCGGTCACATGCTCCGGGCCGGGGCCCTCGCCGAGGCCGCCGGGGCACCCGGTCACCTGGTGGCGGCCGCCCTCCTCCACGACATCGGGCACTTCCACGGCGTCGTGACCGGCCACGACCTGATGGAGGGCGGACAGGACAACCGGCACGGCCACACCGGAGCCGACTGGCTCGGCCGCTGGTTCGGCCCGGAGGTGACCGAACCGGTCCGGCTGCACGTGGCCGCGAAGCGGTACCTCTGCGCGGTCGAGCCCGGCTACTTCGATCTCCTCTCCGACGCCTCCGTGCACACCCTGCGCGTCCAGGGCGGCCCGATGACCGCGGAGCAGGTACGGGCCTTCGAGGCGCTGCCGGGGGCTGCCGACGCGGTGGCCCTGCGGCGCTGGGACGAGCAGGCCAAGGACCCGGGGACGGACGTCCCGGGCTTCGGCCACTTCCGGCCGCTGCTGGAGGAGCTCCTGATCAGGGGCTGAGCCGCCGGCCCAGGGCGCCGGCGGCCGTCGTGTGCACGGTGAAGGCCACCGTCCCCGGCAGGTACCGGTCCTGCGACCACTCCACCGGGACGCCCGCCAGATCGGTGGACCGGCGCCGCTCGCGCAGCAGCGCCTCCCCCGTCCGGCAGCCCAGCAGCCGCGCGTCGTCCGCGTCGGCCGCCGCGATGTCGATGGTGTGGTGGGCGTCGGTGAACAGCACTCCGTGCGCGGCGAGCCGGTCGGAGTAGGAGACCGTGTCGAACGGCATGGCCGCCACCAGGGCGCCGACCGCCTCCGGATAGGTGGTGCGCTCCACCATCACCGGGGACCCCGACAGCGTGCGCAGCCGCAGCACGCGGTGGACGGGCGAGCCCGCGGGGATCCTCAGCTGCTCCGCCTCCCCGGCGTCGGCCTCGCCCCGGTCCACGGACACGGTCCGGCCGCCCGGTTCCCGCCCCAGCGAGCGGGCCCACCGGGTGAAACTGCGGAGCTCCGCCACCGCCCCGTCGCGCGCCGGGCCGCCCCCGAGCACGACCCGGCGGGTGCCGCGCCGGGAGGTGACCAGTCCGTCGGTGCGCAGCGCGGCGAGCGCCTGGCGGACCGTGCCCCTGGACACCTCGTAGCGGCGGGCGAGTTCGTCCTCCGCGGGCAGCCGGGAGCCGGACCCGTACTCGCCCGCCGTGATCGCCGTCCGCAGGTCCGCGGCGACCTTCCGGTAGAGCGGTGTCCTGCGGTCGGGTTCGCGCGGTGCCTCATTCACGGTCCCAGCCTGCCACGGCCGGCCCGGCCCCGTACCGCAGCGCACGCGCCGGGCGGGCGGGCCGCGGGCGCCCTTCCCAAGGGCGCCCGCGGGCGGCAAGGTGAAGTCGTGATCACTACCTTCTTACGTGACGACGTACAGGGCTCGCTGGCCGTGACGGTGGAGCCTGTGGATGATCCCTCCGCGATCGGCAAGCACGCCGGAGCCCGTGGATTCCCTAGCTGCACGGCCGTGGTGGACTACCCGGGGAAGGGCTACCGGGCCCTCTTCGGCTGGGTCCAGCTGGTGCGCTCGACGGACAACGCCTCCGCCGGGACCGCCTTCGACATGGATCCGTTCTACCTCTTCGAGGATGCGCCGTCCCCGTACGCGTTCTTCGGCGTCAATCCCACCTTGTTCGACGCGCCGTCCCGCGACAGGCGGGATCCCCTCGACTGGACGGCCCACAGCTACCTCGCGTGGACGCCGATGGACGACACCGAACGGCGGGTCCTGCCGCTGGTCGGCTTCTCCTGGGGGTTCGACGTGGACGCGGACGGCCGCATCGCGCTGAAACCCGTACAGGCGTTGTCGCCCGAGGACTGGGAAGCCCACCTGTCCTACCTCGGGACCTCTCATCCGGGCTGGGTGTTCGACCCGTGGCGGCCCGAGCTGTGACGGTCCGTCCGTTCGGCCGTGCCGTGTCCCGCGCGGGCCCGGCCCGGCAGGGGGGCGGGGCGGCAGGGGGGCGGCCCGGCAGGGGGGCGGGGCGGCCGCGCGGCGGAAGGGCCGAGGCCGGCGGGGACACCGCCGCTGACCTGGCGATGCGCGGCCGCGGCGGCCCTGGACCGGACGCCGCCCTGATCCCATACTGCTCTCGTGAGAACGACGGACAAGCAGCCCCGCACCAGCCCGCTGGTACCCGACGCGGTCGCGCGGGAGATCGCCCGGCACGACTGGGACGGCATCGACTGCGGCTGCGGCCGCCCGGCGGGGCATCTCGTGGACACCTTGTGGGACGCGGCCGAGGGACACCCGGCCGCGTTCCACGCGCTGGAGGGCCACGCCTTCCACACCGGCCGGCTGCGGCCGCCCGCGCCGGCGGTGTCCGGGGTCCTGATGGCCGTCTGGTCCGCCGGGCCGCCCCGGCAGTCGACGCGCGAGGCCCTGCTGTGGGCCCTGCTGCGGCTGCTCGGCGCGGAGGACGACGGCTCCTCGCACGAGGCCGGGCTGTACGGTCAGTGCGCCGCCCACATCCGAGCGGCCCTGCCGAGCCTGCGCTCCGCCGCGGAGCACCGGCCCGACTCCGTCTCGGCCGCCTACGCGGACGGTGTCCTGCGCCTCCTGGCCCTGGACGGCTGACCCCGGGACCGGGCCGCGCCCGGGGACGGCGGCGGGGGGGCGGGGAGAGGAGTCCGGCGCCCTCAGACCTCCAGCCGCGCGGTCAGACACGCTCGCAGGGTCGCCGGGGTGACCTCCGTCAGGGAGTGCGCGAAGGTGCGTACCGGGGAGGGCGGGACCGGCAGGAGGGACGGGACCACCAGGAGGCCGCAGCCCGCGGCCTCGGCGGAGGCCGCGCCGTCCGGGGAGTCCTCGACCGCCACGCACGCCTCCGGCGCCGCGCCCAGCCGCTCCGCGGCCGCCCGGTACGGGTCCGGGTGCGGCTTCGTCAGGGCCGTGTCGTCGGCGGACAGCGTGAAGGCGAAGGGAACGTGGGCCAGCGAGCCCCCGACCACCGAGTCCACGACCAGCCGGGGCGAGGCGCTGACCAGTGCGAACGGCACTCCTTCGGCTTCCAGGGCGGTCAGCAGCCGCTGCGCGCCCGGCCGCATCGGCGCGCCCGCCTCGACCCGGCGGAAGAAGCTATCGGTCAGGTCCCGCGCCAGCTCCGCCGGGTCGCCCGCGCCGGCGGCCCGTACGAGGTGCGCCGCGGTGTCCTGGACCGCGCGGCCGACCACCTCGGGCGCGTCCGCCTCGGTCAGCGCGTACCCGAGGCCGGCCGCGACCTCCCGGGTGGTCTCCCACCACAGCACCTCGGTGTCCACGAGGGTGCCGTCCATGTCGAACAGGACCGCGGCGAGTCCGTTCACGAGGCGGCCCCGGCGACGACGAGTACGGGGCGTTCGGCCAGTCCCACGGCCGCCCGCGCGCCCGGTACGAGGGCTCCGGCGTCGCGCGAGGGCAGGTCGGCCTTGACCCGGGTGCCGCCCGGCAGGTCCAGGTGGACGCGGGTCACCGAGCCGAAGAACGAGGCGGAGACGACGGTCGCGGTGCCTTCCGCGTCCGGCGACACCGTGATGTTCTCGGGGCGCACGAGAACCTCGACGTGCGAGGTCGAGGGCACCGGGCCGTCCACGGGCAGCCGGGAGCCGGCCACCTCCACCGTGCCGGAGCCCGCGAGCCGGCCGGGGAGCCGGTTCATGGTGCCGACGAACTCGGCGACGAACGGCGTCGCGGGCCGCTCGTAGAGCTCGGCGGGTGCCGCGCACTGCTCCAGGCGGCCGGCGTTGAGCACGGCGACCCGGTCGGCCATCGAGAGGGCTTCCTCCTGGTCGTGCGTGACGAACACGGTGGTGATGCCGAGGGAGAGCTGCAGGCGGCGGATCTCCTCGCGCAGGCTGGCCCGTACCTTCGCGTCGAGCGCGGAGAGCGGCTCGTCGAGCAGCAGGACGCGCGGGCGCAGGGCGAGGGCGCGGGCGAGCGCGACGCGCTGCTGCTGGCCGCCGGACATCTGGTGCGGGTAGCGGTCGCCGTGGTCGGGCAGGCCGACCAGGTCGAGGAGTTCGGCGGCGCGCTCGCGGCGCTGCGCCGCGCCGGCCTTGCGGACGCGCAGGCCGAAGGCGACGTTGTCGCGGGCGCTGAGGTTCGGGAAGAGGCTGTACGACTGGAACACCATCCCGGCGTCGCGGCGGTTGGCCGGCACGCGCGTGATGTCCTGCCCGTCGAGGAGGACTTCGCCGGAGTCGGGCTGCTCGAAGCCGGCCACGACGCGCAGTGCGGTGGTCTTTCCGCAGCCCGACGGGCCGAGGAGGGCGACGAGTTCGCCGGGCTCGATGGTGAGGTCGAGTCCGTCGAGGGCGACCGTGGAGCCGAACGCGCGGCGCAGGCCGCGGAATTCGACGCGGGCCCCGGCGGGGGCCGCGTCGCTCTTCGGCGGATTCCCGGCCTCGGTGGGGGTGGGGGACATGCGGGTCAGGACTCCTTGCCGGAGGTGCGGGAGGTACGGGAGGCGGCGGGCGCGGCAGACACGGTAGCGGGGGCCGTTCCGGCCCGGGAGAGCAAGAGCAGCAACAGCCAGGTGATGAGGAGGCTGAGGACGGAGACGGCCACCGACATGCGGGCGTGGGCTCCGGAGATCGACACGATCCACACGGCGAAGGGCTGGAATCCGAGCAGCGAGGCGATGGTGAACTCGCCCAGGACCAGGGCCAGCGTGAGGAAGGCGGCTCCGGCGAGGGCGGCCCTCAGGTTGGGCAGGAGCACGCGCAGGACGACGTACGGCCAGCTCGCGCCGCAGCTGCGGGCGGCTTCGACGAGGGTCGGGACGTCCACGGCGCGCAGTCCGGCGTCGAGGGAGCGGTAGACGAACGGCAGGGCCAGGACGGTGTACGCGAGGACCAGGACGACGGGGAAGTCCGGGTTCTGGACGGCGAGGAAGGTCTGGTAGAGCGGGGTCCTGGCGAGGTGGTCGGGTCCCCAGCGCAGCACGGTGGTGATGCCGGTGACCAGGGCGATCGGCGGTACGACGAGCGGCAGCATGCACATCACCTCGACGACAGGGCGCAGCCGCGGCGAGCCGACGCGTACGGCGACCAGCGCGGGCACCGCCAGGAGCAGCGACAGCAGGATGGTCGCGGCGGCGAGGCCCAGCGAGAGCAGCAGGCTGCTGGTGAATCCCTCGGCGGAGAGCAGCTGGGTGTACGCCTCGAAGCTGATGCCCTGGCCGGGTACGTGCACGGTGAAGACGAAGGAGGCGAGGAGCGGGAGGAGGAAGTAGGTGCCGGCCAGGCCGAGGACGGCTCCGCGCCACACCCGGGGGCGGGGGCGGGACCGGCGCGCGGCGCGGGGCCGCTCCTCGGCCGGCGTCCGGGCGGAGCCGGCGGCGGCCTCGGTGTCGGGGGCGCTCGGGGCGGGGGCGCTCGGGGCGGGCGTCGGGGTCATCGCAGCCATCGGGCGCTCCGTCGCTGGAGGGGCAGGTAGACCGCCATGACCAGGCCGGCGATCACGGTCATGTCGAGGCCGAGGGCCAGTGCCACGTTCTCCTGGCCGGTCAGCACGTTCCCGGACAGCGCGTCCGCGATCTTGAGGGTGACCAGGGGGACGGAGCCGCCGACGAGCGCGGCGGCCGTGGCGTGCGCGGCGAAGGCGGTGCCGAAGAGCAGCACGAACCCGCCGAGCAGCGAGGGCGCGAGGACGGGCAGGCCGACGTGGCGCCAGAACTGCCGTCCGGTCGCCCCGTTGTTCTGGGCGGCCTCGCGCCACTGCGGGCGCAGCCCGTCCA
The DNA here is from genome assembly GCF_053609145.1 of Streptomyces sp. NPDC054961. NCBI lineage: Bacteria > Bacillati > Actinomycetota > Actinomycetes > Kitasatosporales > Streptomycetaceae > Streptomyces > Streptomyces sp. NPDC054961. Next base: position 14,939 of record NZ_JBSGWY010000016.1, on the reverse strand, counting down.
GCGCGGGGACGATCACGAGCACCATCAGGGGGGTCAGGAAGTAGAGGTAGACCACCGTGAGGCCGGTGAAGGAGTAGAGGTTCCAGCCGAGACCGGTGAGGTCGGCGAGCTGGGTGACGACTCCGGAGATGCCGGCCGTGGCGATGAAGGCGAAGGCGAGCGGGACCCCGCCGAAGTTGGCGAGGACTCCCGAGGCGGTCAGTGCCGCGCCGCGCAGGGTCCGCGAGCGGGAGGTGACGACGGCCTGCGCGATCAGGACGCCGAGCACGCCGCCCACGAGTGCGGTGAGGGCGGAGAGCTGGACGCTGCCGACGAGCGAGTCGAGGTACGGGCCCTGGAGGGAGCGCGTGAGGTGCTCGCCGGTCAGCCGGGTGGCTCCGCCCGCCGGGTCGCTGCGGGTGACCGCGCCGAAGGCGATGGCGCCCAGCGGGATGCCGAAGCAGAGTCCGGTGAAGGCGAGGAGGGGGAGGGCGGCGAGCCAGGTGCGCGGGCCGCGCCGCCGGCGGCGGGTGGTGGCGCCGCCGGCGGTCCCCGTCGTGTGGGGGGTGGTGGTGGAGTCGGACATCAGCTGAGGGCCTTGTCCCACTTCTCGGCGAGGGTGGCCTTGGCCTGGTCCAGCTCCGCGGAGGCCGGGAAGGTCGGGGTGCCCTGGACCTGCGGGAGCCGGGTGACGGCGTCCTTGTCGACGGTGCCGTCCTGGGTCATGACGGGCAGCAGCACGGGGCGGGCGTGGCCCTTGAGCCACAGGTTCTGGCCCTCGGTGCTGTAGAGGAACTCCATCCACAGACGGGAGGCGGCGGGGTGCGGGGCGTCCTTGTTGACGGCCTGCGAGTAGTACTGGGCGTAGACGCCGTCGGTGGGGATGGCGACCTTCCAGTCGACGCCCTTGCCCTTGAACTGCTCGGCGTAGCCGGCGTTGAGGTAGTCCCAGTCGATGGAGATGGGCGTCTCGCCCTTCTCCACGGTGGCCGGGGTCGACTCGACCGGGATGAAGTTGCCGCTCTTCTTGAGCTGGCCGAAGAAGTCGATGCCGGGCTGGATGTCGCCGAAGGAGCCCTTGTTGGCGAGGGCGGCCGCGTAGACGCCGCCGAAGGCGGAGCCGGACTTGGTCGGGTTGCCGTTGAGGGCGACCTTGCCCTTGTACTCGGGCTTGGCCAGGTCGGCGAAGGACTGCGGGCAGTTCGGGACGCGGGCGGCGTCGCATCCGATGGAGACGTAGCCGCCGTAGTCGTTGTACCAGCGGGCGTCCGCGTCCTTCTGGGAGGCCGGGATCTTGTCCCACGCGGTGACCTTGTACGGGGCGAAGAGGTTCTCTCCGGCGCCGCTGCGGGCGAAGGCGATGCCGAGGTCCAGGACGTCGGGAGCGCGGGTCTGGCCCTTGCGGGACTTGACGGCCGCGATCTCGTCGGCGCTGGAGGCGTCCGGGTTCTCCGCGCTGATCTTGACCTTGGGGTACTTGGCCTGGAACGCCTTCTGGATCTCGCCGTAGTTCGCCCAGTCCGCGGGCAGCGCGATGACGTTGAGCTGGCCCTCCTTCTCGGCGGCCGCGACGAGGCCTTCCAGGCCGCCGAAGTCGGCGACGGAGGTGGCGGCGCCGGGCTGGGTCTTGTTCTTGCCGTCGGCGGCGGTGCTCTGGTCGGGTGCGGCGCCACACGCGCTGAGCGTGGTCAGGACGGCGGCACTGAGCAGGACGGCCGCACCGCGACGGGCGGAGGAACGGAGCACGGTCTCTCCCGGAGACAGGATCTTTGACGGGGGGTCTACTTGTCTGAACAAGTTGACCCCAGTTCGCCCTGGGTCCCTGTACGCGCGGTGAACGGCGGCTGTCTGGTGGTCCACGTCTCGACGAAGACCGGAAATGGCCGGATGCGCACGTGACAGGAGACCGACATGATGATCTTCGTCGCGGGTTCCTAAGGTGGCGGCAAGAGTGGCCGCCGGCGCACCGCGCGGACGGCGCGGACGGCGACGCAGGCAGCGCTGACGGCGCGAACACATCCACGGCAGGGGGCACGGAAGAGCATGGCCATGGCTACGGTGCGATATCTGGAGATCGCCGAGGCGCTGCGCCGGTCGATCGTCTCGGGCGAGTACCCCGTAGGCGCCCTGCTGCCCTCGGAGAGCGATCTGGCCGCACGGTGGTCGGCCTCGCGCGGAACCGTCCGCCAGGCCGTGGCCACCCTCGCCGCCGAGGGGCTGATCGGGTCCCGGCAGGGCGCCCGCCGGATCGTCCTGCGCCACGAACGCAAGCACAGCTTCGGCGAGCTCAACAGCTTCGCCCAGTGGGCGGAGGGCGTGGGCCACCGGGCCGCGAGCCGCTTCCTGTCGCGCACCCGCCGCCCGGCCACGGCTGAGGAGGCGGAGCGCCTCGCGCTGCCGCCCGGTACCGGGATCCTGGCCGTCCTGCGGCTGCGGCTGCTCGACGGGGAGCCGACGATGGTCGAACGGACCGCGTACGCCGACTGGGTCGCGGCGGCGGTCGAGGCGATGCCGCAGGACTGCCGGTCGGTGATGGACGGCCTGGCCGACGGTTCCGGGATCGTCGCCCATTACGGCGAGCACCTCATCGACGCGCTCGCGGCAGGCAGCGAGGACGCGCGGCTGCTCGAAATCCGGCGCGGCAGCCCGCTTTTGCGCCAAAGACACGTCTCCGCGACCCGGACGGGCCGCCCGATCGAGTGGTCCGACGACCGCTACCGGCCCGGCAGCGTCACCTTCAGTGTGAGCAACTCGGCAGTAGCGACACCCTTGGAGCGGAGGGCCGGGGACCGCTAGGACGGGGGACCGCGAAGGCCGGGGACAGCTAGGTCCTGTCCGGCGGATCATCTGACGGTCGCCTCGCGTGGGGGTCATTGTTCGGTTTGTGGGGCGGGGCGATCTGACGAATGACGAGTGGGCGCGACTTGCGCCCCATCTGCCGAAGTCCGGAGGCCGGGGCGGGCATTGGAGTGACCACGACGCACTCGTCCCGACCACTTGGGCGGCGATAAGGCATACACCTCCCGCCGTAATCGCCGCTACCTACGCAGACGCCAGATCAAACACACCATCCCGGAACCGAAGGACCAGCGAGCCAACCGCAGGCGCCGAGGAAGCCGAGGAGGCCGAGGAGGCCGGCCAGCGGGCCTTGACAAGGAGAGATACAAGCGCCGCAACGAGGTCGAGCCCACGATCAACCGGCTCAGGCACTTCCGCGCCGTGGCTACGCGCTACGACAAGCGCGCCTACGTCTTCCACGGCACGGTCACCGTGGCGTCCCTCCGCCTGTGGCTCAGCCCGTGATCGGGCGGATAAAACGGTGGCTGCCTGATTCGCTTGCCTGCCACGATCTGGGGGTGACCACGTTGTTCATGATGGTCGGCCTGCCAGGGGCCGGAAAGACCACACGGGCTCGGCAGCTCGCCGCAGAGCACGGCGCGCTGCGTCTGACGCCCGACGACTGGATGATTCCCCTGTTCGGCGAGGCGGAGGCGGACGGGAAGCGCGATGTGCTGGAGGGGCGCATGCTCTGGCTCGCCCTGGAGGCGGTCAGACTGGGCACCGACGTCGTCGTGGACTACGGCTGCTGGTCACGGGACGAACGGTCCGCGATCCGCTGGCTGGTGGAGGCCGAGGAGGCGTGCTTCCGCATGGTCTACCTGCCGGTGGACGAGGAGACCCAGCGCACCCGTATCGCCCACCGCTGGGCGACCACCCCCGAGGAGACGTTGCCGATGTCCGAGGCCGACATCCTGCACGGGCGCGCGCATTTCGAGGAGCCCGACGCGGCGGAGCTGGAGGGCCGCAGGGGCGCCGGCCCGCCGCCCGGGTGGGCCGACTGGCGGGAGTGGGCCGCCGACCGGTGGCCGTCGTTCGCGTGACTGCTACGGCCCACGACAACTCAGCCGTACCGGGTGTGCCTGCACCAGCCCGAGATGATCCGCCGCACAGCCCCTAGGTCCGTTCGGCGCGCAGCGCGGCGGCGGTCTTCTTCATACGGAGGACTCTGCCGCTGTACGGTCGCCAGCGGAACTGCCGGAATGCTGAACGGGTCGTAGGGGAAACTGACGAGAGAGGTGCACCGGCTGCGCGTCCTGCAGGCCGTGGCCGAGCACGGCAGCTTCACCAAGGCCGCCGGAGCGCTGCTCCTGACGTCCTCCGCCGTCTCCCAGCACATCGCCGCCCTCGAGCGCGGCCTCGGTCACCGGGTCGCGGTGCGCGGTGCGCGCGGGGTGACGCTCACCGAGGCGGGCCGCCTGCCCGTGGAGGCGGCGGAGACGATATCCGCCGAGCTCGAGCGGACGTCCACGGGTACGGACACGGACACGACAGGGCCCGGTACCGGCGGCGGTGCGAGCGGCTGATCCGCCGGCTGGCCGCCACGGCCAAGGGCGACCTCCACGCGGTGCGCCTCCTCGCACGCCATCCCTTGCTGCCCCTCGACGTCCTGATGCCGATGGCGGAGCCCGACCGGATGGGGCCGGATCCGCTCCCCCGGATCTGCGCGGCCACACCGGACGAGCTCGCGGAACTGTCCGCCTCCGCGCGACCGGGCGTACGGATGCTCGTGGCGCAACGGCGCGACCTCCCGGCCCGGCTGCGCGATGCCCTGGCCGACGACCCGGACGCGGCCGTGGCCAAGGCCGTCGCCTCGCACCCGGGCCTTCGCGAGGACCGGCTGCGCGCGATGGTCGCGCGGTACGGCGTACAGGTCCTCGCGCGGGTGGCGGCCAACCCGGACGCCCCACCGGCCCTGTTGGAGGACCTGGTCCGCCATGATCCGCCGGCGCGACGGGTCTTCCGCGAGGTCGTGGTGCACCCGAACGCCACGGAGGCGGCGCTCCTGCCCTGCCTCCACGATCCCAAGGCCCAGGTCCACGCCGCACGTCACCCCGCCCTGTCCCCGCCGGTTCTCGTGGACCTGCTCACCCACCCGTCCCCGGACGTGGCCGAGTCCGCGGCCGCCAACCCCTCGCTCCCCCGGGCGGTGATGGAGGAGCTCCTCGCACGCGAACGCCTCTGCGTGGAGAGACGTCGGCGAAGGCGTGGTGCCCCTGCTCCCCGATGGCCTGGGAAAGCCGTTCGCCCTCGGGGGTGTTGCCCGGTGCGCCGTCGACCGGCGTCGGCGCCGCCCGCGGTGCGGCGGGGTCGTGGGCGGGGCACGCCGAGGGGGACGTGAACCGGATCTCCCCGGCGGACCCGACCTGGTCGCGCTGCACCGCGTCGCCGCAGCCGACGAGCAGGATGGCGGTCCCCAGGGCCACGAGGGCGGCCACCGCCACCGTCCTGTCCACACTCGCGTTCACCACGCCCGGACGGCCCAGGCCTCGAGTGGCGGTTCGGCGCATCATCGTTCCTCCTCGCGTCGCGGTGCCGGAGCCGGCGCGGCTGTGACGCACGGTCCGGCCGACCGGTTCCCCGCGCGTCCTCCGGTTCGGCAGCGTGGCCGTCCGGCGGCTCGTCCCGGGCACGCGGGCCCGGGACGAGGACGACCACGGCGAACCGGCGACCGCTCGTGCGGGGCCTGCCGCGGCGGGTCCTCGGCCGTTTTCCCGTCCGTCCCGGCCACACAACCGGGCGGCCCGGTGTGTACGCGGCCGCCATGGCCGGGGCGGGTCCGCGGTTCCTAGGGTCGGTCGGGTCGGCCCGACCGCACACCGGTCCTGGCCGACGGCACCGAACCGGACGACGGCGACGGCGGGTGCGTGCGCGAGGGCGAAGGCCCAGGCGGAGGAGGACCTGTGATGGGGCTGGACAAGGAGGTCGCGAGCGCGGCCGAGGCGGTGGCGGACGTCCACGCGGGGGCCTCGCTGGCGGTGGGGGGCTTCGGACTGTGCGGGGTTCCGGGCGTGCTGATCGGCGCGCTCCTGGAGCGGGAGGGCGCGAACGCCCTGGAGGTGGTCTCCAACAACTGCGGGGTGGACGACTGGGGCCTCGGCCTGCTGCTGCGCGCGGGCAGGATCGACCGCATGACCAGCTCCTACGTCGGCGAGAACAAGGAGTTCGCCCGGCAGTACCTGAGCGGTGAGCTGGAGGTGGAACTGGTCCCGCAGGGCACGCTCGCGGAGCGGCTGCGGGCCGGCGGCGCGGGAATCCCTGCGTTCTACACGCCCGCCGGGGCCGGTACGCAGGTCGCGGAGGGCGGGCTGCCGTGGCGGTACCGGGCCGACGGGGGCGTCGCGGTGGCCTCGCCTCCCAAGGAACTGCGCCGCTGGGGCGACCGCGAGTACCTCTTGGAGGAGGGCATCACCACCGATTTCGCCCTGGTGCGGGCGGCCGCCGGAGACCGGCATGGCAACCTCGTCTTCCATGCCTCCGCGCGCAACTTCAATCCCCTGGCCGCGATGGCCGGACGGATCACGATCGCCGAGGTGGAGGAGCTGGTAGAGCCGGGCGAGCTGGACCCGGACACCGTCCACCTGCCCGGCGTGTTCGTCCAGCGGGTGCTGCGCGTGCACCCCGGTGATCCGGCGGCCGAGCGGCGCGTCGAGCGCCGTACGGTCCGCCGCGACGGCGCACCCCACACCGACCGCACCGACCGCATTGACCGCACCGACCTCTCCGTACGGTCGGCCGACCAGGAAGGCGGCGTGTGACATGGCCCTGACCCGTGAACAGATGGCGGCCCGCGCCGCGCGCGAGCTGCGGGACGGTACGTACGTGAACCTGGGGATCGGGCTGCCGACCCTCCTCCCCAACCACCTCCCCCCGGGGGTCGAGGTGGTGCTCCAGTCGGAGAACGGAATCCTCGGCGTGGGCCCGTACCCGTCCGCCGGGGACGTGGACCCGGACCTGATCAACGCGGGCAAGGAGACGGTCACGGTGGTGCCGGGGGCCTCGTTCTTCGACTCGGCACTGTCCTTCGGCATGATCCGCGGCGGCCACGTCGACGCCGCCGTCCTGGGCGCGATGCAGGTGTCCGCCGCGGGCGATCTGGCCAACTGGATGATCCCCGGGAAGATGGTCAAGGGGATGGGCGGCGCGATGGACCTGGTGCACGGTGCGCGCCGGGTCGTCGTGCTCATGGAACACACCGCGAAGGACGGCACGCCCAAGCTCGTGGAGCGGTGCACGCTCCCCCTGACCGGACGGGCCGTCGTCCAGAGGGTGATCACCGACCTCGCGGTCGTCGACATCACCCCCGAGGGGTTCCTGCTGAGCGAACTCGCCCCCGGGGTCGGCCTGGAGGAGGTCCGCGCGGCGACGGGGGCCGAGCTGAGGGTGGCCGCCGGACTGGGCGGACGCGCGGGTCGTGAGGCGTGTTGGCCAGGCTCCTGAGGAAAGGGCCCGCTTCGCGGAGCTGCGCTAGTAGTAGCCCTTCGTGCCGTCGAGCAGCTCCCGGACGATGTCCGCGTGCCCCGCGTGTCGCCCCGTCTCCTCGACGAGGTGGATCAGCATCCAGCGGAGGTTGGCGCTGCCGTCGCGGAAGTCCGGGTGGCGGCCGGCGTCGTCCAGGTCGGCCGCGGCAACGATCTCGTTGCTGCGGGCGCACTGGGCCTCGTACTCCGCGAGGAGTTCCGCGAGGGGGCGGCCGTCGGTGTGCCAGTCGGCGTTCTCGCTCGACTCGTCGAATGCGGGGTTCTGCTTCTTGTCGCCGCCGAGGAACAGCACTTCCAGCCATATGTGCTCGGTCCAGCGCATGTGGGAGATGAGACCGGCCATCGTCATGTCCGGTGAGGTCGGAATGACCGGGCGGCGCGCGTCCTCGTCGCTCAGCCCTTTGCATTTCCAGCGCAGGATCTGCCGCTGCAGGTCCAGCCAGCCGATGAGCGCGGTGCGTTCGTCCGCTTGGCGCGGGGGGCGTTCCAGTTCCGATGACATGCCGGCGCACGCTACCAGGGCGGTCGGGAAGGGCACCCGCGATTTACGATCTTGGTCACGGTTGCTTCGCGGTTCAAGGCGCCGGCCCGGCGCCCTCACACATCAAACCTCAGTAGCAGCGGGCCAGTGGCTCCCGCAACCCCTGTGGACCGGTCAAGCGGTGGCTGGATTGTGTCGGTCCGTGCCATGCCGCCGCGGACCGGGCCACTTCTACGGTGACGGACACCGCGGGCCCCGGCCCCAGGTCGCGGACCCGCGGACCACCCACGTCACCTCGAGGAGCCGCCATGTCCGCGCGCCCCCGCACGCAGTCCGGATCTCCGCCCGGATCGCCGCCGGGATCCCCGCCCCGAGCGCCGTACGGACCCCCGTCCGGCCACGTGAGCCCCCACGCCCGCCCACTCCCCCGCCCCCTCTCCCGACAGCTGCTCGCGCAGGGTCTCGTACGGGCCCTCGTACGCGTGCTCGCGCTCGTACTGCTGGCCGCCGGCGGCGTCCTGGCCGGGCCCCTCGCCCCGGCCGGTGCGGCCGTCACCCTCCAGCAGGTCTCTGCCTTCGGCGCCAATCCGGGGCAGCTGGCCATGTACGCGTACCGCCCGGCCTCCCTTCCGGCCCACCCGCCCGTGGTGGTGGCCCTGCACGGCTGCACGCAGAACGCCCGGACCTACGCGGACAACTCCGGACTGCCCGAACTCGCCGACCGCAGGGGCTTCGTCCTGGTCTTCGCCGAGACCACGTCCGCGAACAACCCCAACAAGTGCTTCAACTGGTTCCAGACGACCGACAACCGGCGCGGCCAGGGCGAGGCCGCCTCCATCCGGCAGATGGTCGCGTACGCCGCATCCGCCTACTCCACCGACCCGGCCCGCACCTTCGTCACGGGCCTGTCCGCCGGGGGCGCCATGACCCCGGTGATGCTCGCGGCCTACCCGGACGTGTTCGCCGCCGGGGCGGTGGTGGCCGGACTGCCCTACGACTGCACGAAGGACACCGGCCCCTACGCCTGCATGAGCCCCGGCGTGGACAAGAGCCCGGCCGCCTGGGCGCAGCTGGTGCGCGACGCGTACCCGGCCTGGAGCGGCCCCTGGCCGCGGGTGGCGATCTGGCACGGGGACGCGGACACCACCGTCGCCCCGCGCAACGCCGACGAACTGCGCGACCAGTGGACCGCGTTGCACGGTCTGCCGCAGACGCCCGACCGCACCTCGGCCATCGGTCCCGACGCCACCCGGCGCGAGGAGTACCTCGCCGGGGACGGCACGGTGGCCGTCGAGGTGGACCGGGTGCCCGGCATCGGGCACGGCACCCCGGTCGACCCCGGCTCCGGCCCCGAGCAGTGCGGCCGCACCGGTGCCGCGTACTTCCTCGCCTCGATCTGCTCCAGCCACTGGATCTCGGGGTTCTTCGGGCTGGACGGCTCCGGTCCGGGCCCCGGACCCGGTCCGGGCGATCTGCCCGCGCCCACCGGCCTGGCGTCGACCGGGGTCACCGACACCAGCGTCACGCTCACCTGGAACCAGGTGGCGGACGCTTCCGGCTACGCGGTCTTCCGTGACGGAACCCAGGTCGCCACCCCGGCCGTGCCCCCGTACACGGACACCGGCCTCGCCCCCGGTACGAGCCACGCGTACACGGTGGCGGCCCGCGACGCCTCGGGGACCGCGGGCACCCGCTCCGGGCCGGTCACGGTGAGCACGACGGGCGCGGCCGCGGTCTGCTGGACGGGAGCGAACAACTACCAGCAGGTACAGGCGGGACGGGCCACCACCGAGGGGGGCTACGTGTACGCCAAGGGCTCCCACCAGAACATGGGCCTCTACAACGTCTTCGTCACCCACACCCTGAAGGAGGCGCCCACCGGCTACTTCGTCATCGCCGACGCCGCCTGCCCCTGAGCCCCGTGCGCTAAGCCCCGTGCCGCTGAGCCCCGTGCCCCGGCGCACGCGCGCCCGCCATGGCGCCCGTCCCCACCGGGGCGGCCTCGATCATGGCGGGCGCAGCCGTGTCGACGCCGGCGCACCCGCCCGTAGCCTCCGGCCCAGTCCCCCCGTCCGCACTCCCCCAGGAGGCTTCCGATGCCCTCGGCCGTCCGTTCCACCACCACGACCAGGCAGCCGGCCAGGGCGGTGACCGCGGTCACGGCGGCCGTCGCCGCCGTGACCGCCGCCGCCGCGGCCCTGCTGACGCTCACCGCACCCCCGGCCAGCGCCCTCGGCACCGGCACCGGTACCGGCACCGGCGAGTCCCACTGCGCCCGCCGAGCTCAGCTCCACGTACCGGGAGCCGAGCACCAACAGGCCGACTGTCTGGATGAGTTGACGACCGCCGGGACCGCGCTCACCGGGCACACCGATCCCGCCGACTGGGCCGGCCTCACGCCCAAGGACCTGGCCGTCCCCACCGGCGTCCCGGGAATCCAGATAGACGGCTACTTCCCCGACACCTCCACCACCAACACCAACCACGGCTGGAACCACGACGCGCAGTTCGTCATCCGGCTCCCCGACCACTGGAACGGCGGGCTCGTCGTCGCCGGATCCCCGGGCGTGCGCGAGCAGTACGCCAACGACCGGGCCATCGGCGACTGGGTGCTCTCCCGCGGCTACGCCTTCGCCGCCACCGACAAGGGCAACACCGGGGCCGCCTTCCACCGCGACGGCCAGGCGCCCGGTGACGCCATCGCCGAGTGGAACACCCGGGTCACCCAGCTCACCCGGGCCGCCCGCGCGGCCGTCGCGCAGCGCTACCACCGGCCGCCGTCGCGCACCCTGGCGACCGGCATGTCCAACGGCGGGTACCTGGTGCGCTGGCAGCTGGAGAACCATCCGGAGCTGTACGACGGCGGGGTGGACTGGGAGGGCACGCTGTGGCGGGCCGACGGCCCGAACCTGCTCACCTTCCTGCCCCCGGCCCTGTCCGCCTACCCCGTGTACGCGGCCGGCGGGCCGGAAGCCGAGCAGGCCCACGCGGCCATGACCGCCGCCGGCTTCCCGGCCGGTTCGGAGTTCCTGTGGCCCTTCCACCACAGCTACTACTGGGACCTCACCCAGCGGATCTACCGCGAGGAACTCGACCCGGACTTCGACGGCCCGACCGAGGCCGGCACGCCCTTCTGCCGGCCCGGCATCCCCGGCGCCCCCGCCTGCGACGCCGACTACGCCTACGCCGACCGCCCCGCAGAAGTCCACCGCGCCGTCGCGAAGATCGCGCTCACCGGCCGGATCGGCAAGCCGCTGATCACCCTGCACGGCACCCTCGACGTGCTGCTCCCCATCTCGAAGGACTCGGACGTCTACGCCGAGATGGTCCGGCAGGCGGGCCGGGGCGCCCTGCTGCGCTACTACCGCATCGAGGGCGGCACCCACGTGGACTCGCTGGTCGACGCCTTCCCCGACCGGCTGCGCCCGCTCACGCCCTGCCACCGTGCCGCCTTCAGCGCGCTGGAGGACTGGATCGGCCGCGGCGTGCGCCCCCCGCTCGGCCACACGGTCCCCCGGGATCCCGCCGCCGACCCGGCGACCCTGCTGACCAGTTGCCCGCTCGGCGACTGACGACCGGACACCGGCCACCGTCGGCCGAAGGCGGGACGGCCGAAGGCGGGACGGCCGATGACGACGGCGGCGGCACGCATGGCGTCAGCCTCCATACGGACGGGACGGAGTATGGGCCGGGACACCGTGGGCGCCGTCCCGGCCCCTCCCTACGCTTCGAGCCATGACGAGCGAAACTCCTTCCCTTCCGCAGCTGCGGGGGCGCGTCGCCCTGGTGACGGGCGGCGCCAGCGGTATCGGCCGGGCCTGCGCCGTGGCCCTGGCCGAGGCCGGGGCCACCGTGCACGTGGTCGACCTCGACGAGAGGGCGGCCAAGGCCGTGGGCGCCCCCCGGGGGGGGCCCCCCCCCCGCCCCCCCCAGGCCCCCCCCCCCCGCCGAGGGGGGGGGGCCCCCCCCCCGCGCCCAGCGGGGGGAACACCCCCGGGGGCCCCCCGCGGTGCCGGGGGGCCCCCCCCCGGGGCCCCCCCCCGGGGGGGGGCCCCCCGCCCGGGGGGGCCCCCGCGGGGGGGGGGCCCCCCCGGCGGGGCCCCCCGGGGGGGGGCCCCACGCCCACGTCGCCGACCTGGCCGATCCCGCCGTCATCGGCGGGCTGCCCGCCGCCGTCGACATCCTGGTCAACAGCGCCGGGATCCAGCACGTCGCCCCGATCACGGAGTTCCCGCCCGAGCGCTTCGCCCTGATCCAGCAGGTGATGGTCACCGCGCCCTTCCTCCTGCTGCGCCACGTGCTGCCGCACATGTACGCCGCGGGCTGGGGCCGGGTGGTCAACATCTCCAGCGTCCACGGGCTGCGGGCCAGCGCCTACAAGTCGGCCTACGTCGCGGCCAAGCACGGGCTGGAGGGGCTCAGCAAGGTCACGGCGATCGAGGCCGCCCCGTACGGGGTCACCAGCAACTGCATCAGCCCCGGCTACGTCCGCACCCCGCTGGTCGAGGGCCAGATGCGGGACCAGGCCGCCGCCCACGGCATCGGCGAGGGCGACGTGCTCTCCGAGGTGCTGCTGACCCGGTCCCCGATCAAGCGGCTGATCGAGCCCGAGGAGGTAGCGGCGGCCGCCGTCTGGCTGTGCGGCCCGCACACCGGCTACGTCACCGGCTCCTCGCTCCCCCTGGACGGCGGCTGGGGCGCCAACTGACCCCGTCCGGGTGACAGCCCGTGCGCCACGGCGCCGGGACGCGCCGCGGCTCACGTACGGCCGCGTACGGTCCCGCACGTGACCGATGCGAGCAACGCGAACGCGAACCAGTCGAGCGACCGGACCGCCCCGGCCGACCCGGACAACCTGAACATCACCACCGGACCCGGCGCGCTGAGGGTCTTCGTCCTCGCGGGGTCCTCCCGCGAGGACTCCGTGAACACGCGGCTGGCCTCGCTCGTCGCCGCCCAGGTCGAGCGGTCGGGCGCCGTCGTGGACCTGGCCCGGATCGGCGATTTCGCCATGCCCTCCTACGACGGCGACGCCGAGGCGGCCGACGGCCCGCCCGTCGGCGCGGCCACACTGCGTGAGCGGCTGCTCGCGGCGCAGGCCCTGGTCATCGCCTCGCCGGAGTACAACGCCTCCGTGCCCGGCGTCGTGAAGAACGCCGTCGACTGGGTCTCCCGGTTCCGGCCGCAGCCCTTCAAGGACAAGCAGACGCTGCTGGTGTCCGCCTCCCCGTCGATGATCGGCGGGAACCGCGGCCTCTGGGCGCTGCGCGTCCCCCTGGAACACCTCGGGGCGCGGGTGTACCCGGACATGTTCAGCCTCGCCAGCGCGCACACCGCCTTCGGCGACCAGGGTGACCTGACCGATCCGGGCCTGCGGGAGCGGCTGGCGGACACGGTCGACTCCTTCCTGGCCCTGGCCGAGGCCGATACCCGCTACCTGTGCCTGCAGCGCCGCTGGTACGAGTTCCTCGGCGACGAGAGCAGTGCTCCGGTGACCCAGCGCGCGGAGGGCTGACCGGCTCTTCAGGGGGCGCTTGAAGGCCCGGCACGGGCGCGGGTTAGCATATGAGCGCCGCCTAGCTCGAAAGATAATTCCTGTGACTGTCAATGACGACTCGTTCACCAATTGGAAGAACCGCGAGGAGATCGCGGAGTCGATGATCCCGATCATCGGGAAGCTGCACCGGGAGCAGGACGTCACCGTCCTCCTCCACAGCCGCTCCTTGGTGAACAAGTCCGTGGTCAGCATCCTGAAGACCCACCGGTTCGCCCGCCAGATCGCCGGCGAGGAGCTCTCGGTCACCGAGACGCTCCCGTTCCTGCAGGCGCTCACCACGCTGGACCTCGGTCCTTCGCAGATCGACATCGGCCTGCTCGCCGCGACCTACGCGGCCGACGACCGCGGTCTGTCGGTGGCGGAGTTCACCGCCGGGGCGGTCGCAGGTGCCACGGGTGCCAACAAGATCGAGCGCGGCTCCTCGCGCGATGTCGTCCTCTACGGTTTCGGCCGCATCGGCCGCCTCGTCGCGCGCCTGCTGATCGAGAAGGCCGGTTCCGGCAACGGCCTGCGCCTGCGCGCGATCGTCGTCCGCGGGGGTGGCGAGCAGGACCTCGTCAAGCGCGCCTCGCTGCTGCGCCGCGACTCCATCCACGGCCAGTTCCAGGGCACGATCACCGTGGACGAGGCGACCAGCACCATCGTCGCCAACGGCAACGAGATCAAGGTCATCTACGCCAACGACCCCTCCGAGGTCGACTACACGGCGTACGGGATCAAGGACGCCATCCTCATCGACAACACCGGCAAGTGGCGCGACCGCGAGGGGCTGTCCAAGCACCTGCGCCCCGGTGTCGAAAAGGTCGTCCTGACCGCTCCGGGCAAGGGCGACGTCCCGAACATCGTGCACGGCGTCAACCACGACACGATCAAGCCGGACGAGCAGATCCTGTCCTGCGCCTCCTGCACCACCAACGCGATCGTCCCGCCGCTGAAGGCGATGGCGGACGAGTACGGCGTCCTGCGCGGCCACGTGGAGACGGTCCACTCCTTCACCAACGACCAGAACCTGCTGGACAACTACCACAGCGCCGACCGCCGCGGCCGTTCCGCGCCGCTCAACATGGTCATGACGGAGACCGGCGCCGCCTCGGCCGTCGCGAAGGCGCTGCCCGACCTCAAGGCCCCGATCAGCGGCAGCTCGATCCGCGTCCCGGTGCCGGACGTCTCGATCGCCATCCTGAGCCTGCGCCTGGGCCGCGAGACCAACCGCGACGAGGTCCTCGACTACCTCCGCGACGTCTCGCTGACCTCGCCGATGCGCCGCCAGATCGACTTCACCACCGCCCCCGACGCGGTCTCGAGCGACTTCATCGGCTCGCGCCACGCCTCGATCGTCGACGCCGGCGCCACCAAGGTCGACGGCGACAACGCGATCCTCTACCTCTGGTACGACAACGAGTTCGGCTACTCCTGCCAGGTGGTCCGGGTCGTCCAGCACGTCTCCGGCGTGGAATACCCGACCTACCCGGCCCCGGCGGCCTGATCCCCGCCCGGACCCGCACGCCCCGCGGGGGGCGCCCCCCCCCACCCCGCGCGGGGGGGGCGCGGCGGGGGCGCGCGGGGGGGGGGGGGGGGGGGCGCGGGGGGGGGGGCGGGCGCC
>NZ_JBSGWY010000015.1:153127-153431 GCF_053609145.1 Streptomyces sp. NPDC054961 | reverse complement strand
CCCGCCCGCCCCCCCCCCGCCCGCCGGCCGTCGGCCCCCGCCCCCCCCCCCCGGGCCCCCCGCCCCCCCCCCCCCCCCCCCCCCCCGCCCCCCCCCCCCGCCTCCTCAGGGGGATCCGACGGTTTCCGGCGCCTCCGGTCCGCCGACGACCGCGGAACCGACCCGCGCCGCCGCGGCCGAGGCTCCGCCCGCCTCCAGCGGCGGTACGGCCGAGGGGCCGGCCGCCCCGGCGGGCGGCGCGGGGGGGGCGGCGGGGGGGCGCCCCCCCGGGGCGGGGGGGGGGGGGGGCGCGGCCCGCGGCGGA
>NZ_JBSGWY010000015.1:89769-153117 GCF_053609145.1 Streptomyces sp. NPDC054961 | reverse complement strand
CGCGGGCGGGGCCGGGCCCCCCCCCCCCGCGCGCGGGGCCCCGGCCCGGGCCCCGTCGCGGGGGCCGGCCGGCACGGGCGCGACGACGAAGGGCCGCCACCAGGGCGCGGAGGGGGCGTCGGCCGCGCCCGGCTCGAAGGGCTGGCCGGGGATGGGGAGCGCGACGGCCGATCCGGACTTCTCGGCGGCGGCCACGGTGCCCTCGCCCGGCTCGTCCCACGGGTGCGGAGCCAGGTTGAACGTGCCCCAGTGGATCGGCAGCATCGTGCCGTGCGGCATCCCGCCCTGGAGGTCGAGGTGGGCGCGCATGCCCTCCTCCGGCGTCATGTGGATGTCCGGCCAGTACTCGGAGTAGGCCCCGATCTGGATCATCGTGGCGTCGAACGGCCCGTGCTCGGCGCCGATCTCCTCGAACCCCGGGAAGTAGCCGGTGTCACCGCTGTGGAAGACCCGGTGCGCGTCGCCCGCGACGACCCAGGACGCCCACAGGGTGAACTGCTGGTTGCGCAGTCCGCGCCCGCAGAAGTGGCGGGCCGGGGTCGCCGTGAGGGAGAGCCCGGCGATCTTGGTCGTCTCGTTCCAGTCGAGCTCGCGCAGCCGGTCCGCCGGGACGCCCCAGCGTTCCAGGTGCGCGCCGACGCCGAGCGGGACGGCGAAGACCGTGTCCGTGCCGGCGAGGGCCTTGATGGTCGGCAGGTCGAGGTGGTCGTAGTGGTCGTGCGAGATCACCACGACGTCCACGTCACCCAGCGAGGCCAGCGGTACCGGCACCGGGTGCAGCCGCTTGGGCCCGGCGAAGGGGAAGGGGGAGCACCGCTCGCCCCAGACCGGGTCGAACAGCACCCGGCGCCCGTCGATCTCGGCGAGCACGGAGGAGTGCCCCATCCAGGTCAGCCGCAGCCCGGTGGCCGGCGGCTTCGCCAGCTCGGCGAGCGTCGTCGGGTACACCGGGATGGGAGCGCCGGGGTTGCGCCGGAGCCGCTGCTCCTTGTGGAAGTAGATCTTGGCGAACTCCGCCATCGAGCCGGACGGCCTGGTGCGGGCGCCGACCGGGTTCTGGAACACGCCGTCGGCGAAGTTCGGCGAGCGCCGGATCCGGTCCAGGCGGGCACCGGACGGGTCCGCGCCGAACGCTTCGGGCCTCAGGGCGCGCAGCCGTGGACGCAGGGGACGGGAGCCGGTCAAAGCGCCTCCTGGGAGGATTCGGGCAGGACGTTCTGGTGGTTCACATCTTGGCAACGCACGGCACCCCCCAAGGATTCCACCGCGCGCCCCGGAACGCGCGCCCCGCCCCGTCCCGCCCCGGCCGCCGCCCGCCCCGCGCGGGCCCCTACAGCGGCAGCAGGTCCGGACGCTTGGCCGCCACGTGGTCCCCGGAGGACTCCCCGCGCAGCCGCCGTCCGATCCACGGCACCAGGTGGTCGCGCGCCCACTGGATGTTGTCCCGGGTCGTGTCCACCGAGCCGCGCGGGCGCATCGGCGGCCACGGCTGCTCGGGGTCGGCCGGCGTGGCCATGCCGAGCACCTGGGCGGCGCGCAGGGCGACCCGCGTGTGGCCCTCGGGCGAGAGGTGCAGCCGGTCGGCGTCCCAGGCCCGCCGGTCCTGGACGGACTTCAGCGACCAGAGGTCGAGGACGGGGCAGTCGTAGCGGTCGGCGATGGAGTGGACGTGCGCGCTGAACGTCGCGATCTTGCCCCGGATGTGCTTGAGGACCGGCACGTCCCGCGTGTCGAAGCCGGTGGTGATCACGACCCGGCCGACCGATCCGGCGAGGTCGCGCACGGCGGCCTCGTACCGTTCGGCCACGTCGTCCGGGTCGCTGCCGGGCCGGATGATGTCGTTGCCGCCCGCGCAGAAGGTCACGAGGTCCGGCGCCAGCGCCTTGGCGCGGGGCACCTGCTCGGCCACGATCTGGTCCAGGAGGCGGCCGCGCACGGCCAGGTTCGCGTACCGGAAGTCGTGCTCGTCACGCTGGTCGGCGAGGAGAACGGCCAGCCGGTCCGCCCAGCCGACGAACGTTTCCCCGGGTCCCGGGTCCCCCACGCCCTCGGTGAAGCTGTCCCCGATCGCCGCGTACGAGCCGATGGTCTTGAGTGTCGAAGTCGTCGCTGCCACGGGACCCCATCCTTCACCCCGGGGCGCGACCTACGCGACCGTAGCCACGGGTTGACACACCGTGATCTTCGCCACCGTCGGCCGAGGAAGAGGAGGGCGTGGGACCGGGACCCCCCTCGGGCCCCGGCCCCACGCCCCGCCCGGCCCCGCGGCGGCCGCACCACCGCGGGGCCTCCGGTTCACCGGATTCAGATGCTGACGCCCTTGGAGCGCAGGTAGGCCACCGGGTCGATGTCCGAGCCGTACGAGGGGCCCGTACGGATCTCGAAGTGGAGGTGCGGGCCGGTCACGTTGCCGGTCGCGCCGGAGAGGCCGATGGTCTGGCCGCCGGTCACGCTCTGGCCGGTCGAGACGGACAGCTGGGAGAGGTGGCCGTACTGGCTGTACTTGCCGTCGGCGTGCCGGATGACCACCTCGTTGCCGTACGCGCCGCCCCAGCCGGCCGACACGACGGTGCCCGCGCCGACGGCCTTGACGGTGGTGCCGGAGCTCGCGATGAAGTCGACGCCCGTGTGGTAACCGCTGGACCACATGGCGCCGGGCGTCCGGTACGAGGTGGACACGCCGCCGCCGACCGGGGCGACGAAGCCGGCGGAGGCGGGGGCGGCCTGCTGCTGGGCGGGGGCCTTGGGCGCGGGGGCGACCGGAGCCTCGGCCGCGGCGTCCGGCGAGGAGCCGTCGGACGCGCCTTCGCCGGAGAAGGACTCCTCGCCGGAGGAGCCGTCGGAGGAGTCGTCCGAGGAAGCCTCGGGAGCCGAGGCCTGAGAGGCGTCAGAGGGGTCCGAGGAGTCAGCGGCATCAGAGGAGGAGGAGGAAGCGGACTTTTCGGCCGGCTCCGGCGCCTCGGCCGGCGCGGGCTCGGCGGCCCGGGCCGCACCCTTCGCGCCGAGCGTCAGCTTGAGGCCCGGGTGGATCAGCGACGGATCGGAGCCCACCGCCTCGCGGTTGTCCTCGTAGAGCCGCTCCCAGCCACCGCGGAGGTGCTGCCGCTGGGCGATCTTGGAGAGGTAGTCCCCCGGCACGACCGTGTAGACGGCCGGGGCGGCCTGGGCGGCCGACCGCGCGGCGGTCGGGGCGGCCTGGAGAGCGGCCGGGACCTGCGCGGCCTGCGGCGCAAGGACCTGCGCGGCGGCGGGGGCGGCGCCCTGGGCGCCGGCCGCGTGGGCGCCGGCGGCGCCGAGCAGCGGGAGCGCGAGGGCCGCGCCACCGGTGCCGGCGACGGCGAGACCGCGGGATATCGAGCGGGACTTGGGACGGCGGTGCTTACCCGTTGCAGGCATGGCGAATTCCTCTCCGACGCCTGCGAGGTGAGCTGTCGGGTTCGGACTGGAGATGTCCGGCCATCGCGGATGCCGATCAAGGACACCCGCACGACTTAACCCCGAGCTGTTCCGTTGCAAAGATCCCGAACAGGATCTGGAACAGCGGCTTACCTGGTTCCCCCGCTCCTGCCCCGCGCGTGATCAGTCGAGTGCGGTTTCCGGTCGGCGGCAGGATTAGGCGGTCCGTCCGGATCGATCGCGAACGTAATCGAGTGCGCCCGGACAGAACAAGTCATGAATTCCCCAACAAAATCTTGAAGATGACGGCCCGCAGGAATTCCGGTCACCCTCCGTCCATTCGCGGCCTTCAACAACCGCCCCGGCAGGGCAATTCGGTATTCGCGATCAGCCACTCACCGTCACCGTATGATCTGGCTCACGGGGAGGTGTCCGATCTCGCCTTTCGCTATGGCAACTTGGTCCCAAGTGGAGCAATTCGGACACTCTCGACGACGACACGGAGGAGCCCCTGTGACCCAGCAGATACCCCACCCCTCGCGCACGGAGCCGGCGCTGTCCGGAGTGCGCAACTTCCGCGACGTGGGCGGGCTGCCGACCACGGACGGCCGGAGGGTCAAGTCGGGACTACTGTTCCGAAGCGGACATCTCGCACATGCCACCGAAAGCGATGCGGAGTTCCTCGGCTCGCTCGGACTGCACACCGTGTTCGACTTCCGCAATGACGCCGACCACGCGCTGGAGGGCGCGGACGTCGATCTTCCCGGCGTGCTGAACGTCAACATCCCGCTGTCGGACCCGGCCGACGGCCGGGAGTTCTGGACCATGGTCCGCGACGGGGAACTCGCCCAGCTGCACGAGGTCCTGGGCGACGGCAAGGCCGCCGCGCGGATGTCCCATTCGTACCGCGGGATCATCAGGACCCGCACCGCCGAGCACAGCCGGGTCGTGCACGCCCTCGCCGAGGACAGCGTCCCGGCCCTCATGCACTGCGCCGCCGGCAAGGACCGGGCCGGCCTGTCGATCGCCGTCACCCTGCTCGCGCTGGGCGTGGAGCGGGACGCGATCGTCACGGACTACCTGGAGTCGAACGCCGCGCACAACCGCTACCGGGTCCGCCGGAGCGGGGACGCGACCGAAGCCCGCACCCCCGAGGTGATGGAGCTGCTCGCCCCGCTCTTCGACGCCCGCGCCGAGTACCTGACGGCGGCCTTCGAGACCATGGACGAGGAGTGGGGCGGGGTGGAGCGCTACCTCGGCGAGGGGGGGGGGGGGGGGGGGCGGCCCGCCCGCCCGCGGGGGGGCGGGCGGGGGGGGGGGGCGGGCGCCGCCGGGGGGGGGCGGGGGCCGCGCCGGCCCCCCCCCGCCGCCACCTCCCGCGCCGGCGGGGCGGCCTGTTGCACCCCCGCCCGCGCGGGGGGGGGGCCCCCCCCGCCGCGCACCGCGTCAGCGGTTCGCGACGGCCTGCCGCACCAGCGTCCTGCCGAAGTCCCACATCAGCGCGCCGCCGCCGTGCGCCTCGTCCATGACCTCGCGGAAGGCCCCGACGAACCGGTCCACGTCCGCCTCGTCCAGGACCAGCGGCGGAATCAGCTTGATCACTTCCAGGTGGTCCCCGGACACCTGCGTGAGGATCCGGTGCTTCTGCAGCAGGGGCACCACGACCATCTGCGCGAACAGCCCCTTGCGGGCCGCCTGCAGCATGGTCCACCGGCTGCGCAGCCCCAGCGAGGACGGGCGGCCGAACTCGATGCCGATCATCAGCCCGCGTCCCCGTACCTCGTGGAGCAGCTCGTACGCGTCCACGAGCGCGGCGAGGCGGCCGCGCAGCAGATCGCCCATGGCGCGGGCACGGGCCACCAGCCGCTCGTCCTCCATGACGGACAGGACCGCGAGCCCGGCCGCCATCGCCTGCGCGTTGGAACCGAAGCTGGCGGAGTGCACGAGCACCCGGTCCATGGAGGAATAGACCTTCTTGAAGATCCAGTCCTTCCCCAGGGTCGCGCCGACGGGCACGTAGCCGCCGCTGAGGGCCTTGGCCACGCACACCAGGTCCGGCTCCACACCGGCCTCGTGCTGGTAGGCGTAGAACTCCCCGGTACGGCCGAGACCGGTCTGCACCTCGTCCGCGATCAGCAGCGCCTTGTGGCGGTGCAGCAGCTCCTGGGCGGCGAGCAGGAAGCCGGGGGGCGCGGCGAGCACCCCCTTGCCCTGGACCGGTTCGACGACGAAGGCCGCCACGTCCCCCTTCCGCAGTTCCCGCTCCAGCGCGGCCAGATCGCCGAGCGCGATCTTCGTGTCGGGCAGCAGCGGCGCGAAGCCGTCCCGGAAGCCGCCCTCCCCGTTCACCGAGAGGGAGCCGGTGGTGAGCCCGTGGAAGGCGTGGTCGCAGTAGAGGACCCTGGGCCGCCCGGTGGCGTAGCGGGCGAACTTCAGGGCGGTCTCCACCGCCTCGGTACCGCTGTTGCCGAAGAAGACCCGCTCCAGGTGCGGGCTGTACGAGAGCAGCTTCTCGGCGAGCAGTCCGGGCAGCGGCTGGCAGTCGAAGCGCGTGAGGTCGGCGAGCTGCGCGTCCAGGACGTCGTGCAGGGCCTGCTTGACCACCGGGTGGTGCCGGCCGAGCCCCATCACCCCGAACCCGGCCAGCATGTCGAGGTAGTCGTTGCCCTCGGCGTCCCAGAAGTGGGCGCCCTCGGCCCGCTCGTAGACCTTGTCGAAGCCGATGGTGTGCAGCATCCGGGGCAGCTGGTGGTTGAGGTGACGGGCATGCAGCTCGTACCGTTCGGCGCCGCGCTCGGCCAGCAGGGCGCCGAGGTCGAACCCCCCGGCCCGTCCTCCCCGGCCGCCCTCCCCCGCGTGACCCCCGCTCATGCCGACGCGTCCCGGTTCCCGCCCACGGTCTCACGGGCCGCCCGCAGGGTCTCCTTGAGCGACCCCATGGTGGCGAGGACGGCGGTGGGCTCGTACCCGCAGTGCGCCATGCAGTTCGCGCAGCGCGGGTCCTTTCCGCGGCCGTACTTGCTCCAGTCGGTGTCCTCGACCAGTTCCCGGTACGAGGGCACGTATCCGTCGCTCATCAGATAGCAGGGGCGCTGCCAGCCGAAGAGGGAGTAATTCGGAATGGCCCACGCGGTGCAGGGGAAATCTGCTTTGCCTTCGAGGAAGTCCAGGAAGAGGGGGGAGTGGTTGAGCCGCCAGCGGCGCCGGTTTCCGCCCGCGAAGGCCTTCTTGAAGAGTTCGCGCGTCTGCTCGACGCCCAGGAAGTGCTCCTGGTCGGGGGCCTTCTCGTAGGCATACGCGGGCGAGATCATCATCTCGTCGACCCGCAGGTCGTCATTGAGGTAGTTGAGGACCTCGATGACGGTCTGCGGGGTGTCCGTGTTGAAGAACGTGGAGTTGGTGGTCACGCGGAACCCGCGCTTCTTCGCTTCCTTGATGGCCGCGACCGCCTCGTCGAAGACGCCTTCCTTCGCCACCGACTCGTCGTGGCGCTCGCGCAGGCCGTCGATGTGCACGGCGAAGGCGAAGTAGGGGGAAGGGGTGAACTTCTCGATCTTCTTTCGCAGCAGCAGCGCATTGGTGCACAGGAAGACGTATTTCCGCTTCGCCACCAGCTGGCGCACGATCTCGTCGATCTGCGGGTGCATCAGGGGCTCGCCGCCGGCGATGGACACCATCGGCGCACCGGATTCCAGCACGGCGCCGACGGCCTGGGCCACGGGCATGCGCTGCTTGAGCACCCCGGCCGGGTGCTGGATCTTCCCGCAGCCCTCACACGCGAGGTTGCAGGCGTAGAGCGGTTCCAGCTCGACGATCAGCGGGAACTTATCGCGCTTGCGGAGCTTCTGTTCGAGCAGATAGGTCCCGACCCTGATGGTCTGTCGCAGTGGCATTGCCATCTGGCTCACCTCCTGGGGAGCAGCAAAGAACGGTGCCAGTCATAAAACGCGGGCAGTACGGCGCGCAGTACGCGAAAGGCTGATATTCCCCCCCGGATGGTGCCGATGCGGACGAGCTCATGCTCCGGAGCGTCCACGATCACCCGGACGGCCGCAACAGGACGGTTCCCGCCGTCCGTGCCCTCCGTCACGGTCCCCTCCCCGGCCGCGGTCCACAAGGTGGCCGCGGATTCCATGTCCACCCCGATGGCGCCGGTGGCGCGCAGCTGCGCGCGCTCCTGGCCCCGGACGACGTGGTCGGATCCGGTCAGCACACCGAGGTGCACCGTCCGGCCGGGTACGGCCCGGGCCAGCGCCTCGGCCAGCAGAGCGGTACCGGCGCAGGCGACTGTGCCGCGCGGGTCCCGGGTCTCCTCGGCGACGATCAGGTCGCCGGGGCGCATGCCGGGCAGCAGCCCGGCGCAGAATCCGGTGGCGAGCACCGCGGCCCCGCGCAGTCCTGGTGCGTCCAGGGCCCGGCCGACGGCGCGGTCGGCCGCGCGCGGGCCCATGCCGGTGCGCAGGACCTCGTACCGCTCGGGCGCGCCCGCCCCGCGGCCGCTGCGCAGGGCCGCCCGCTCGATGCGCAGCGCGCAGGCGATCAGCAGCGGCGCGGCCCGTCCGGGCCCGGGACCGGACGGAGAGCCGGAGGCGGACGCGGAGCCGGATGCGGAGCCGGGGCCCGGACCGGGGTCCGGACCGGAGCCGGTGCCGGGGTCCGGGCGCATCAGGCCTCCTCGGCGGCCGCGCACACGGCCCGGTCCGCGTACCGGCCGTCGGGGCCGAACGGCTCTCCGTAGAGGTAGCGCCCGAGCGCGGTGAGCGGGAACACCTGCCGGTAGAGGTGGTAGTTGATGGAGAAGTCCCAGGGGAAGCCGGTCCCGGTGAAGTACGGCTCGTCCCAGGTGCCGTCCCCGCACTGGGTCTCGACGAGGTACGCGATCCCGCGCCGGACGGCGCCGCTCTCGCGCTCCCCCGCCGACAGCAGGGCCATCAGCGCCCAGGCCGTCTGCGAAGCGGTGGAGGCGCCCTTCCCGGCCCAGGACGGGTCCTTGTAGGAGCGCTGGTCCTCGCCCCACCCGCCGTCCTCGTTCTGTACGGATTCCAGCCAGCCCACGGCCCGCCGGATCGCGGGGTGCGAACGGGCGAAGCCGGCGGCGGTCAGGGCCGGGATCACCGAGCCGGTCCCGTAGATGTAGTTGGTGCCCCAACGGCCGAACCAGCCGCCGTTCGCGTCCTGTTCGGCGAGCAGCCAGGCGATCCCGCGCCGGGTGCGCGCGTCGCCCGCCTTGCCCTCGACGGCGAGCATCTCCACGACGTGGGCGGTGACGTCGGCCGAGGGCGGGTCGATGACCTCGCCGAAATCGCAGAAGGGCAGCCGGTTGGGGAGGGGGCTGGTGTTGTCGGCGTCGAAGGCGCCCCAGGCGCCGTTCTTCGACTGCATCCCGAGGTTCCAGGACACGCCGCGGGCGATGGCCCCCTCGACGCGCGCCGGATCGGGGTGTTTGACCCGGCGCAGGGCGAGCACGACCTCGGCGGTGTCGTCGATGTCGGGGTAGTTGTCGTTGTGGAACTCGAACGCCCAGCCTCCCGGGGCCAGTCCGGGCCGGCGCACGGCCCAGTCGCCGGTGCGGACGATCTCCTCGCCGAGCATCCAGTCGGCGGCCTTGACCAGGGCCGGGTGGTCGGGGCGCAGCCCCGCGTCGGCCAGCGCGATGGCGGCCAGGCAGGTGTCCCACACCGGGGACTGGCAGGCCTCGATCATGCGGGCGCCGTCCGCGCGCCAGACGGCGAACCGGTCCAGGGACTCCAGTCCGGCCCGCATCACCGGGTGCCCGAGGTCGTAGCCGAGCAGGTGCAGGGCGATGACGGAGTACACGGCGGGTGGCTGGATCCCGCCCCAGCAGCCGTCGTTCTCCTGGCGCTCCACGATCCAGCGGCCGGCGCTCGCCATCGCCGCCTTGCGC
This sequence comes from Streptomyces sp. NPDC054961, assembly GCF_053609145.1. Classification (NCBI taxonomy): domain Bacteria; kingdom Bacillati; phylum Actinomycetota; class Actinomycetes; order Kitasatosporales; family Streptomycetaceae; genus Streptomyces; species Streptomyces sp. NPDC054961. Next base: position 143,816 of record NZ_JBSGWY010000015.1, on the reverse strand, counting down.
AGCGCGCGCGGGGCGAACCGGCGGTAGACGTGCAGGGCCTTGTCCATCCGCTGGAAGGCGCCGCCCCAACTGGTCACCGGGTCGAGCCGCTTGGCCGGGTACGGGTCGCGCGCGTCGGCGTGGAGCTCGTCCAGCGCGAAGGGGGCGGGGCGGACCGGGCGCAGGGCGGAGACCACGGTGAGCGGGACGATGGTCTGGCGGGCCCAGCAGCCGAAGTCGTAGATGTTCAGCGGTACCCAGGGCGGCAGGAAGACCAGCTCGGGCGGGAGTTCGGGCAGGTGGTCCCAGCTCCACCAGCCGAACAGCGCCAGCCAGATGCGGGTGAAGACGCGGGCGGCGGCGATCCCCCCGTGGGCCCGGATCCACGCGGAGGCGCGGGCCATGTGCGGGGCGTCGGGCGCGTCCCCGGCCAGGCGCAGGGCCAGGTAGGCCTCGATGGTGGCGGACAGGTCGGGGGGGCCTCCGTGGAACGTGGCCCAGGTGCCGTCGTCCTGCTGCTCGCCGCGGATGAACAGGCCCGCGGCCCGGGTGGTGGCCTCGTCGCGGATCCCGAGGAACTGCCTCAGCAGCAGGTCCTCCGCGTCCATGGTGACGTTGGTCTCCAGGTCGCCCTTCCACCAGCCGGCCTCGTCCTGCCGGGCGAGCAGGTCGCGCACGGCGCGTGCGGTGGCTTCGTGGACGCCGGGCGGCCCCTGGGCCGCACTGTCGTCCGGGTCGGTGCCGCGCGCATCGGCTCCGCCGTCGGTCGTCGCTGTCATGGCTTTCCCCTATGCGTGCAGTGTCCTCTGCTGTCCTGGGGTTCGCCGTCGGCCGGTACTACGGGATGGCAGTACCGGCCGGCGACTCGCGATTCATATCTGCGAGCGGGTGGCGGTCACCTCTTGCGCACGACGACGAAGTCGGCGAGGGCCACCAGCTGCTCACGCACCCGCTGGTCCATGTCCACGTCGTCGAGGGCCTTGATCGCGACGGCGTGCTGGCGGCGTGCCTCGTCGGCGGTCCACTGGCGGCCGCCGGCGGCCTCGATGAGCGCGGCGCGGGCCGCGAACTCCTCCTCGGAGAAGTTCTCGAAGTCGTTGCTCTTGGCGTCGGCCGCGAGCAGTTCGGCCAGCTCCTCGCAGGCCGGTCCGCCGGCCGCGAGGGCGGCGACGACGGGCAGCGACTTCTTGCGCTGGCGCAGGTCGCTCCAGGTCTGCTTGCCGGTGGACTCCGGGTCGCCCCAGATGCCGAGGAGGTCGTCGACGGCCTGGAAGGCGAGGCCGAGGTGGTAGCCGTACTCCTCCAGCTTGTCGGCCGTGCGGTCGTCCGCGCCGCCGAGCACGGCGCCGATGGAGACGGCACAGGCGAGCAGGGCGCCGGTCTTGTTGCCCTCCATCTCCAGGCATTCCTCGACGCTGACGCGCTCGCGGTGCTCGTAGGAGATGTCCTGCGCCTGGCCGTCGATGAGCTTGCGGCTGGCGGTGGTCAGCCGGCGGGCGGCCCGGCCGGCCTCGACGGTCCCCAGCTCCAGGAGCACCTCGTTGGCGAGGGCGAAGAGCGCGTCGCCGACGAGGATCGCGAGGGCCGGTCCGTGGACCTTCCACACCGTGTCGCGGTGGCGGCGCTGCTCGTCGCCGTCCATCAGGTCGTCGTGGAGCAGCGAGAAGTTGTGCACGAGCTCGACCGCGACGGCCCCCGGGATGCCCACCTCGGCCGCGGCGCCCGCGGCTTCGGCGGAGAGCAGCGCGAGGGCGGGGCGGACGGCCTTGCCGCCGTCGCCGTCCGCCGGGTTGCCCAGTGCGTCGATCCAGCCGAAGTGGTAGGCGGCGACGGTGTCCATGGGCGCGGCGAGCCGGTCCACGGCGGCGCGGAGCACGGGCGTCGAGAGCGTGCGGCCGCGCTCGAGGAGGGCGAGCGTGTCCGCCTTCTCCCCGCCGGCCGGGCCCGTACTGGCGTCCGTGTACTCGACGGCCGGATTCCCCGGATTCACTGGTTCTCCTCTGGTTCCTGTACGTACGGCGGTGCGTGCTGCGGTGCCGCGTGTCGCGGTGCTGCGTGCTGCTGTGTGGCCGGTGCTGTCGGCCACGGTGGTGCCGGTCGTGGTCATACCGCCTCCTGCAAGGGGTGTTCGCGGTGGCGGCCCAGCATGGTGAGTGCGGCATGAGCCGCGCTCAGTCCGCTGCGGACGGCGCTCTCCATGGTCGCGGGCCAACCGGTCGCGGTCCATGCACCGGCGAGGTAGAACCCCGGCGTGTCGGTCCGCGCGCCGGGGCGCAGGCGTCCGACGCCGGGGGTGGGGGCGAAGGTCGCGGTGCGCTCCCGGGTGACGAAGAAGTCCCGTACCTTGGCGCCGCGCGCGGCGGGGAGCAGCCGTTCCAGTTCGGGCAGGTACTTCCCGCGCAGCACCGAGACGGGTTCGTCGATGTCCTCGTGGGCGACGGACTGGGACAGGGCCAGGTACTGGCCGCCGTCGGGGAGTCCGGAGGAGTCGGTGCGGTCGAAGACCCACTGGACCGGGGAGCCGAGGGCCGCGAAGAACGGCGCCTTGAGCACCTTGCGGTCGTAGACGACGTGCACGTTGAGGATCGGCGCGGTGCCGATGTCCAGGAGCTTGTCGGGGTCGGCGAGGGCGCCGGCGGGCAGCAGGCCGTGCGCCTCGCGCTGGGGCACGGCGAGGACCACGACGGCGGCGTCGAGGGATTCGCCTTCCGTGCCGACCCGCCAGCCGCCTTCCGCGGTACGGGAGATGTCGGTGACCCGGGTGCGCAGTGCGGTCCGTACGCCGGCCGCGTCGAGGGCCTTGCGGGCGAGGGTGTCGTGCAGGTCGCCCAGGGGTACGCGGGCCCAGCCGATGTCGGCCGCGCCGTTCTCGGAGAGCAGGCCGGTCTTGAAGACCATGGCGGCCAGGCCCAGCGAGGACTGCTCGGCGGTGGCGTTGAGGGTGGCGATGCCGACGAGGTCCCACAGCGCTTCGATGGTGCGCGGGGACTGCCCGTAGCGGCCGAGCCAGGTCGCGAAGTCCAGGCCGTCGAGCGCCGGGTCGGCGGGGTCGAGGCGGCGCAGGGCGAGGGCGGCGCGTCCGACGCTCGCCCGTTCGGCGAGCGAGAGGTGCGGGTAGCGGGCCAGCGAGCCGGCCAGGTGCAGGGGGACGGGCAGGACGCTGCGGCGCAGCCGGCCCAGGCGCGGTCCGCCGGGGTGGGCCACGTCGAGCACGGGCACGTCGAGGCGGTCCTGGAGGGGCGCCAGGGCGGCGGCGTCGATCCGGTCGAGGAACCACCGGTAGGCGGTGCAGCAGCGCAGGTAGACGTGCTGGCCGTTGTCCACGGTGAGGTCGCCGCGCTTGAAGGAGAAGGCGAGGCCGCCGAGCCGGGGCCGGCCTTCCAGCAGGGTCACCCGCAGCCCCGCGTCGGCGAGTTCCAGCGCGGTGGTGACGCCCGCGAGTCCGCCGCCGACGACCACGGCGTGGTTGGCGGTCATCCGTCCTCCTCCTCGGTCACCGCGACAGGTGTCACCGCGAAGGACGCGGTGGCCGCGCGGGGGGTTGCTCCGGTGCGCCGCGCGGCCGTGTCCGGCCCGTTCGGCCGGCCGGCCGCGGGCATCAGAGCCGCCGCCTGGTGCTCTGGCGTGAGATGGTCCGCGCGTCGAGTCCGGACAGCCCGCGGACGGCCACGTACGCCTTCTCGTGCGGCGGCAGCGAGACGCGGCCGCGGAGCACGGCCTCGGGCTCGCGCTCGATGCGGTCGAGGAGGCGCCGGTAGATGCCGGCCATGGCGGCGACACAGGCGCCGCTGCGCCGGTCGAGCATGGGCAGCAGCCGGTAGCCCTCGACGAACAGGGCCCGCGCGCGCCGGACTTCGTGGTGGACGAGCCCGGCGAAGTCGGCTCCGGCGGGCATCCGCTCGCTGCGGAACCCCTCCGAGCAGCCGAACTTGGCGAGGTCCTCGGCGGGCAGGTAGGTGCGCCCGTTGGCCGCGTCCTCGGTCACGTCCCGGAGGATGTTGGTGAGTTGCAGCGCGAGGCCGAGGGTGTCGGCGTACTCCCCGGCGCGGGCCGCGTCGTGCGCCCCCGGGGCGGTGCCGAACACGCCGAGCGAGAGCCGGCCGATGGCCCCGGCCACGCAGCGGCAGTAGACCTTGAGGTCCTCCCAGGTCTCGTACTCCTGGCCGCGCACGTCCATCAGGACGCCGTCGATGAGTTCGTCGAGCCCTTCGAGCGGGATCGGGAAGCGGCGGGCGGCGTGGGCGAGGGCGACGGCGACCGGGTCGGTGTCGTCCTCGTCGATCTTCCCGGCGCGGATCCGGTCGAGCAGGGTGCGGGTCTCCTCGAGCCGGACCAGCTTGACCTCGGGCGGCAGCGCACCGTCGCCGATGTCGTCGACCCGCCGGGAGAGGGCGTAGAGCGCCGACATGGCCTGCCGCTTCTCCACGGGCAGGAGCCGGATGCCGTAGGCGAAGTTGCGCGCCTGCGCGCCGGTGACGGCCTCGCAGTAGCTGTAGGCCGCAGAGACCGGTGCGGACATTGCGGACGGAGCGCCGGGTGCGGACGCGTGTGTGGGGCCCTCCACGGTCGGGCTCACCCCTTTCTCGGCGCTGTGCGCAGTACGGCGGCCACCTCGCGGAGCAGGCCGCTCCTGGTGGGCTTGGGCGGGCCGGGAAGTACGTCGAAGCCGGCGGCGGTGACGGCGCGCAGGGCGGCACGTCCGCCTCCGACGAAGCCGGCGAGCAGCAGCCGGAGCCTTCCGTGGACACTGCCGACGAGCGGTGTGCCCTCGTTCAGGAGGTCCCGGGCGCGCTCGGTCTCGAAGGCGATCAGGGAGCGTACGGACGCTCCGGCGGACGGGGCGGCGAGATCGGTCTCGCTCACGCGGAACCGGTGCATGTCCTCGCCCGGGAGGTAGATCCGGTCCCGGCCGAGGTCCTCCGCGACGTCCTGGAGGTGTTCGGCGATCTGCAGGGCGGTGCAGATCGCGTCGGAGCGGCGGATCCGCTCGGGGGTGCTGGTGCCGGTGAGTTCGAGGACGAGGCGGCCGACCGGGTTCGCGGAGAGCTCGCAGTAGCCGAGGAGGTCCCCGTACGTCGCGTAGCGCGTGATCCGCTGGTCCTGGCGGTTGGCCTCGATGAGCCCGAGGAAGGGCTCGACGCTGAGCGCGTGGCTCCGCACGACGGGCTGCAGGGCCAGCATCAGGGGGTGGCGCGGGGGGCCGTCGGTGCCGCCGAAGACGCGGTGCAGGTCGGCCTCGAAGGCGTCGAGCATGGCGAGCCGGTCGTCCGCGGCGGCCGGGTCGAGGCCGAGCAGGACGGCGTCGCGGCCGCCGGGGGCGAGATCGCCGTCGCCGATGTCGTCCACCAGGCGGGCATAGCCGTAGACCGCTTGCAGGCCCTCGCGCCAGGCGCGGGGCAGGAAGACGGGGGCGACGGGGAAGTTCTCGTCGCGGGCCTTGCCGAGGGTGGCGCTCGCCTCGGCTCCGCGGATGTCCGCGAGGACGGGGGCGATGGCGGCCGCGTGCGGCCGGGGGCCGGCGCCGTGCGCCCGGGTCACCACCCGCCGCCCGTGGCGGGAACGGCCGTCGTGCCTGGGGGCCGGAGAATTCCCGTAGCCATTGCCGTCACATCTCCCGTTCTACACTGCCGACCCAATACATCCTATTTCGGACACGCCCCGGATTTCCCCCCGGGTCGACTCAGGCTATTCACCTGTGGTGAAACGTCCCCTCTTGCCCGCGATTGGGGACTGGCCCAGCTTACGCTGTACAACGCCGCGACGGCTCGACGGGTATTCGGTTCCCCGCTGATGTCGCCCCGCGAGGGGCGCGCCGGGCATGCGGCGGCCCCCGCCGCTCGACGCTGCGGGGGCCGCCGGTGAAGATCGGTCAGCTGGTGGCCTTCTCGTAGGCCTGGACGACTTCCTCGGTGGGGCCGTCCATCAGGAGTTCGCCGCGCTCCAGCCACAGCACCCGGTCACAGGTGTCGCGGATGGACTTGTTGTTGTGGCTCACCAGGAAAACGGTTCCGGCGCTCTTGCGCAGTTCCCGGATGCGCTCCTCGGAACGCACCTGGAACTTCCGGTCGCCGGTGGCCAGCGCCTCGTCGATCATCAGGACGTCGTGGTCCTTCGCCGCGGCGATGGAGAAACGCAGGCGCGCCGCCATGCCGGAGGAGTAGGTGCGCATCGGCAGCGAGATGAAGTCACCCTTCTCGTTGATGCCCGAGAAGTCGACGATGCTCTCGTACCGCTCCTTGATCTGCTCGCGGCTCATGCCCATCGCGAGACCGCCGAGGACCACGTTGCGCTCGCCGGTGAGGTCGTTCATCAGCGCCGCGTTCACGCCCAGCAGCGAGGGCTGGCCGTCCGTGTAGACCTTGCCCGCCTCGCAGGGCAGCAGCCCGGCGATGGCGCGCAGCAGCGTCGACTTGCCCGAGCCGTTGGAGCCGATGACTCCGATGGCCTCGCCGCGGTACGCCGTGAAGGAGACCCCGCGCACGGCGTGGACGCGCCGGACACCCGGTGCGTCCCCCTTGCCCCGGCGGACTATCTTGCTCAGCGCCGCCGTGGCACTGCCCTTGCCCGAGCTGCCGGTGTTGACGCGGTAGACGATGTGCACGTCGTCGGCGATGACGGTGGGGACGTGCCCCCGGTTGTTCTCAGCCACGGCCGTAACGCTCCTCAGCCTTCCAGAAGTACACGAAGCCGCCGAGACCGATCAGCACGGCCCAGCCGACGGCGAAGGCCCAGACGTGCGGCGGCAGGTTCTCGCGGCCGTACGAGTCGATGAGCGCGAAGCGGACCAGGTCCATGTAGATCGCGGCCGGGTTCCACTGCAGCACGTCCGCGATCCACTCGGGCTTGCCCTTGAGCATCTCGCTGATCGAGAACATGACGCCGGAGGCGTACATCCACGTACGCGTCACGAACGGCATGAGCTGGGCGAGGTCGGGGGTCTTGGAACCCATCCGCCCGAAGATCAGCGCGAGACCGGTGTTGAAGGCGAACTGGAGGATCAGCGCCGGGATCACCAGGAGCCAGGACGCGCTGGGGTAGTTCCCGAAGGCGATCGTGACCACGAACACGACGATCATCGAGAACAGCAGCTGCTGGAGCTGCTGCAGCGAGAAGGAGATCGGCAGGGAGGCGCGCGGGAAGTGCAGCGCGCGGACCAGGCCGATGTTGCCCGGGATCGCCCGGACACCCGCCATCAGCGAACTCTGCGTGAAGGTGAAGACGAAGACGCCGATCACCAGGAAGGGGATGTAGGCGTCCTTGTCGATGCCGCGGCCGGCATCCAGGATCAGGCCGAAGATCAGGTAGTAGACCAGCGCGTTGAGCAGTGGGGTCGCCACCTGCCAGATCTGGCCGAGCTTCGCCTGGCTGTACTGCGCCACCAGCTTCGCCCGGGAGAAGGCGATGATGAAGTGGCGCCGGTCCCACAGCTGGCGCACGTATTCGGCCAGACCCGGCCGGGCGCCGCTGACGGACAGGCCGTACTTCCTGGCGAGCTCCGCGGGGCTCAGCCCCGCGTCGTCGGACGGCGACTTGCTCGTGGCGAGGGCGCCGTCCTGGGTTGTGTCACTCACAAGATGAAACTTTCCGTCTTCATGATGCGGCAGAAGGTGGCATCGGGCCTGAGGCACTCGGATCGTGATCGCGCCATGTTCTCAGACGCGAGCGGGTCAGATGACAGGCGGTCGGCCCAGCCGGGTCAGTCGCCAGACCGTACGCCACTTCATGGGGCGCCGGGGACCACAGGAGGTGGTCCACCCCTCCTTGAACCCGCCGAACCAGGCCTTGAGCGCCGGCGCGGACGGCCTGCGCAGGAGCGTCAGCAGGAGCCAGACGCCCACGTAGACGGGGACCAGCGGAGCGGGGAGGTTGCGGCGGGCCAGCCACACCCGGTTGCGGGCCACCATACGGTGATAGACCGCGTGCCGGGAGGGCGCCGTCGTGGGATGCAGCAGCACCATGTCCGCGCGGTAGTCGATCTGCCAGCCGGCGTCGAGCGCCCGCCAGGCCAGATCGGTCTCCTCGTGGGCGTAGAAGAACTCCCCCGGCAGGTCTCCGACCTGCTCGAACACCTTCGTGCGGACGGCGTTGGCGCCGCCCAGGAAGGTGGTCACGCGCGAGGAGCGCAGGGGGTCGGAGGCGCGCAGCCGCGGTACGTGCCGGCGCTGGGTCTCGCCGGTGTCCGGATCGGCGATCCGGAAACTGACGATCCCGAGCTCCGGGTCCTCCGCGAAGGCCTGCCGGCACAGCTCGGCGGTGTCGGCGCGCTCCAGGAGCCCGTCGTCGTCGAGGAAGAGCAGGGCGTCCACCTCGCGGCCGCCGGGGCCGAAGGCCTCGATGCCGACGTTGCGCCCGCCCGGGATGCCCAGGTTCTCGGGCAGCTCGACGGCGCGCACGCCCTCGGGCAGCCCGGTGAGCCGCACTCCCTGGCCCACCACCGCGACCTCGACCGGGTCGCCGTCCTGCCGGGCCACCGAGTCGAGGAGCGCCTTGAGCTCGTCGGGCCGGTTGCCCATGGTGATGATGACGGCGCCCAGCCGCATCGGCGTCGTCACTTGAGCCTGCTGGAGGCCAGGATCGACACCAGGTGCAGCACGGTCTGGAGCATCGCGATGCCGGCCAGTACGGCGACCCCGACGCGGGACCAGTACAGGTCGCCCTGGACCTCGTCCACGATGGCCAGCACCAGGATGAGCATCGAGGCCTCGATGCCGAGGATCAGGCGGTGGAACTTGAGCGCGGCGGCGGCCCGGCGGGCGAACGCCATGCCCTTCGCGCGCGGCTCGGCGGCCGCGTCCTTGACCACGGGCTTGCCGGCCTGGTGGCGGGCGACGCCGACCAGGTCGGTCTCGGCCTTGATCAGGATGGCGCCGAGCGCGGCCAGGGTGCCCAGGAAGGCCCACAGCCAGTCGACGCCACCGGGGCCCCACAGGTCGGCGGCGCGCAGGCCGAAGCCGACCAGGACCGCCGCGTCGCAGAGGTAGGCGCCGACCCGGTCCAGGTACACGCCGGAGAGCGAGAACTGCCTCTTCCAGCGGGCGACCTCGCCGTCGACGCAGTCGAGCAGCAGGTACATCTGGACCGCCACGACGCCGAGGACGGCACCGAGGACGCCCGGCACCAGCAGCGCCGGGAGGGCGAGGACTCCGGCGAGGGTCATCAGGTAGGTCAGCTGGTTCGGCGTGACCTTGGTGGTGACCAGGTAGCGGGTGATGCGCAGGGAGATCTCGCGCATGTAGAGGCGCCCGCCCCAGTGCTCGCCGCTGACCCGGTCCTTCACGCCCGCCGGGTGCACGACGGGCCTCAGTTCAGCTACGGATGGTCTTGGCATAGTCGGCGTAAGCGTCCCTGATCTCGGCTGCGGACAAGTTGAGGTGCTCCAGGATCGTGAAACGTCCCGGACGGGTCTGGGGGGCGTACTCGACGGCCGCGACGAACTCGTCCACGCTGAACCCGATCTCTTCGGGCAGCACGGGCAGTCCGTGGCGGCGCAGGACCCGGACGAAGAGCCCGGAGTGCTCGGCGGCGCCGCGCAGGTGCATGGCGAAGGCCGCGCCGAGGCCCACCTGCTCGCCGTGGAGCGCGGAGCGCCCGGGGTAGAGCAGGTCGAAGGCGTGGCTGATCTCGTGGCAGGCGCCGGACGACGGGCGGGTGTCCCCGCTGATCGACATGGCGATGCCGGAGAGGACGAGCGCTTCGGACAGCACGGTGAGGAACGCGTCGTCGCCGACCCCGCCGGGGTGGCGCAGTACGGACTCGCCGGCGGTGCGGGCCATGGCGGCGGCCAGGCCGTCGACGGGCTCGCCGTTGAGGCGGTGCGAGAGTTCCCAGTCGGCGATGGCCGAGATGTTCGAGATCGCGTCGCCGATGCCGGCGCGGACGAACCGTGCCGGGGCCTCCTTGATGACATCGAGGTCGATGACCATCGCGATCGGCATGGGGACGCCGTAGGAGCCCCGCCCGTTGTCGTTGTCCAGGATGGACACCGGCGAGCAGATGCCGTCGTGGGACAGGTTGGTGGCGACGGCCACCATGGGCAGCCCGACCCGCGCCGCGGCGTACTTCGCCACGTCGATGATCTTTCCGCCGCCCAGGCCGACGACGGCGTCGTAGCGACGGCCCTTTATGTCGTCGGCCAGCTTGACCGCTGAGTCGATGGTGCCGTCCACGACCGGGTACCAGTCCGCGTGCGGCAGGACGGGCTCCAGCTTGGTGCGCAGCACCTGGCCGGAGCCCCCGCTGATCGCGATGGCGAGCTTGCCGGACGCGGAGATGCGCTGGTCGGCCAGGAGGCCGGCCAGATCGTCCATCGCCCCTCGGCTGATGTCGACGACAACAGGCGAGGGGATCAGCCGCGTCAGTACAGGCATGCGATCGTCCGGCCCTTGGCGAGGTCGTCGTGGTTGTCGATCTCGACCCACTTGACGTCGCCGATGGGAGCCACGTCGATGGTGAAGCCGTCGTTGACGAGCTGCTGGTAGCCGTCCTCGTAGTAGAGGTCGGGGTCGCGCTCGAAGGTGGTCTTCAGCGCCTCGGCCAGCGCCTCGGCGGCCTCCGGCTCGATCAGGGTGACGCCGATGTACTCGCCGGTCGCGGTCGCGGGGTCCATCAGCTTGGTGATCCGCTGAACGCCCTTCTCGCCGTCGGTGATGACCTTCATCTCCTCGTCGGCCAGCTGCTTGACCGTGTCGAGGGCGAGGATGATCTTCTGGCCCTCGCCGCGGGCGGCGAGCAGGGTCTTCTCGACGGAGACGGGGTGGACGGTGTCGCCGTTGGCGAGGATCACGCCCTGCTTCAGGACGTCACGGGCGCACCACAGGGAGTAGGCGTTGTTCCACTCCTCGGCCTTGTCGTTGTCGATCAGCGTGATCTTGACGCCGTACTTGGCCTCCAGGGCCTCCCGGCGCTCGTACACGGCTTCCTTGCGGTAGCCGACGACGATGGCGACCTCGGTGAGGCCGACCTCGGCGAAGTTGCCGAGCGTCAGGTCGAGGACCGTGATGCTCGCCTCGTCGCCTTCGGGGCCGACGGGCACGAGGGCCTTGGGCAGGGTGTCGGTGTAGGGACGCAGGCGGCGTCCGGCACCGGCAGCGAGGACGAGGCCGATCATGCTGGTTCTCCTTCGTCATGTACGGCGGGTGCCCCGGAGGAAACCCAGAAGCGGATGCTCTCCACGAGCACCACCAGTGCCACGAACACGGCCAGGGCCGTGAGCGCGACGGGGAAGTCGTTGGCGCGCGACGCCAGGACGGCGGCCAGGACCGCGGTCAGCAGCACCCGGCCCTCGTGCCCGCCGGCCGTCCGCACCAGCCAGCGCGGAGGCGCGCCGGTGCCACCGCGGATGCGGTACACCGTGTCGTAGTGATGGTAGGCGACCGCCGCGACCAGTCCGAATGCCGCCGGAAGGGCCCCGGGGACGTCCGCCTTGGCGGCGAGGATCAGGACGGTCGTGTACTCGGCGGCCCGGAAGACGGGCGGCACGAGCCAGTCGAGGGCGCCCTTGAGGGGAGCCATGACGGCGCCGCCGGCGAAGAAGGCGTAGATCCCGGCCGCGACGACGAAGGTCCAGCTGCCGAAGGGGAGCTGCCAGGCGCCGAAGAGGAGCTGCGCCGAGGCCAGCACCGCGAGCCCGAGGGCACCCGGCGACTTGGCCCGGACGCGGATCAGTGCCCCGCTGACCAGCTCGGCGACGGGACCCGAGTCGGTGAGGTCCGCGAGCGCCCGGGCGGCCCGGTCGGTGCGGGTGGCCTTGCGGGTCAGCGAGCGCAGGACCCGGCCGGCGGTGGTGTAGAGCGCGCCGAAGGCGCAGCCGACGAGGAGGGCGTAGAAGACGATCCGGGGGGTGGCCACGGCGGTCAGCACCGCGATCATGGCCCAGCGCTCGCCGATCGGAAGGATGATCATCCGTCGTACCCACACCGTCCAGCCGACGCTGTCCAGCTTGTCGGACAGGGCTGCCGTGGGACTCGTATTCGCCGTGGCGTCGTGGTTGGCCTCGTTGAAGGAGAAGTCCACGACGTGGCGGCAGGTCATCAGGATCATCGCGCCGAGCGCGAGGGCCCAGACGTCGTCGCCGTCGCGCGCCGCGCCGAGCGCGAGGCCCGCGTAGAAGGAGTACTCCTTGGCGCGGTCGAAGGTCGCGTCGAGCCAGGCGCCCATCGTCGAGTACTGGAGCGCGTAGCGGGCCACCTGCCCGTCCACGCAGTCCAGCACGAAGGAGACGAGGAGCAGCACACCGGCCGCGACGTAGCCCCCGCGCTCGCCGGTGGCGGCGCACCCGGCCGCTATCAGCGCGGTGATCAGGGAGGCGGTGGTGATCTGGTTCGGGGTCAGGCCGCGGCGCGCGCACCAGCGGGCGATGTAGCGCGAGTACGGGCTGATGAAGAAGGTGGTGAAGAACCCGTCGCGGGACTTCACGGCGGTGCGCAGCCGCACGGCCTCGCCGTCCACGGCGGCGACGGCGGCGGTCGCGGCCGCGCGCTCGGCGGCGGTCGCGGGGACGGCGGCCACGAGGGTGCCCAGGTCCGGGCGCTGGACGGCCGTGCCGGCGGCCTCGACGGCGGCGGCGAGCCGGTCCGGTTCGGGGCCGGCGGACGCGCCGGGGGGCTCGGCGGCCCGGCCCGCGGCCCGGCCGGAAGCCCGGTCGGGCGCCTGGCCGGAGACCCGGTCGAGGACCTCCTCGGCGGCCCGGTCGAGGGCCGCGCGGGCGCCCGGCTGGACGGCGAAGGCGCCGGTGACGGCGCAGGCCTCGAACCGCGGGTCGGTCAGCGCGAGCCGGAGCGCGTGCGTGTGCCCCACGAAGGCGCTGTCCACGACGGCCACCCGCTGGTCGGCGGGTACGAGGGCCAGTGCGGCGGCGGTCTCCCGCGGGGTGGCGGCGGGGCGGACGTCGAAGCCGAGGGAGCTCAGCTCGTCGGCGAGCGGTGATCCGGGCACCGGCGGGCCGGTAAGGATGACGGTCGGCAGACGAACTCACTCCTTGCGGTAACACGGAACGCGCGCCCAGGGGGGCAGCGGCACGTCGGCAGAGGCTATCGGATGAACGGAAGCTGGGATTCACCACCCGTTTGCGCCCCGATGAGCCAAGGAATCCAGGGCCGGGGGTCCTGTCGCGATCATCATTGACGAGAACTCCGGGGGACTCAAACCGCCCCGGTGCTAGGGTGCTCGCAGACGCGTACGAGTGCCGTCAATACGTTGCATATCGTGCGGTATCAGGCCGAACGAGGAAGAGGTGGGTTGATGACCGTCGCAGAGGTCGCGGCCATGGGCGGCGACGAACTCCGGTACGTCCCCACTTCCTCCCGGGCATCCGGCCCGGCCTGATCCCACCGGTCCCGCCCCGCGTCCAGGACCGGCGGGCGGGCGGGCCACGGTCCGGCCGGAGCCCCCGTTCAAGGGTTCACGTTGACCGACACCACCGGTACCACCGAAACCAACGGCAGCACCGAGACCAACTCCAGCACCGACGACACCTCCTTCTTCGACGCCTTCATGGAGCTGCACCGAGGGCTGCCCCGGCAGTCCCCCGGCTCCGGGGCGACCACCCGCCGCCTCCTCTCCCTGTGCGGACCGCTGCCCGAGCGGCCGCGCGTCCTCGACCTGGGCTGCGGACCGGGTGCCAGCGCCCTGCTGCTCGCCGCCGAGGCGGGCGGGCCGGGTGCCGCCCCCGAGGTCACCGCCGTCGACCTGTACGACGGCTTCCTCGACGAGCTCCGCGCCGCCGCCGCGGCACGCGGGCTGGCCGGCCGCGTCCGCGCCGTCAAGGCGGACATGGGCGAGCTCCCCTATCCGGATGGTTCCTTCGACCTCGTCTGGGCCGAGGGTTCCGCCTACAACATCGGCTTCGCCGCGGCGCTCACCCGGTGGAAGCCGCTCCTCGCTCCCGGCGGCACCCTCGTCCTGAGCGAGTGCGAGTGGACCGTCCCGGACCCCTCCGCCGGGGTCCGCGCCTTCTGGGACCCGCACTACGCGCTGCGCTCCACCGCCCGCAACCTCGCCGCCGTCCAGGCGGCCGGGTACCGGGTGCTCGCCGTCCACCGCCAGCCCGACTCCGACTGGGCGGCCTACTACGGCCCGCTCGGCGAGCGGGCTGCCGCCGCCCCGGAGCCCGCCGGACCGCAGGCCGCGGCCGCGCTGGCCTTCGTGCGCGAGGAGATCGACGTACGGGAGCGGTACGGGCACGAGTACGGGTACACCGCCTACGTCCTGCGCCCGGTAACGGCCGGCGACGCGGGCCCCTGGCCCACCCGGCCGGAGACCGGGGCGGACGCGGCCGCCGTGCACGCGCTGCACGCGGCGGCCTTCGGGACGCCCGCCGAGGCGGACCTGGTGGACGCGCTGCGGGCGGACGGCTCCTGGCTGCCCGGCCTCTCCTACGTGGCCGAGGGCCCGGACGGGTCGGTCGCGGCGCACGCCCTGCTGACCCGGTGCCGGGTGGACGGGGCTCCCGCGCTCGCGCTCGCCCCGGTGTCCACAGCTCCCGCGCTCCAGCGCTCGGGCGCCGGCAGCGCGGTCGTGCGCGCGCTGCTCGCGGCGGCGGCGGAGGGCGGCGAGGCGCTGGTGCTCGTCCTCGGGCATCCGTCGTACTACGCGCGCTTCGGCTTCGTACCGGCTTCGCGCTTCGGGATCCGGGCGCCCTTCGACGTGCCGGACGAAGCGATGATGGCGCTGGTGCTGGACGACTCGGCGCCGCTCCCGCGGGGCACGGTCTCCTACCCGGCCCCCTTCGGCGTCTGACGCCCGGCCTCCGCCGGGCGCTCTGCCCCCCGTCGCTTATCACGCGACGGGGGGCAGACATGCTCGGATCGCCGAAGTGGGGACAAACCCCTTCCGTACGGCAGACTGAAGGCCGAAGTCCGAAGCGAAGGATGGGTATGCCGACCACACCAGCCACCGCCGCGAACGGCGCGACCACCGGCACCGGCGCTCAAGAACCGATCATGCTCGAACTGGTCGACGAGTCAGGCAACACCATCGGCACGGCGGAGAAACTCTCCGCCCACCAGGCGCCCGGTCAGCTGCACCGCGCGTTCTCCGTGTTCCTCTTCGACGAGAAGGGCCGGCTGCTGCTCCAGCGGCGCGCCCTCGGGAAGTACCACTCCCCCGGAGTCTGGTCGAACACGTGTTGCGGTCACCCCTACCCCGGAGAGTCGCCGTTCGCGGCCGCCGCCCGGCGGACCCACGAGGAGCTGGGGCTCTCGCCCTCGCTGCTCGCCGAGGCGGGGACGGTGCGCTACAACCACCCGGACCCCGCGTCGGGGCTGGTCGAGCAGGAGTTCAACCACCTGTTCGTGGGACTCGCGCAGTCGACGCCGCGGCCGGATCCGGAGGAGATCGGGGACACCGCCTTCGTGACCGCCGGGGAGCTGGCCGAGCGGCACGCGGAGGATCCGTTCTCGGCGTGGTTCATGACGGTGCTGGACGCGGCCCGGCCCGCGATCCGCGAGCTGACGGGCGACGCGGCGGGCTGGTAGCCCGGCCCCGCGTACCCCGTGCCCCGTCGATCCGGACCCCGTACCCGCGGGGAGCGGGAGCGGGCGTACGGGGTTCAGACCGCCGGAACCGGCGGGGCGCAGGCGGCGGGTGCGACGAGCGGCAGGGCCGCCCAGATCACCTTGCCGCCCGTCGAGGTGTGCTCGACGTCGCAGACCCCGCCGGCCTCCCGCGTGACCTCCCGGACGAGGAGCAGGCCCCGGCCGCCGGTCTGGCCGAAATCGGCCTCCAGAGCCTTGGGCCGGTAGGGGTGGTTGTCCTCGACGGCCACCCGCACCCACTCCCGGCCGATGGCGACCTCCACCGCGACCTCCGGGGAGAGCAGGGCCGCGTGCCGGACCGAGTTCGTCACCAGTTCGGAGACGATCAGCAGCAGGGAGTAGACCAGGTCCCGGTCGGCCGGCACCCCCTGGCGGCCGAGCAGGTCACGGACCGCACGACGTGCCTGCGGAACGGATTCTTCTACTGCGGGAGCCGTGAATCTCCACACTCCCTCGTAAGCGAGGGGAGCTGCCGCGCCCTCCGGCTCGCCCCCCATGACTGGCGGGACGCTCCCGCTGACATCCATCTTCCGGCCCCCGTCTTCGCGCTCGATCGTCTCCACGCGTCCAGAGTGGGGACCGGACCGGTGCGGACCGGACCGCTGACCAGAAGTCAGCGTCAATCGGACACCTTTTGACCGTTGGCGTATGACGGAGTCAGTTGTTGGTCGGTTCCTGATCTTCCGGCCGGTGCTTCTCGGCCGTCTGGCGCATCGTGCCCCTCTCCCCCGTCGCCGAGCCCGCAGCCACCGGCTCCCCGTCGTCCCTGACCAGACCCAGGATGCGGCGCGCGCCCAGGCCCACCGCGATCAGGCTCAGACCGTCGAACAGCAGGGCGAGGGAGAAGAAGGTTCCGATCACGTACAGACTGTTGCCGGGCCAGTTGGAGAGGATCAGCAGGCCCAGCAGGATGCCGAAGGCGCCCTGCACCAAGGTCAGCCCGAAATGCGTACCGCGCACCACGAGGCCGCCCACCAGCCGGAACACCCCGCCGGTGAGGAACAGCAGCGCGGCGAACATGGTGAGCGCCTCGGCGCTCGCCTCCGGGCGGCGCAGGATCACGAAACCGGCCGCGATGTTGATCGCGGCGACGATGACGGCGAGCCAGAAGTAATTGCTCTTGCGGGACTGGAAGGCCTGCAGCAGGCCCACCACCCCGCCGGCCAGCAGGAGCCAGCCGAAGAGGAACATCGTGGTCAGGGTGGCGAAGGCGGTGTAGACGAGGCCCAGGAGCCCGGCGAGCACCAGCAGCACTCCGAGCAGGGCCATCACCCCGAAGCCGCGGCTGACCTTCTTCTTCTCGCCCTGACCCTGGGGACCTGTGCGGTCCGCGGGCCCGGTACGGTCTGCGCCCATCAACGCGCCACCTTTCGCACCCCCCGACGGACTCCCCTGCTCCTCTGGATCTCTTGATCATAGGTTTGCCGGTCCGGGATAGCATCCGGCGCATGGACGCAGCCCCGGGCGCAGCCCTCCTCTCCTCGGTCGCCGACGGCGTCGCCACCGTCGTGATCTCCCATCCCGCCAAGCGCAACGCCATGACGGCGGCGATGTGGCGGGGGCTGCCGGGGCTGCTGGCGGAACTCGCGGCCGACCCCGCCGTACGGGTGCTGGTCCTGACCGGGGCCGGCGAAACCTTCTGCGCGGGGGCGGACATCTCCTCCCTCGCCGGGGACGACGACCCGCAGGCCCTGGCCGTCGCGGCGGAGGAGGCCCTGGCCGCCTTCCCCAAACCCACGCTCGCGGCGATCCGCGGCTTCTGCGTGGGCGGCGGCAGCCAGCTGGCGGCCGCCTGCGACCTGCGCTTCGCGGAGGAAGGCGCCTCCTTCGGCGTGACGCCGGCGAAGCTGGGCATCGTGTACCCGGCCTCGTCCACCCGGCGGCTCGCCGCACTGGTGGGCCCTTCGGCCGCCAAGTACCTGCTCTTCTCGGCCGAGTTGATAGACGCCGACCGGGCGTTGCGCACGGGCCTCCTGGACGAGCTGCTGGCGCCCGGTGAACTGGCCAAGCGGGTCGCGGAGTTCACCCGGATCCTGGTCACCCGCTCGCAGCTCACCCAGGCTTCGGCGAAGGAGTTCGCGGACGGCCGCACGGACCGGGACGCGTACTGGGCGGCTCAGGCCGCCGGGAGCGGCGACATCGCGGAGGGTGTCGCCGCGTTCCTGGAGCGGCGCCCGCCCTCCTTCACCTGGACTCCGCCCGGGGGGTGAACTCGCGCAGCCGCGCGACGATTTCGGCCGGCGCCTTCTCCGGAGAGCCCGCGTCGTAGGGCGGCTGCGGATCGTACTCGGTCATCAGCTGCACGGTCTGCGCGTACTCGTCCCCGGCGATGCGGCCGAGCAGCGCGAGCCCCATGTCGATCCCCGAGGACACCCCGGCGGCGGTCACGTACTTCCCGTCGAAGACGACCCGCTCCCCGGTGGGCTCCGCTCCGAACGGGGGCAGCCGGTCCAGGTACAGCCAGTGGCTGGTGGCCCGGCGCCCTTCGAGCAGGCCGGCGGCGGCGAGCAGCGTGGAGCCGGTGCAGACCGAGGTGGTCCAGGTGGTGGTGGCGTCGACGGTCCGCAGCCAGTCGAGGACGACGGGGTTCTTCATCTGCGCGTCGGAGGCCGGGCCCCCGGGCACGATGACGACGTCCGGCCGCGTCACCTCGTCGAGCCCCTTGTCCGCGACGAGCGCGAGCGAGCCGTTGTCGGTCCGCACGGGCCCCGGCCGTTCGGAGACGAAGACGATCTCGGCCCCCTGGAGCCGGCCGAGGGTGTCGAAGGGCCCGATGGCGTCGAGGGCGGTGAATCCGTCGTAGAGCAGTACGGCGATCTGCATGGCTCCTCCGGAGCGTGGTCGGGAGGGACCGGGCCGTGGACCCGGCCCCCGGACCCCGGGCGGTGGCCCGGGGTGCGTCGTGGGACGGAGAGAAGGACAAGGGGACGGACAGGGGTTCCCCGGAGCGGCGGACGGCAAGCCGGAAACGCGGCACACGGAGCACACCGAGCACTCCGAGCACACCGGACGAGCGGCCGGTCCCGACGCGGCACCAGCGCGGCACTAGCGGGGCACGCCGAACCTCCGGCGGTACTCGGCCGGCGACTGGCCCAGTGTTCTGACGAAGGCCCGGCGCAGGGCCTCCGGGTTTCCGTAGCCGCACGCCCGCGAGATCTGGGCGACGCCCTCGACGCCCTCCTCCAGCAGCCGCCGCGCGTGCTCCACCCGCACCCGCTCCACGTAACGCCCCGGCGTCACCCCGGTCTCCGCCTGGAAGGCGCGCGCGAAGTGCCTCGGCGACAGCGCGGCCCGCGCCGCCAGCGCCTGCACGCCGAGGTCCTCCGCCGGATGCTCGGTGATCCAGTGCTGCACGTCCCGCAGCGGCTCCCGCCGCGCCGTCTGCGCCGCGAGCTGCGCGCTGAACTGTGCCTGGTTGCCGGGCCTGCGCAGGAAGACCACCAGGTGCCGGGCGATCGACAGGGCGAGCTCCCGCCCGTGGTCCTCCTCCACCAGCGCCAGCGCGAGGTCGATCCCCGCGGTGACCCCGGCCGAGGTGGCCACCGGCCCGTCCCGGACGTAGATCGGATCCGGTTCGACGGTGACGGCCGGATAGTCCCGGGCCATCTGCTCGCACACGTACCAGTGGGTCGTCGCGCGCCGCCCGTCCAGCAGACCGGCCTCGGCGAGGAGCAGTCCCCCGGTGCACACGGACACCAGACGCTGCGCGCCGCCCCCGTACGCGCGCAGCCAGCCGGTGAGCCCGGGGTCGAAGTCCCCCGAGAAGCGGCCGCCGGGCACGAGCAGGGTGGTGCCGGCGCCCGGCCGCTCGCTCTCGAGGTCCCCGTCCGGGGTCAGGGAGAGCCCGCTGCTCGTGCGGATCGGCGTACCGCCGGGCGAGACGGTCCGGATCGCGTACCGGGCCGGGCCCGGGTGGCGGTCGGCGCCGCAGAACACCTCCAGCGGCCCCGTGACGTCGAGGCTCTGGACTCCGTCGTAGAGGAGGACGAGCACGTTGCGCAGTGGCATGACGTCATCGTGTGACACCCGGCGCCATGGCCGCAATGACGGGCTTCCCACCTATCCGGCCACCGCCTGCCCCGGCGCGGCCGCGCCCCGGCCGCGGTGCGATCATGTCGGGGCCCCGGGCTCCCGGGGCCCGACACCCGCTGTTTCCCCGCCCCGGAGCCTGCCCTGAACGGCCTCGCCGCCACGTGCCTGGCCGCCGCCCTGCTGCTCGGGGTGCTGGCCTTCGCCGTCGTCCGCCCGCGTGGTCTGCCGGAGGCGGCCGCCGCCGTGCCCGCGGCCGGTCTGCTCGTCGCGCTCGGCGTCGTACCGGCGGCCGACGCGTGGGCGCAGCTGCGCGAGCTGCTGCCGGTGGTCGGATTCCTCGCCGTGATCCTGGCGCTCGCCCGGCTCTGCGCGGACGAGGGCCTGTTCCGGGCGGCCGGGGCCGCGGTGGCCCGGCGCGCCGCGGGGCGCGGGCCCGGGGCGCTGCTCGGCGGGGTGTTCTGCGTGGCCTCGGTGGTCACCGCCGTGCTGAGCCTCGACGCGACGGTGGTGCTGCTGACCCCGGTGGTGCTGGCGACGGCCGCCCGGCTGGGGGCCGGGCCGCGGCCGCACGTCTACGCCACCGCGCACCTCGCGAATTCGGCCTCGCTCCTGCTGCCCGTCTCCAACCTCACCAACCTGCTCGCCTTCGCCGCGAGCGGTCTGACCTTCACCCGGTTCGCGACGCTGATGGCGCTGCCGTGGGTGGCGGCGGTCGCGGTGGAGTACGCGGTGTTCCGCCGTTTCTTCCGGACCGAGCTGGCCGCCGCGCCCGCGCACTCGCCCGAGGCCGGGGAGGCGGCGCCGCTGCCCCGGTTCGCGGCGGGCGTGCTCGCGCTGACCCTGGCCGGCTTCGCGCTCGCCTCCTTCGCGGGAGCGAGCCCGGCCTGGGCGGCGCTCGCGGGCACGCTCGTCCTGGCCGTACGGGCGCTGCGGCGCCGGGAGACCACGCCGGTGCGGATCCTCACCTCGGCGGCGCCGGCCTTCTGCCTGTTCGTCCTGGCCCTGGGGGTGGTGGTCCGGGCGGTCGTGGACCACGGGCTCGGGGACGGGCTGGAGCGGGTGACGCCGGCCGGGGACTCGCTGCCGGCGCTGCTCGCGGCGGCAGCCGTCGCCGCCGTACTGGCCAACCTGATCAACAACCTGCCCGCGGTGCTCGCGCTGCTCCCGGTGGTGTCCGCGGGCGGCGCGGGGCCCGTCCTGGCCGTGCTGATCGGGGTGAACATCGGTCCGAACCTGACCTACGCGGGGTCCCTGGCCACGCTGCTGTGGCGGCGGATCCTGCACGCGGACGGGTACGCGGGCGTCACGCTCGGGGGCTTCACCCGGCTCGGCCTGCTGACCACGGTCCCGGCCCTCGGCGCCGCGGTGACGGCCCTGTGGGCGGCCCTTCGCCTCGGCGGTGCCTGACCGCGCGGGCCGGTGGCCGCTGCGCGCCGGCCCCGGAACCCGCGGGGGCGGGGCGCGGATAGGATCGGGGCATCATGACTGCAACCCTCGTCGCCAAGAACCTCACCGCCGCGCACGGTGAGCGCACGCTCTTCGCCGATCTCGGCCTCGTCGTCGCACCCGGCGACGTGATCGGCCTCGTCGGCGTCAACGGCGCCGGGAAGTCCACCCTGCTGCGGATGCTCGCCGGGCTGGACGCCCCCGAGACCGGCGAGGTGCGCCTGTCCCCGCCCGGCGCCGCCGTCGGGCACCTCCCCCAGGAGCCCGAGCGGCGCCCCGGCGAGTCGATCCGCGCGTTCCTGGCCCGGCGCACCGGCGTGGCCGCCGCGCAGGCCGAGCTCGACGCGGCGACGCAGGGCCTCGTGGACGGCACTGCGGGCGCGGACGACGCGTACGCGGACGCCCTCGACCGGTGGCTGAACCTCGGCGGCGCCGACCTCGACGAGCGGGCCCAGGAGGTCGCGGACGACCTCGGGCTGTCCGTCGGCCTCGACCTGCCGATGACCGCGCTGTCCGGCGGACAGGCGGCCCGCGCCGGACTCGCCTCGCTCCTGCTGTCCCGCTACGACGTCTTCCTGCTCGACGAGCCGACCAACGACCTCGACCTCGACGGTCTGGAGCGCCTCGAGCAGTTCGTGAAGGGGCTGCGCGCCGGCACGGTGGTCATCAGCCACGACCGCGAGTTCCTGACCCGCACCGTCACCAAGGTGCTCGAACTGGACCTGGCCCAGCAGCAGATCAACCTCTACGGCGGCGGCTACGACGCCTATCTGGAGGAGCGCGAGCGGGCCCGCGACCACGCCCGCGAGGAGTACGACGAGTACTCCGACAAGCGGTCCGCGCTGGAGGGCCGGGCCGCGATGCAGCGCGGCTGGATGGACAAGGGCGTCAAGAACGCCCGCCGCAAGGCCACCGACAACGACAAGATCGGCAAGAAGTTCCGCAGCGAGGCGAGCGAGAAGCAGGCCTCCAAGGCCCGCCAGACGCAGCGCGCGATCGAGCGGCTCGAAGTGGTCGACGAGCCGCGCAAGGAGTGGGAGCTGCGCATGGAGATCGCGGCGGCGCCGCGCTCCGGCTCGGTGGTCGCCACCCTGCGCGAAGCGGCCGTCCAGCGCGGGGACTTCGTCTTCGGCCCGGCCAGCCTGCAGATCGACTGGGCGGACCGGGTCGCGATCACCGGCGCCAACGGGGCCGGAAAGTCGACCCTGTTGGCGGTGCTCCTCGGCCGCCTGGCCCCGGACTCCGGCGCCGCCACCCTCGGCTCGGGCGTCCTGGTCGGCGAAGTCGACCAGGCCCGTGGGCTGTTCCTCGGCGATGAGCCGCTGCTGGAGGCCTTCTGCGCGGCGGTTCCCGACACGGAACCGGCCGAAGTGCGCACCCTGCTGGCGAAGTTCGGCCTCAAGGCGGCCCATGTGACCCGCCCGGCGGCCACCCTCTCCCCGGGCGAGCGCACCCGCGCGGCCCTGGCGCTGCTGCAGGGCCGCGGGGTGAACCTGCTGGTCCTGGACGAGCCGACGAACCACCTGGACCTGCCGGCGATCGAGCAGCTGGAGTCCGCCCTGGAGGCCTACGAGGGCACCCTGCTCCTCGTCACGCACGACCGCCGGATGCTCGACGCGGTCCAGGTGACCCGCCGCCTGGAAGTCGCGGACGGCAAGGTCACCGAGCTCTGAGCCCGGGCGGCCGCCCGCGCCGCGGCCGCCCTCGGGCCCGCCCGAACGGCCGCCCGAACGCCCGCCCGGATCCCCGGCCGAACGCCCGCCTAGACTCCCGTTCATGGACGGACGGGGGGCCGAGGTGCCCTGGCACGTGCTCGAAGGCGTGCCGGAGGGGCGGGAGAGGGTCCCGGGTCTGCTGCGCGGACTGGTGACGCCGGGACGACGGCGCACCTCCTGGGCGAAGCTGGAGGCGCTGATCGGGTGGCAGCGCGACGAGCCGCTCTTCCCGCGGGTGACGTCCCGCCTGTTCGAGCTGCTTCCGAGGCTCGACGAGCGCCGGCGGATCCTGGTCCTCGCGTACCTGGCCCGGCGCGCCTGGCTCGTCTGTGACCGTTCCGTCGGCGTGCACCGCCCCGCCTTCCTCGCCTTCACGACCAGCGGGCACCACGTGGTCCCGCTGGTCTCGGACCGGTCGGCGGAGGTACGGACCCGGGCGGCCTGGGCGCTGCGCGAGCTCCGGCGGAACGATCCGGCGACCCTGGACGCGCTCCGGCGGCAGGCGGCCGAGGAGCGCGACCCCACCGCGCTGGTGGCCCAACTGCTCGCGGTGGGAGCCCTGTCGGGATCCGGCGCCCCGGAGGCGGGAACCGCGCGGTGGGCGCGTCCCTGGCTGGACCACCGGCACGTCCAGGTCCGGCTGGCGGCCGCACGGGCCGTGCTCCAGACGGCTGCTCCCGGTGACGCGCGCGGGACGGGCCGCCGCGTGGCCGAGGCCTTCGCCGAGATCGGGAACGGCGCCCTTTCGGAGGTGCCGTGGTGGCCCGCCGGCTACGGGCCGATCGGGCGCTTCGCGGAGCTGCTCACGGCTCAGCCGCAGGAGGCCCGGGCCATGGTGGACGGCCTCGCCCGGCACCGGGACCCGCGCCTGCGACGGGAGGCGGTGGCTGCGGCGGGCAGGCAGCTGCGCCACGGGCGGATCCCGTCGGCCCGCCTGTGGGAGACGGTCGCCGCGGGGCTGGAGGACGATGCCGAGGTCGCCGACGAGGCGGCGGCGGTCTTCGCCCGGGGCGGGAACGCCGCGGCACCGTACGCGGACCGGCTCGTCCGCTTCGTCGAGGGGTTCGGACTCCGGGCCCCCACCACGTCCGGCAACCACGCGGTCCTGGCGCTGGCCGGCATGGGGGACGACCGGGCGACCGCCTGGTACCGGGAGCGCTTCGGACACTTCCGCACGCCGGTCGGGTCACCACCCGAGCGGTGGGCGCCGGCCTTGCTCCCGGGCTTCCGGGAGCGGCTCGCCGCGGACCCCGGGGCCCGCGGGGTCCCCGAGGTCCTGGAGATCCTCACCCGGTGGGGTCCGGCCGCGGCTCCGGCGGTACCCGAGCTGTCCGGGCTGCTGGAGACCGCGCTCGCCCGGCCGGCGGCCGAGGCGCTGGGACGGATCGGGCCGGCCGCGTCGGCCGCCGGGGACGTACTCGCCGGGCTGGCCCGGGGCGGTACGGGCCCGTGGGGTCCCGACCAGCACACCGGTCGCCCGCCGAAGCCGTGGCAGGGCGCCCAGACCGCGGCCTGGGCGCACTGGCGGGTCACCGGCGATCCCGAGCTGGCGCTGCGGCTCTGCGAAGCGGCGGCCCAGGCGGGACCGGGGCGCCCAGTGCTGCGCTACCTCGCCGATCTGGGGCCCCTGGCCGCGCCGTACGCCGACGCCGTCCACGCCCTGCTCGGCTGCCCCGGCGAGTGGACCAGGGTCGGCGCGGCCGAGGCGTGGTGGGGCATCACCGGCGAGGCGGCCCCCGCCCTGGCGGCCCTGCTGCCCGAACTGCGACCGCTGAACGAGCACCTCGTCCCCCCGCTGGTCCTGCGGACGGTGCGGGCCCTGGGCGCGATCGGCCGGCCGGCGGCCGCGGCCCTGCCCGCGCTCCACGCGGTGATCGCCTCGGAGCGCCGCTACGGCGCGGACATCCTCCGGGACGAGGAGCTGTGCCGGACCGCGCGGGAGGCGCTGGAGCGCGTCGAAGGCCCCTGACGGCGCCCGGCGGCACGGGGCACCACCGGTCCACGCGCCGGTCCACGCGCCGGTCCCCGCCCCGGTCCCGCTCCGCTAGCGCGCGTCCGCCGGGGGACGGCGGGTGCGGGCCATCGTGCGGGCCACGAAGGTGCGCGGGAGATGGCGGGCGGCGAGCGCGTACGCCTGGTAGCGCCGGCCGGTGATGCTCACCGGGCGGCGCCTCGCCAGGTCCTTCAGGGCCCGGGCCACCACGTCGGCCGGCTCCAGCCACACCGCGTCGCTCAGCGCGCTGACGTCCATCCCGGCGCGCTCCTGGAACTCGGTGCGGGTGAAACCGGGTACCACCGCCAGCACGCGCACCCCGTACGGCTCCATGTCGACGCGCAGCGACTCGCTGAAGGCCGTGACCCAGGCCTTCGCGGCCCCGTAGGTCCCGGTCGGCAGGAGGCCCGCGACCGAGGAGACGTTGAGCACGGCGCCCCGGCGGCGCTCGCGCAGGCCCGGGAGGACGGCGTGGGTGAGCCGGAGCGGGACCTTGACCAGCAGGTCGAGCATCCGCTCCTCGTCCTCGACGGGGCTGTACGGGAACGGCGCGGGCAGGCCGAAGCCGGCGTTGTTGACCAGGATGTCGACGGGCCTGGCCCGGTCGGCGAGCCGCTCGACGACGATCCCGAGGCTGTCGGGGTCGAGGAGGTCGGCGGGCAACACCTCGCAGACGGCGCCGAATTCCCGGCCGAGCTCTCCGGCGACGGTTTCGAGGCGGGCCTTGTCGCGGGCGACGAGGACGAGGTCGCAGCCCTTGGCGGCGAAGCCCCGGGCGAAGGCGGCGCCGAGCCCGGCGCTGGCTCCTGTGATCAGTACGGTGGTCAAGAGACGTTCACTTCCTGGCGGTCGAGCACGCGGTGCGGTGGATCCTGCTCACGGGGTGAAGGCGGTGACGGCCGGCGAGGCGTAGGCCTGGGCGACGTCCACGAGGAAGCGGGCCTCGCTCTCCAGGCGGTCGTCCCCGTCCGAGGACGTGATGGCGTCGGGCAGTTCCAACGCGCTGACCTCGCCGCCCTGTTGCGAGATCCCGGCCAGCTTCGCCGTTCGCGCCTCCTTCAGCACGCAGGCCAGCGCGGCCGCGGAGCGCCGCGGTTCGGGAACCCCGCTGCCCGCGACGTGGCTGCGCGCCAGCTCCGGCAGGCCCGGGGCCACGTACTCCCCCAGGATCAAGATGGCGTCGCGGGTCTCGATGACCTTGCGGTAGACGAGCAGGTTGCGCGGGACCGGCGGCCACAGCAGTTCCAGCACCCGGCCGGCGCGCGGCTTGTTGAGGGCCACGTGCGGGACGGCGTGGACCAGGTCGCGCCACAGCGGCCAGAGCCGCCAGGCGGTGGCGATGTCGGTGGCGGTGCCCCGGACGGTGAAGAGCGTCGGGACCAGGATCGCGGCGGCGCGCAGGAACCCGTGGGCGTTCATCAGCAGCGGGTTGGCGGGCATCGCCCAGGTGGCGCCGAAGAGCGCCTTGAGCAGGTACACGAACCAGAACACTCCGGCGAGCGCGGTGCCGAGGCCGAACAATCGCAGTCCGGCGGCCAGTCCCCGGCTCTCGGTGCGGCAGCCGTAGCGCCAGCAGACGGACACGCAGATGGTGTTGGCGAGCAGGTGCGCGGAGATCAGCACCAGCCAGTACGCGAGGGAGGGCACCGGATCGCCGGCCGGCGGGATCGTGTGCGTGCCGTGCTCCGGGGCCGCCGCGTCGAGTACGACGAGGACCGCCAGCCAGACCACCGTGCCGATGCCGGAAGCCATCTGGAGGCGGCGGCCGCGGGTCGCGGCGGCCACGAAGTAGAGCACCGCGCCCGCCGAGAGGACGCCGATGAGGTTGCGGACCAGCCCGATGGTGTGCGCGTAGCCGGGGTCGCGGCCCATGGCGTAGGCGACGACGTCGGGCAGGTTCAGGGTCATCGCGGCGGCGGCCGTCGCGACGGCGAGCCACAGGCCGCGCTGGTGCCGGGAGCGCAGGGCTCCGGGGGCCCGGAGCAGGACGGCGATCCAGAGGCAGACGACGCTGGGGACGGCGAGGGCGTCACCGAAGGCGGTGAGGTCAGAAGCCATGGCGGCCGTGCCCCCGTCCCCGCCACTCGTAGCCCATCGCGGATTCCAGCCGGGCGAGGGTGTCCGGGGCTTCGGTGCCGTGGGCGGGGTGCGGGCCGGTGGTCGCCGTGCGGATGCGGATCATGCTGGCGAGCATCTCCGCCTCCTGCTCCTGGCGGGTGGTGTAGTTGGTGCGCCCGAGGACGGTGGGGACCTGTCCGTCGCTCCCGTCGGGCTCCTCCGCGTCCAGCGAATGGTGCCCGAAGAGGATGTGGCCGATCTCGTGGAGCACGATGTGCTCCTGGTGCAGCGGGGTGGTCTGGGCCTCGTAGAAGACGAAGTCGATGCTGGCGGTCCCGACCCACAGTCCGCACACCCCGGACTCGGCGGCCTCCTTCGGCAACGGGTGGAGCCGGATGGGGCGGCCTCGCTGCTCGGCTATCCGGTCGCACAGTCCGTCGAGCGAGAACGGATGCGCCAGCTCAAGACGACCGAGAATCGCCTCGCACCGTTTGCGCAGACTGGGTTGCGGGTGGCGCATGTGTTCCCTCTTCGGAGCCTTTCTCGGGCAGCGTCGATAGGTGTGCGTGGGCAGGGGCATGACGTCCTTAGCCTTCAAAGCGACCTCGGGAGTGCGGTCCTGAGGGGAAACACGGACGCCCGTTCGCCGAAGGACGAACGGGCGTTCCACCATGCCTACAGATCTTGCAAGGGAGTTGGCAAGGTATGTCCCCATGTAAGGTGCCTATTCGGCCAACCCGTCACGCCCTGCCACGACGTGCTAGCGCTTGCGGCCTGACTGACCGTCGGGACCGCTGAGCCCGGCACGGCGCAGGGCGTCGGCCATCGCGCTGTTGGCGGGGGCCGCCGCACCACCGCGCTGGCTGCCCTGGCGCTGGCCGCCCTGACCACCCTGGCGCTGGCCCCTGCCACCGTCACGGGAGCCGCCCTGTCCGCCCTGTCCGCCCTGCCCGCCCTGCCCGCCCTGCCCGCCCGCAGCGCCGCGCTGCTGAGGCGGCCGGCCGCCGCCGCGCCGCTCACCGCGCTCACCGCGCTCGCCGCCCCGCTCCTCGCGCTGCCCGGGCGCCCCGGCGCCCCCGCGCTCGGCCTCGTCCTCCAGCCGCAGCGTCAGGGAGATCCGCTTGCGCGGGATGTCCACGTCCATGACCTTCACGCGGACGATGTCGCCCGGCTTGACCACGTCCCGCGGGTCCTTGACGAAGTTCTTCGACAGCGCCGAGACGTGCGCCAGCCCGTCCTGGTGGACGCCGATGTCGATGAAGGCGCCGAAGGCCGCCACGTTCGTGACCACGCCCTCCAGGATCATCCCGGGGGCCAGGTCGCCGATCTTCTCGACCCCCTCCTTGAAGGTGGCCGTCTTGAACGCGGGACGCGGGTCGCGACCCGGCTTCTCCAGTTCCCGCAGGATGTCGCCGACCGTCGGCAGACCGAAGGCCTCGGTGACGAACTGCTCCGGCCGCAGCGAGCGCAGCACACCGGTGTTGCCGATCAGGGCCGCCACCTCGCTGCCCGCCGTCTTGCCCATGGCACGGACCACCGGGTACGCCTCGGGGTGCACGCTGGAGCTGTCCAGCGGGTCGTCCCCGCCGCGGATGCGCAGGAAGCCCGCGCACTGCTCGTACGCCTTCGGACCGAGCCTGGCCACTCCCTTGAGACCCTTGCGGTTACGGAAGGGGCCGTTGGCGTCGCGGTGCGCGACGATGTTCTCGGCGAGGCCGCCGCTGATCCCCGACACCCGCGAAAGCAGCGGCGCGGAGGCGGTGTTGACGTCCACGCCGACGCCGTTCACACAGTCCTCGACGACCGCGTCGAGCGAACGCGAGAGCTTCACCTCGGACAGGTCGTGCTGGTACTGGCCGACGCCGATCGACTTCGGGTCGATCTTGACCAGTTCGGCGAGCGGGTCCTGGAGGCGTCGCGCGATCGAGACCGCGCCGCGCAACGTCACGTCCATGTCCGGGAGTTCCTGCGAGGCGAAGGCGGACGCCGAGTACACGGAGGCGCCGGCCTCCGAGACCATCACCTTGGTCAGGTTCAGTTCGGGGTGGCGGGTGATGAGGTCCCCGGCGAGCTTGTCGGTCTCGCGGGAGGCGGTGCCGTTGCCGATGGCGACGAGCTCGACCGCGTGCTCCTTGGCCAGGCGGGCCAGCTTGGCGAGGGCCTCGTCCCATTTGTTGGCCGGTACGTGCGGGTAGATCACGTCGGTGGCGACGACCTTGCCGGTGGCGTCCACGACGGCGACCTTCACACCGGTGCGGAAACCGGGGTCCAGGCCGAGCGTCGCGCGGGTCCCGGCGGGGGCGGCGAGCAGCAGGTCGCGCAGGTTGGACGCGAAGACCCGTACGGCCTCGTCCTCGGCGGCTGCGCGCAGCCGCATCCGCAGGTCGATGCCGAGGTGCACCTGGATCTTCGTGCGCCAGGCCCAGCGGACGGTGTCCGCGAGCCACTTGTCGCCGGGGCGCCCGCGGTCGTTGATGCCGAAGCGGCGCGCGACCATCCCCTCGTAGGTGGAGGGCCCGGGGACCTCGCTCGGCTCCTCCGGCTCCAGGGTGAGGTCGAGGACGTCCTCCTTCTCGCCGCGGAGCATGGCGAGGACGCGGTGCGAGGGCAGCGCGGTGAAGGGCTCGGTGAAGTCGAAGTAGTCGGCGAACTTGGCGCCCGCCTCCTCCTTGCCGTCGCGGACCTTGGCGGCGAGCCGGCCGCGGCCCCACATGCGCTCGCGCAGTTCACCGATGAGGTCGGCGTCCTCGCCGAACTTCTCGGTGAGGATGGCGCGGGCGCCCTCCAGGGCGGCGGCCGGGTCGGCCACGCCCTTGCCGGCGTCGACGAACCCGGCCGCCCGGGAGGCCGGTTCCACCGACGGGTCGGCGAGCAGGACGTCGGCGAGCGGCTCCAGGCCCGCCTCGCGGGCGATCTGCGCCTTGGTGCGGCGCTTGGGCTTGAAGGGGAGGTAGATGTCCTCCAGCCGGGCCTTGGTGTCGGCCGCGACGATCCGGGCCTCCAGCTCGGCGTCGAGCTTGCCCTGCTCCCGGAGGGAGTCGAGGATCGCCGAGCGCCGGTCCTCCAGCTCGCGCAGATAGCGCAGCCGCTCCTCCAGGGTGCGCAGCTGGGCGTCGTCGAGCATCTCGGTCGCTTCCTTGCGGTAGCGCGCGATGAACGGCACGGTGGAGCCGCCGTCGAGCAGCTCGACGGCGGACTTGACCTGCCGCTCCCGTACGCCGAGCTCCTCGGCGATCCTGCCTTCGATGGACATCGTCACTGCGGTCCCGCCTGCCTTCGTACGTATACGTGACGCCGCGTGGTGCGAACTGCGTGCTGCGTCGGAAGGCTGCCAATTGTGGCAGGTGGCGGCGGCGGACGGCGGGAGCCTGTCCGTCCGGGGTCTCAGGCCTTGCCCAGCAGGTCCCCGGGGAAGGCTCCGGCCGTGACCGCCTTCACCGTGAGGCCGCCGCCGATCTCGGCGATCCGGGCGAGTCCGGCTTCGCCGAGGTGCTCGTACGGGGCCGCGTCCAGGCGGTCGGTCTCCTCCTCCAGCGCCTCGCGCAGCGCCGCGCCCTCGGCGGTGAGTTCGCCCGCGGCGTTCAGGACGCCGCGGTCGCGCAGTCGCCCGGTGGCGGCGTCGAGGTCGGACTGCTCCCAGCCGCGGATGGCCTTGAGGTATTTCGGGGTCATGCCGTGACCGGTGGCCGTGTGGCTGATCAGGGCCTCGACCGGGTCCAGGCCGACGACGAGCAGGGCGGCGAGGTGGCCGTCCCCGCGGTGCTCGCGCAGGAGGGTCGTGGCGTGCCACAGCTTGAGGTGCGGCTCTTCGGGTACGGGGAGGTCCGCGTGGGCGGAGTAGAGGGTGCGGGCGTGCCGGGTGCAGGCCTCGGTGGCGCGCATCGCCAGCTCGGCGGCCTCGGCGACCTCGGGAGACCCGATGGTCTCGGCGCCGAGGAGCCGGCGCAGTGTGGTGTCGACCGCCCGCATCCGGGCGTCGAGGACCTGCTGGGGGTCTGCGGTGTCCCAGACGGCGGGCAGGTGCTGGGCGACCAGGTCGTGGCGGTAGTTGTAGAAGGTGGAGGTGACCGCGCCGGCGCCGACGGCGCCCATGGCTGCGGACCGGGAGGCGAGGTTGACGGCGCGGGGATCGGTGATCCCGAGGGCGGTGAATTCCTTGTCGAGGTCGGGCGAGAAGTAGACGGTGGCGTGCAGCGGGTTGATCGCTCCGTGCCAGCAGTGGCGGGCGGCGTGCTTCGGAAGAGTCATGCGGGCAGGCTAACGACTGTTTGGTATGCGGTGAAGGGCGGCCCCGGTAGTGGGGAGGCGCCTTCCGGCTACGGCCCGGCTCGGGACGGGCGTTTTTCAGACGCATGGCGATCATGTGACAGCAGGGGCCATGGACATGACGCGGGGTCCCGCGCGTGAATACGGTCGAACGGAAGCCACTCCCCTACCACTTGGAGTCCAAGGTGCACCGCAAAGTCATCGCCCCGAGCGTGCTCGCCGCTTCCCTCCTGCTGGTGATCCCGGCGTCTGCGGCGAGTTCCGTTCCCGGCGCCCCGGGTATCGGCGACCCTTATTACCCGGCCAGCGGCAACGGCGGCTACGACGTCTCCCACTACGACCTGCGCCTGCAGTACCAGCCGACGACCGACCTGCTGGAGGGCACCGCCACCCTCCTCACCACCGCGACGCAGGACCTGTCCCGCTTCAACCTCGACTTCGGCCTGGCCGTCAGCGAGATCCGGGTCAACGGCGTCAAGGCGAAGTTCGCCCGGTCCGGCACCCAGGAGCTGGAGGTCACCCCGGCCACCCCGCTCCAGCGCGGGCGCGCGTCGAGCGTGGTCGTGAAGTACGCCGGCAAGCCCTCGGAGTTCAAGGTCGACGGCTGGTCGGCCTGGCAGCGCACCCCGGACGGCGGCATCGCCGCCCAGGAGCCCGACTCGGCCGCCTGGTGGTTCCCGAGCAACGACCACCCGCTCGACAAGGCCACCTTCGACATCTCGGTGAACGTGCCCGACGGCACCCAGGCCATCAGCAACGGCGTCCTCCAGTCGCAGAGTTCGCGGCTCGGCTGGACCCGGTACAACTGGCGCTCGAACAAGCCTCAGGCCACCTACCTGGCCACCCTCGCCGTCGGCAAGTTCGACATCACCACCGACAAGACGGCGAGCGGGCTGCCGATCCTCAACGCGTACAGCAAGGACCTCGGCGACAACGCGGGCGCGGCGCGCGCGAGCGTGGAGCGGACCGGGGAGGTCGCCGAGTGGCTGGAGGGGGTCTTCGGCCCGTACCCCTTCAACGCGCTGGGCGGCTACGTGCCGAACGTGCCCAGCGGATTCGCGCTGGAGACCCAGACCCGGCCGTTCTACAGCCCCCGCCAGTTCGCGAACGGCGCGAACGTCTCGGTGGTCGTGCACGAGCTGGCCCACCAGTGGTACGGCGACAGCGTGTCCGTCGACGGCTGGAAGGACATCTGGGTCAACGAGGGCTTCGCCCGCTACAGCCAGTGGCTGTGGTCGGAGAAGGAGGGCGAGGGCACGGCCCAGGAGCTCGCGGACTGGACGTACGCGTCGCGGCCGGCCGAGGACCCGTTCTGGCAGGTCAAGCCGGGTGACCCGGGGGCGGAGAACCAGTTCCACGGGGCGGTCTACGACCGTGGGGCGATCGCCCTCCAGGCGTTGCGCAACGAGATCGGCGACGAGAAGTTCTTCCAGATCCTCAAGGGCTGGCCGACCGAGCGCGCCTACGGCAACGCCAAGGTCGGGGACTTCGTCCGCTACGCCGAGAAGGTCTCGGCCAAGCCCCTCGCCCAGCTCTTCGAGACCTGGCTCTACACCCCGGGCAAGCCGGCCTTCGCCCCGCCGGCGGCCGCCGGTGCGCCGGGCGCCCGCTCCCTCGGGTCTCCGGCCGGGCCGGCCGCCGAGCCGAAGTCCTGGAAGAAGATCGCGGCGACGAACTCCGTCCACGACCACCACTGACGGACACGGCCGCGGGCCGGCCGGACCGCCCTGCGGGGCTCCGCGCGCCGGCGCCCCCTCAGCGGGCGCCGGCGCGCCGGCGCGCCCGCGCCGCGCGGGCGATCGGGAGGTAGCGCAGCCGCTCCGGCAGGAGGGGTACCAGGACGCGTACGGCCGTGCTCAGCAGGCGCAGCCGGCGCTCCTGGGCCGGGGTCCACCGCAGGCCGATGGCGGCACGGGCCTCAGGCGGCATGTAGCCGACGGTGACGAAGGCCCGGAAGTGCAGGAACGCCGGCCGGAGCACCGGCCAGGCGAGCCGCAGCAGGAGGCGCACCGGCAGCGTGCCGCCCTCGGGCCGGGGCAGCGGGGTGTCGGTGGCGACGAGCTCGAGGGCGACCTTGGTGGGCTCGATCTCCTCGGCCAGCATCCTGCGGTAGTAGGGCCAGTACTCCTCGATGGTCTGCGGCATGTCCCGGTCGTGGAGGCCGAGGATGCGGCCGACCTGGAGCCACTCGCGGTAGAGCTGCCGCTCCTGGGCGGGGGTGAAGCGGCGCAGCAGGTAGCGCCCGGCGTAGAGGTAGACGGGGAAGCCGGTCGCGTGCACCCACGCGTAGCAGGCGGGGTCGAGCGAGTGGTAGCGCCGCCCCCTGGTGTCGGTGCCCTGGATGTCCTTGTGCAGCCTGCGCACCCGGCGGCCCTCGGCGACGGCGTCCGCCCCGCCGTACACCCACAGCTGGACGGAGCGCAGGGAGCGCTCGCCGCGGCCCCAGGGGTCGGTGCGGAAGACGGAGTACTGGTCGACCCCGGCCCCGATCGCGGGGTGCGCGACCTGCAGGGTGAAGGCCGCGGGCAGCATGAGCAGTCCCCGGACGTCCCCGGCGATGGTCCAGAGCACTCCGCCCGGCGGCGGGGGCTCGGGGTCGGTCCGGCCCTCGGCCGTCGGCCTCGCGGTCGTGGTCATGCGTACGCCCCCAGATGTCGGTCTCCGTTCCTCCAGTATGGACGCGAACCGGCCACTCCTCGCCGTCCCGCGGGGCGGCGACCGGCCGCCCCGCGGCGGGCGCCCGGGCCTGCCGGAGTCCGATGTCCTCACCCCGGACAGAAAGTCGTGTCACGGGTGTTACCCCGAAGTAACCTCGGCTGCTTGGATGGCGGAGCCGATCTTCCCCCCACGAACGAGGGAACCCCCCATGCCGTTCAGCCAGCCCCGCAAGGCCCGGTCCGCCGCGGCCGTCGTCGCCGCGATCGCCGTCGGAGCGCTCGCCGCCACCACGACCCCGGCCGCGACCGCCGCCGAGGCCTCCGCCGCGCCGCGGCTCAGCGTCCTGACGTACAACACGTTCCTGATGAGCAAGAACCTGTACCCGAACTGGGGCCAGGACCACCGTGCGGCGCAGATCCCCAAGGCCTCCTTCTTCCAGGGCCACGACGTGGTCGTGGTCCAGGAGGCCTTCGACAACGGCGCCTCGGACGCGCTGAAGGCCAACGCCTCCGCGCAGTACCCGTACCAGACCCCGGTCGTGGGGCGCAGCAAGAGCGGCTGGGACGCGACGGGCGGCGCGTACTCCTCCACCACCCCGGAGGACGGCGGCGTCGCGATCCTCAGCAAGTGGCCGGTCCTGCGCAAGGAGCAGGTCGTCTACAAGGACGCCTGCGGCGCCGACTGGTGGTCCAACAAGGGCTTCGCCTACGTCGTCCTGGACGTCAACGGCGCCAAGGTCCACGTGGTGGGCACCCACGCCCAGTCCACCGACCCGGGCTGCGGTGCGGGCGAGGCGGCGGACATGCGCGCCCGCCAGTTCCGCACGATCGACGCCTTCCTCGACGGCAAGAACATCCCGGCGAACGAACAGGTCATCGTGGCGGGCGACATGAACGTCGACTCGCGCAGCGCGGAGTACGCCTCCATGCTGGCCGACGCCGACCTGGCGGGCTCCGACACCCGCACGGGGCACCCGTACTCCTTCGACACCGCGCTGAACTCGATCGCGAACTACCGCTACCCGACGGACCCGCGCGAGGACCTGGACTACGTGCTCTACCGCAAGGGCAACGCCCGCCCGGCGAACTGGGAGAACAACGTGGTCAAGGAGCAGTCGGCGCCCTGGACCGTCTCCAGCTGGGGCACGTCCTACACGTACACCAACCTCTCCGACCACTACCCGCTGATCGGGCGCTGATCCACCTGCCGGGGCGTGTAGTTGAACGCTACCTTCTGTTCAACACGGGGCGGGCCGGCCAGTGGTACGGCGCCTCCTGACCGCACAGCACAACGCCCCCTCCCGCCCTGCGGGCGAGAGGGGGCGATTTTGTCATTTCCCCGTCACCGAACGGGAGTAGCGTTCTGGGTGTCTAGGTCAGAACGGAGTCCAGTATGCCCGCGCAGCAAGACACCGCACCCGCCAACCAGACGTTTGCCCAGCGCGCCCGCACCGCGAGAGACCGGACAGGGCTCACCCGCCCCGTCGCCGCCGGCCTCGTCGGTCGCTCGGCCGAGTGGGTCAAGGGAATCGAAACAGGCGCCATCGGGATGCCCCGTCTCCCCATGCTCATCCGCCTCGCCACGGTCTACGAATGCGACGTCGCCGACCTCACCGGTGACGACCGCATCAGCGCGGCCACGTACACGAAGGCCGCGCACGCCGATCTCCCCGCCATCAAGCGGGCCTTGACCACCTACCGGCTCGTCCCGGGCGACTCCCAGCCCGAGTCGGCCGAGGTGCTGCAAGCCCGCGTGCGGCAGGCCTGGAAGCTGTGGCACGGCACCGGCGACCACCGCTCCCGGATCGCGATGCTCCTGCCCGACCTGCTCGTCGACACCCAGCACGCCGTCCGCGCCCTGGACGGGCCCAGCCGTCGCCAAGCCCTCATTGCCCAGGCCCAGACCTACCATCTTGCACAGCTGTTCCTGGCGTTCCAGCCCACGCCGGAGCTGGTCATGATGACCGGTGACCGGTCGATGGCCGCAGCGCAGGAGGCCGACAGTCCTCGAGCCATCGCCGGAGCCGCCTGGTACATGAACCACGTGTACCGCGACGCCAACGAGGCCGCGGAGGCCCGCGTCGAGCTGGCTGAGCAGGCTTCCGCGCTGCTACGGCAGGACAACGAGGAGGACTTGGCGCGCTGGGGCCTGCTCCAGCTCGCGGTTGCGCTGTCCTTCGCGAAGGTGGGCAGGGCTGGTGACGCCTGGCGGTACTGGGACCGCGCGGCGGACGCTGCCCGACGGCTCGGCGAGAGCTACGCGCATCCGTGGCTGATCTTCGGGGACGGGGTGGTCTCCGCGTACGCGCTGACCATGCACAACGACTTGGTGCAGCCCGGCAAGGCCCTGGATGTCGCGGACGCCCTCGACTTGGACACGGTCCCGTCGGCTACCCGCCGCGCCTACCACTTCGTGGAGATGGCCCGCGCGCACGGCCTGCGGGACGAAGGCGTCGCCCAGGTCGCTCTGCTACAGAAGGCGTTCAAGACGTCACCGGAGACGGTCCGCTTCAACATGCACACCCGCATGGTGCTGCCCGAGCTCGCCAAGACCGGGCCCCGCGCGGTCCGGAGCGACGCACGAGAACTCGCCCTCGAACTGGGCGTACCGATGTGACCACGGAGAGGTAGGAACCTTACCCCTCGGCGAGGGGGTAGGAACTCCACCCCTCGCCCCTGCTGACCTGCCCTACCGTCGTCTCACCACCCGCTGATGACGGTAGGGAGCACCCCCGAATGAACCCCGGCGAGACGCAGACGGCCGAGGAGCTCGCGGCGCGGGCCCTGGCGCCTTACGACCAGCGGCCCGACGCCGAGGGCGTGGCGCACCTGATCGACGACCTGATCAGCGCCGGGCAGAACCTCCACGCCGCGGTGTCCCGGATCCCGGGGGCCCAGCGCACCGAACGCGCGGGCGCCGCGCTGATCGAATGGTCGTACTTCGTCGACGCGGGCCCGCTGGGCCACGGCGACCACGCGAACTGGAACCACGCCCGCGGCCTCGCCCGCATCATCCGGATCATGGTGTCGACGGTCGTTGAGCACCGCCCGGCCGGCGCCCGGTGAACGAGCCCGTCCGGCAGCTGCTCTACGTGGCGAGCGTGCTCGGTCTCCTCGCGGCCATCGTCATCGGCACAGCCCGCTGAACCGCACCTCCCCCGAGCTCGCCGGAGCTCGCCGGAGCTCGCCGGAGCTCGCCGGACGGTACCGGATCCGCTCAGCCGGCCCCCTTCGAGCGCTCCCGCTCGCTCGCGAAGTCCTGGAAGATGCTCGAAGGCGGCCGGCTCGGTGAGGTACACAGCTCCTACGAAGCCTCGTGTGGCTGCTCGTACAGCCCCTCGATCAGGGCCCCGTACTTCTCCCGGATCACCCGGCGGCGCAGCTTCAGCGAGGGCGTCAGCTCCCCCGAATCCGGGCCCCATTCCTCGGTCAGCAGCCGGTAGCGCTTGATCTGCTCGGTCCGGTTGAGCCGCGCGTTGGCCGCCCCGACGGCGCGGTCGACCTCCTCCCGCACGGCCGGGTGCGCGGCCAGCTCGCCGGGCGTGGCGGCCTCGATCCCGTGCGCCGCGGCCCAGGCCGGGGCCAGTTCCGGGTCCAGGACCAGGAGGGCGACGAGGTAGGAGCGGCCGTCGCCGTGCACCAGCGCCTGCCCGATCAGCGGGTGTTCCTTGACGGTGTTCTCCACCAGGGCCGGCGAGACGTTCTTGCCGTTCGAGGTGATGATCAGTTCCTTCTTCCGGTCGGTCAGCCAGAGGAACCCGTCCTCGTCGAGCCGGCCGACGTCCCCCGTCGGGAACCAGCCCTCGTCGTCGCAGGCGCTCTCCACCGACCCGTCGGGGAGCAGGTAGCCGCCGAAGACCGTCTCCCCGCGCGTGAGGATCTCCCCGTCGGCGGCGAGCCTGAGCTCCAGCCCGTCGATCGGGCGGCCCACCGAACCCAGCCGGAAACCGTCCGGGCTGTTGACCGTGCACACCCCCGAGGTCTCGGTCAGCCCCCAGGCGTCCATGATCGTGATCCCCCAGCCCGCCCAGAAGCGGACCACGTCGATCGGCATCGGCGCGGTGGCGCTCGCCGTCCAGACCAGCCGGTCCAGCCCCGCCAGCGAGAGCAGGGGGTCCAGCACCCGGTCCTTCGCGACGGCGTACGAGGCTTCGAGCGCGGCCGGAAGCTCTTCCCCGCGCTCCTGGTGGGCCGCACGGGCCCGCGCCACGTCGTTCGCCGCCCCGATGGCGCGGCGCTGCTCCTCGGGCAGCCGCTCGAGCACCGCCCGTACGGAGGCGGCCAGCTTCTCCCACACCCGGGGGACGCCGAAGAACTGCACGGGGTGCAGCTCGCGCACCGCGACCGACACGGCGGCCGGATCGGCGCACAGCCGGACGTGGGCGGCCCGCAGCAGCGGCAGGTAGATGCCGAGGACGCGCTCGGCGATGTGCGCGAAGGGCAGGTAGCAGACGTGCTCGGCGTGCTCGGGCAGATCCACGTGCCGGTCGAGCCGGACGGCCTGGAGCATGACGTTGCGGTGGGTGAGGCGGACGCCCTTGGGGTCGCCGGTGGTGCCCGAGGTGTAGACGACGGTCAGCGGGTCCTCGGGGCGGATCTCGCGCGCGGCCTTCTCGAAGGCCTCGGGACGGTGCAGGCGGGCGCCGCTCGCGCGCAGGGAGCCGTAGGTGCGGTGCGGGCCCGCCTCCGCGGCCTCGGCCACGACGAGCCGCTCCAGGGGGACCTGCGGGTCGGACAGCAGCGGCTCCCACCGGGCGAGTTCCCGGGCCCCCTCGACCACGGCGACCCTGGCCCGGCTGTGGCGGGCTATGTGGGCTATCTGCCCGGGCGCGGAGGTCCCGTACACGGTGACGGGCACGGCGCCGAGGTGGACGAGCGCGAGGTCCGTGAGCCAGTGCTCGGGGCGGTTGCCCATCATCAGCAGGACGTGCTCGCCGCGCTCCACGCCCAGGGCGGCGTAGCCGGAGGCGAGGACGGACACGGTCCGGCGGACGTCCGCCCAGCTGAGGGTGGACCAGCCCGCGCCCTCGCGCCACGAGAGGGCGGGCAGGTCCGCGTACTCGGCGGCGTTGCGCGCCAGCAGGTCGGGGAGGGTGAGCTCGTCGAGAGGGGCGGGCAGTCGCAGTTTCGTGGTCATGGGCAGCTCCTGGCCGTTTCACATCGTTGGTGCGACAGCAATACTGTTGAACCGCGGTACACGATCTGTGCCGAGCGAAGACGTGCTGATCAGAGAGCGAGGCGGAGCGCACATGACCACCCAGGCACCCGAGCCGGCGCTCACCGTCGACGAACTGGCGGCCAGGGCGGGCGTGACCGTCCGCACCGTACGGTTCTACAGCACCCGCGGGCTTTTGCCCCCTCCCGTGATCGGACCCCGTCGGGTGGGGCACTACGGGCCCGAGCACCTCTCCCGGCTGGCGCTCATCGAGGAGTTGCAGCACCAGGGCATGACCCTGTCCGCCATCGAGCGGTACCTCGACGCGCTGCCCGACGACCTGAGCGCCCACGATCTGGCGATCCACCGCGCGCTGGTGGCCACTTGGGCCCCGGACGCCGCGCTGGAGTCCTCGCTCGCCGAGCTGGAGAAGCGGGCCGGCCGGACCCTGACGGAGGCCGACCTGCGGCGGCTGACGGCGATGAACGTGCTGGCTCCGGCCGCGGAGGGCTACCGGGTGGACGTGGGGCTGCTGCGGCTCGGGGTCGCCCTGCTCGACGTGCCGATCGCCCACGAGACGATCCTGGCCGCCCGCACGGTCCTGCTGGAGCACGCGCGCACGGCCGCACACCAGTTGACCGCGCTCTTCCGCGACGAGGTGTGGGGCCCGTTCACCGAGGGCGAGAGCGATCCGGAGCGGGTCGAGGCCATGAAGGCGCTGTCCGCGCACATGCAGCCGATGGTGGTTCAGGCGCTGGTGACGGCCTTCCAGCGCTCGCTGAAGGAGGAACTGCGCGCCGCCTTCGTCCCGGAGGCGGAGTAGGTTCGCCCCATGGCGACGATCTACAAGACGACGATGACCCCCGGCAAGCTGGAACTCGTCACTGCCTGGCTGCCGACGCGGCCGTGGTACGTGGCCACGGGGCACCCGCCCGCCCTGGCCCGGTCGGGCGGCTTCCGGCTCGACGATCCGCAGGGCGAGGTGGGCATGGAGTTCATGGTGCTCACCGACACCTCGGGCGGACGGGAGACCACCTACCACGTGCCCCTCACCTACCGCGGCGCCCCGCTCGGCGCCATCGGGGACGCGGGGGACGCAGGGGGCGCGGGCGACGCCGGAGCGGGCCTCGTGGGGACCTCCGAGCACGGTGTGCTCGGCACGCGGTGGATCTACGACGGCGCCCACGACCCGGTGCTCGTGGACCGGTTGCTCGCCCTGCTGCAGGGCCGCGCCGTCGCACAGCACCAGACCGCGAGCGACACCCCGGACCCGTCCGTCACCGCGT
This sequence comes from Streptomyces sp. NPDC054961, assembly GCF_053609145.1. Lineage (NCBI taxonomy): Bacteria > Bacillati > Actinomycetota > Actinomycetes > Kitasatosporales > Streptomycetaceae > Streptomyces > Streptomyces sp. NPDC054961. The sequence goes on along the minus strand of NZ_JBSGWY010000015.1, from coordinate 103,696 downwards.
GGTACGGCGGCGAACTCCCGTCGGCGCTCTCGCCCGGACCTCTGGAGGTCTCCCACACGGCGCGGGGCACGGACGTGCTCGTGGCGGGCGGGCGGCGCTCACCGTGACGCGCGTACTGCGGGCCCACGACGAGGACCTTCGCGAAGGCGCGGACGCGCACGAGGCCTCGTCCGCCTCCGCCGGGACCCTCGGCCGGCTCACCGCCGGCTGGACCACGCCGGACGGCGCCGGACACCGGGGCCCGTTCGCGACGTTGCACGCCATCGGGCGTCCTCCGCACACCACGGCCTGACCCCTCCCGCGCGGTCCCGGGGCTCGCCGGCCCCGGGACCGCGCGGCGGACGGGTCAGTCGGCGTACGTCTCGCCGCGCTCGGCCTTCTCCACCAGCGAGGCGGGCGGGGTGAACCGCTCGCCGTACTGGGCGGCCAGCTCACGGGCCCGGGCGACGAAGCCGGGCAGGCCGCCCTCGTAGCCGTTGATGTACTGGATCACGCCACCGGTCCAGGCCGGGAAGCCGATGCCCATGATCGAGCCGATGTTGGCGTCGGCGTACGAGGTCAGGACGCCCTCGTCGAAGCAGCGGACGGTGTCCAGCGCCTCGGAGAAGAGCATCCGCTCCTTCATGTCCTCGAACGGGATCTCGACGTGTCCGTCCCCTGCGGCCTTGGTGAAGTGCTCGCGCAGCCCCGGCCAGAGGCCCGCGCGCTTGCCGCCCTCGTCGTACGCGTAGAAACCGCCGCCGCCGCTGCGCCCGGGGCGCCCGAACTCGTCGACCATGCGGTCGATGACGGTGTCGGCGGGGTGCTCCGACCAGGGACGGCCCTCGGCCTCGAAGGCCTTGCGGGTCTCGTTGCGGATCTTGCGGGGCAGGGTGAGCGTCAACTCGTCCATCAGGGAGAGGACCTTGGCCGGGTACCCGGCCTGGGCCGCGGCCTGCTCGACGGAGGCGGGCTCGATGCCCTCGCCGACCATCGCGACGCCCTCGTTGATGAACTGGCCGATGACGCGCGAGGTGAAGAAGCCGCGCGAGTCGTTGACCACGATCGGGGTCTTGTTGATCTGCCGTACGAGGTCGAAGGCGCGGGCGACGGCCTCGTCGCCGGTCCGCTCACCCTTGATGATCTCCACCAGCGGCATCTTGTCGACGGGCGAGAAGAAGTGCAGTCCGATGAAGTCGGCGGGACGCGCAACCCCTTCCGCCAGGCCCGTGATGGGCAGCGTGGAGGTGTTGGAGCAGAGCAGCGCGTCGGGAGTGAGGAACTCCTGGATCTCCTGGAACACCTTGTGCTTGAGGGCGGTGTCCTCGAAGACGGCCTCGATGACGGCGTCGCAGCCCGTGAGGTCGGCCGGGTCGGCGGTCGGGGTGATCCGGGCCAGCAGTTCGGTGCGCTGGGCCTCGGTCGTACGGCCGCGCGACAGCGCCTTGTCCAGCAGCTTCTCGGAGTAGGCCTTGCCCTTCGCGGCGGCCTCGGGGGTCACGTCCTTCAGCACGACCTCGATGCCCGCGCGGGCACAGGAGTAGGCGATTCCGGCGCCCATCATGCCGGCGCCGAGGACGGCGACCTTGGTGACCTTGCGGGGCGCCACACCCTGGGGGCGGCTGCGGCCGGCGTTGACGGCCTGGAGGTCGAAGAAGAACGCCTGGATCATGTTCTTGGCGGTCTGCCCGGTGACCAGCTCGGTGAAGTAGCGGGCCTCGATGGTCAGCGCGGTCTCGAAGTCCACCTGGGAGCCTTCGACGGCGCAGGCCAGGATGTTGCGCGGCGCCGGGTAGGGGGCGCCGGCGAGCTGCTTCTTCAAGTTGGCCGGGAAGGCCGGGAGGTTGGCGGCGAAGCGCGGGTTGGACGGGGTGCCACCGGGGATCCGGTAGCCCTTGACGTCCCACGGCTGCTGCGAGACCGGGTTCGCGTCGATGAAGGCGCGGGCCTTGGCGAGCATCTCCTCGGGCGTGGCGGCCAGTTCGTGGACCAGACCGTTGTCCAGGGCGCGCTGGGGGCTGTACTGGGTCCCCTGGAGCAGCACCTTGAGCAGCGCGTCGGCGATGCCCATGAGGCGGACGGTGCGGGTGACGCCGCCGCCGGCCGGGAGCAGGCCGAGGGTGACCTCGGGCAGGCCGATCTTCGAGCCGGGCGCATCGAGGGCGACGCGGTGGTGGGAGGCCAGGCAGATCTCGTAACCGCCGCCCAGGGCCGCGCCGTTGATCGCGGCGACCACGGGCTTGCCGAGGGTCTCGATGCGGCGCAGCGAGCTCTTGATCGCGGTGCCGGTGTCGAAGGCGAGCTGCGCGTCCTCGGGGCGCAGCCGGATCATGTCCTTGAGGTCTCCGCCCGCGAAGAAGGTCTTCTTGGCGGAGGTGAAGATGATGCCGCGGATGGCATCCTTCTCGGCCTCGGCCCGGTCCGCGATCGCCGCGATGGAGTCCTTGAAGGCCTGGTTCATCGTGTTGGCGGACTGGTCGGGGTCGTCCAGGACGAGGGTGACGACTCCGGTGTCGTCCTGTTCCCAGCGGATCGTGGTGGACTCGCTCATTTTCGCTACTTCCGTGTCGGCCGTGTCAGGGAGGTGGTCTGGGATACCGGGACGGGTCAGAGGCGTTCGACGACGGTCGCGACGCCCATGCCGCCACCGACGCAGAGGGTGACGAGCCCGTAGCGCTTGTCCTGGCGCTCCAGTTCGTCGACGACCGTGCCGAGGATCATCGCGCCGGTGGCGCCGAGCGGGTGGCCGAGCGCGATGGCGCCGCCGTTGACGTTGACCTTGTCGAGGGAGACGCCCATGTCCTTGACGAAGCGGAGCACGACGCCGGCGAAGGCCTCGTTGATCTCGATCAGGTCGATGTCGTCGATGGTCAGCCCGGCCTTGGCGAGGGCCTTGCGGGTGGCCGGGGCGGGGCCGGTGAGCATGATGGTGGGCTCGGAGCCGGAGACGGCGGCCGAGACGATCCGGGCGCGGGGCGTGAGCCCGTTGCGGGCGCCGGCCTCGCGGGAGCCGATCGCGACGAGCGAGGCGCCGTCGACGATGCCGGAGGAGTTGCCCGCGTGGTGGACGTGGTCGATCTTCTCGACCCAGTGGTACTTCTGCAGCGCGACGGCGTCGAATCCGCCGAGGTCGCCGATGTCCGCGAAGGACGGCTTCAGCTTGGCCAGGGTGTCGGCGGTGGTGCCGGGGCGGACGAACTCGTCGTGGTCCAGGACGACCAGGCCGTTGCGGTCGGTGACCGGGACGACGGACTTGGCGAAGCGGCCGTCCTTGATGGCCGCGGCGGCGCGTTCCTGCGACAGGGCGGCGTACTCGTCCACGTCGCGCCGGGAGAATCCCTCGATCGTGGCGATCAGGTCGGCGCCGATGCCCTGCGGGACGAAGCCGGTGTCCCAGTTGGTCATCGGGTCGTTGAACCAGGCTCCGCCGTCCGAGGCCATCGGGACGCGGGACATGGACTCGACGCCGCCGGCGAGGACCAGGTCCTCCCAGCCGGAGCGGACCTTGGCGGCGGCCAGGTTGACGGCTTCCAGTCCGGACGCGCAGAAGCGGTTCTCCTGGAGGCCCGCGACGGTGTCCGGCAGACCGGCGGCGATGGCCGCGATCCGGGCGATGTCGGAGCCCTGGTCGCCGACCGGGCCGACGACGCCGAGCACGATGTCGTCGATGGTGGCGGGGTCCAGGCCGGGGTTGCGCTCGCGCAGGGCGTGGATGAGGCCGACGACGAGGTCGATCGGCTTGGTGCCGTGCAGGGAGCCATTGGCCTTGCCGCGGCCGCGGGGGGTGCGGATCGCGTCGTATACGTAAGCTTCGGTGCTCACTGGTCAAGCCTTTCGGAGGTGCGGAGGCGGATCGGGCGAGTTCGGACGAGGGGGGCGCGGCGTGACCGGGGCCGGGAGCCTGAGGCCCGGCGCCCGGGTGCTAGCCGAGCAGGGAGCGGCCGATGATCTCCTTCATGATCTCGGTCGTACCGCCGTAAATGGTCTGGATCCGGCCGTCGGTGAAGGCCCGCGCGACCCGGTATTCGGTCATGTAGCCGTAGCCGCCGTGCAGTTGCAGGCAGCGGTCGGCGACCCGCTTCTGGAGCTCGGTGGCCCACCACTTGGCCATCGAGGCGTGGACGTGGTCCAGCTCCCCGTTGGCATGGTCGGTGATGCAGCGGTCGAGGAACGTACGCGTGACCGCGCACTCGGTGGCCATCTCCGCGATCTCGAACCGGATGTGCTGGAGCTTGGAGAGCGGCCGCCCGAAGGCCTCGCGCTCCTTCACGTACTGCGTGGTGATCTCCAGCAGGTACTCGGCGGCGGCGATGCCCGCCATCGCGATGCCCATCCGCTCCTGCGCGAGATTGGTCATCAGGTGGACGAAGGCCCCGTTCAGCTCGCCGAGCAGGTTCTCCTTCGGGACGCGCACGTCGTTGAAGAAGAGCTCGGCGGTGTCCTGCGCCTTCTGGCCGATCTTGTCGAGGTTGCGGCCTCGCTCGAAGCCCTCGGTGCCGCGCTCCACGACCAGCAGCGACATCCCGTGCGCCCCGCCCTCGGGCGTGGTCTTCGCGACCACGATCACGAGGTCGGCGAGGATCCCGTTCGAGATGAAGGTCTTGGAGCCGTTGAGCACCCAGTGGTCGCCCGCGTCCTCGGCGGTGGTCCTGATGCCCTGGAGGTCGGAGCCCGCGCCCGGCTCGGTCATCGCGATGGCGGTGATGATCTCGCCGGAGCAGAATCCGGGCAGCCAGCGGCGCTTCTGCTCCTCGGTCGCCAGCGACGTCAGGTACGGCCCGATGATGTCGTTGTGCAGGCCGATCGCGAGCCCGGCGGCGCCCGCCCGGGTGAACTCCTCGGCGATGACCGCCGCGTACCGGAAGTCGGTGTTGCCGCCGCCCCCGTACTCCTCCGGGACGGCCAGGCCGAGCAGCCCCTGGCGGCCGGCGGCGCGCCAGGCCTCGCGGCTGACGATGCCGTCCTTCTCCCACTGCTCGTAGTGCGGCAGCACCTCCTTGGTGAGGAAGGTGCGGACGGTCTCGCGGAACGCCTCGTGGTCGGCGTCGAAGAGCTGGCGTTTCATTGCAGGGGCCCCCTAGAGCCAGTTCTTGACGGTTTCGACGAGCCGGGCCGGCTCGGGGCCGACGGGCGTGACGTTGAGCATGGTCACCCCGGCGGCCCGGAAGGCCTCGACGCGCTCGCGCACGTAGCCCTCCGGCCCGCACAGGGTGGTGAGTTCGCACAGTTCGTCCGGGACGGCGGCCGCGGCCGCGCGCTGGTGGCCGGAGAGGTAGAGCTCCTGGATCTCGCGGGCGGCGTCCCCGTACCCGTAGGCCACGGCCAGGTCGTTGTAGAAGTTCTTGCCGACCGCGCCCATGCCGCCGACGTACAGGGCGATCTGCGGCCGCGCGAGCTCCCGTACGGCCGCCGCGTCCGGGCCGATGGCCAGGAGCCCGCCCGCCACGGTCCGCAGCGGGCCGAGTCCCGGCGCGCGCAGCGCGGCGCCCTGCGCGAGCGCGCTCCCCCACACGGCGTCGGCCTTCTCCGGCACGAAGAGGGTGGGGAGCCAGCCGTCGGCGATCTCGGCCGTCATCCGCACGTTCGCCGGGCCCAGCGAGGCCACGTAGACGGGGATGTCCGCGCGGACCGGCCGGGTCAGCATCTTCAACGGCTTGCCGTGCCGGCCGCCCTTGTCCGGCGGCAGCGGCATGTCGGTGATGCCGTGGTGGTCGATGGTCTCGCGGCGCCAGATGCGCCGGCACAGCTCGACCGTCTCGCGGGTCCGGCCGATCGGCTTGTCGTACGGCTTCCCGTGCCAGCCCTCGACCACCTGCGGGCCCGACGCGCCGAGGCCGAGCAGCGCCCGGCCGCCGGACATCGCGTCCAGGCCCGCCGCCGTCTGGGCGATGAGCGCGGGCGTGCGCGAATAGACGTTGAGGATGGCGGAGCCGATCTTCATCCGCTCGGTGCGGGCCGCCAGGTATCCCATGATCGTCGGGGAGTCGAAGCCCCAGGCCTCGGCGACCCACACCGCGTCGAGGCCGGCCGCCTCCAGCGCGGCCGCCTGGTCGGCGGCCCGGCGCGGGTCCCCGGCGTAGTCCAGCAGCATGGACAGTTCCATCAGCCCTCCTTCCCCAGCAGCGCCGGTACGCCCCAGTCGGCCGCGACCGACTCCGTGTGCGCGCCGGGCAGCGCCGGGCCGCTCACGACGGCGGCGGGGGTCGCGGAGAAGCGGGGCGCGGGGGCCGGCTGGGTGATCCCGCCGAAGTCGCTGAAGGTGGCGCGGGCGGCGAGGTGCGGGTGGTGCGGGGCCTCGCGCAGCGAGAGCACGGGCGCCACGCAGGCGTCGGTGCCCTCGAAGACGGCCGTCCACTCCTCGCGGGTACGGGTCTTGAAGCGCGCGGCGACGGCCTCGCGGAGCTCGCCCCAGCGGGCCAGGTCCTTGCGGGCGGGGGCCTGGTCCGCGATGCCGAGCAGCTCCACGAAGGTGTCGTAGAACTGCTGTTCCAGCGCGCCGACCGCCATGTACTGGCCGTCGGAGGTCTCGTAGGTGCCGTAGAAGGGGCAGCCGCCGTCGAGGAGGTTGGCTCCGCGCCGGTCCTGCCAGCCGCCGGCCGCCACCATGCCGTGGATCATGGCGGTGAGATGGGCGGTCCCGTCGACGATGGCCGCGTCGACCACCTGGCCGGCGCCGCCCGGGGTGCGGGCATGCTGGAGGGCGGCGAGGACTCCGATGACGAGGTAGAGCGAACCGCCCGCGTAGTCCCCCACCAGGTTGGCGGGGACGGCCGGGGCCTCGCCCGCACGGCCGATCATGCCGAGGGCGCCGGTGACGGCGATGTACGCGATGTCGTGCCCGGCGGTGTGGGCGAGCGGCCCTTCCTGCCCCCAGCCGGTCATCCGGCCGTACACGAGCTTCGGGTTGCGGGCGTGACAGTCGGCCGGGCCGACGCCGAGCCGCTCGGCGACCCCGGGGCGGAAGCCCTCGATGAGCACGTCGGCGCGCTCGACCAGGTCGAGCACCCGGGCGGGGCCCTCGGCGGACTTGAGGTCGATGAGGACGGAGCGCTTGTTGCGATTGGTGATGTCGAAGGCGGGGTTGACCGCGAGTGCGCCGCCTCCGGGGCGGTCGACGCGGACGACGTCGGCCCCGAGGTCGGCGAGGACCATGGCGGCGAACGGGCCCGGCCCGATGCCGGCCAGCTCGACAACGCGCACGCCCGCGAGCGGGCCGCTGCCGCGGGCCGTCGCATCGCCGCCCGCGCGGCCGCTCCCGCTGCCGTGCTCGCTGTCGGGCGCGTTCCCTGTCACTGCCATCGAGCCCCCAGGATCCCGTGGCACCCCTGCGGCCACTGTGTGACACAACTGATGTAACACCAGTGATGCTAGGAACCTGTTCCACTCAGCACAAGAGCAAGCGCTTAGCCGGTTGGCCCGTTTCGCTCGGCGATCCGGGCGTCGAGCTCCTTGAGATGCCGCTTGAGGGCGACGGTCCGGTAGCTCTCCTCCACCCATTCGCACAGCACCTCGGCGGAGGGCGCCCCCTTCTCCCCCAAGGGCACGGAGACCCAGCCGGCCCTCCCCAGTCCGTAGCCGGTCGGCTCCGCGCCGGGAGCGGTCATCGCATGACCGTGCAACGCCTCGTCCTTGAGCTTGACGGAGAGCCCGGGCGGCTGCGGGCCGTCCGCGTTGCCGAGGAAGACGAAGATCTTCTTGTTGACCTTCACCACACGGTCCTCGGGGCCCCACGGGAACTCCTCCCCGGCCTCGGGCAGCCCCAGGGCGTACGCCCGGACCGCTTCCCACTTGCGCACCGCTGCCTTCATCGACGCAACGCCTCCCATGCGTACGGGTCACACCGGCTCATGCCGACGGTTCGCCCCTCGAGGGGACCGTCCCTCCTCACGCTAACGCCGGCCGCCGACACCCGGCCGACGACACCCGGCCCGCGACCCCGGCCGGCGACTCGACCGCGACGCCCCGGCGCCCGGCGGCAGAGAACCGACCCCCGGCAGGGGCTTGCCGCGGCGGCCGTCCGTGGCGGGTCTCCGACGGCGCGGGGGGGGCGGGCCGTACAGGACCGCCGCGCCCCTTACCCTCGGTCACACCCGCCCGCGCGGAACGCCCGTACGGGCGCTAGCCTCAGCCACCACCGACACCGACACACCTTGCGAGGCCGCCGATGAACGCAGATGCCCGACACGAACCGCGCACCGCGGAACGGGAGTACGACATCGTGCTGTTCGGCGCGACCGGGTTCGTCGGGGCGCTGACCGCCGAGTACCTCGCCGCCCACGCCCCCGCCGGCTGCCGCTGGGCCCTCGCGGGCCGCGACCTCGCGAAGCTGGAGCGGCTGCGCGAACGGCTGGCCGCCACCGCTCCGGGCTGCGCGGACCTGCCGTTGCTGCGCGCCGACGCCCAGGACGCCGGGGCACTGCGCGAACTGGCCGCCTCCACCCGGGTGCTGGCCACGACCGTGGGCCCGTACGTCTGGTACGGGGCCGAGCTGGTCGCGGCCTGCGCCGCGACGGGCACCGACTACCTGGACCTCACCGGCGAGCCCGAGTTCGTGGACCGGATATACGTGGACCACGACGCGCGGGCCCGCGAGAGCGGTGCCCGGATCGTCCACGCCTGCGGGTTCGACTCCGTCCCGGCCGACCTCGGCGCCTACTTCACCGTCGGCCGGCTGCCGGCCGGGGTGCCGCTCCGCGTGGACGGGTTCATGCGCTCCAACGCCGTCTTCTCGGGCGGCACCCTGACCACGGCGCTGACCGCCATGGGCCGCGGACCGCAGCTCCTGGCCGCCGGCCGCGCACGCCGCCTGCACGAGCCGCGACTGCTGGGCCGGCGGGTACGGGGACCCGTGGGCGCACCGCGCTACAGCCGGGAGACCGGGACCTGGGCGCTGCCGCTGCCCACGCTGGACCCCAGGATCGTGGCCCGGTCGGCGGCCGCGCTGGAGCGGTACGGTCCGGACTTCCGCTACCGGCACTACGCCTCCGTGCGGCACCTGCCCGTAGCGCTCGGCGGTGCGGCGGCGGTCGGCGCGACCGCCGTGCTCGCACAGATCCCGCCGGTGCGGCAATGGCTCGCGGACCGCTGGGAGCCCGGACGCGGCCCGGACGCGGAGCGGCGGGCGCGCAGTTGGTTCAGCGTCCGGTTCGTGGGCGAGGGCGGGGGCCGCCGCGTCTTCACCGAGGTCTCCGGCGGCGACCCGGGTTACGGGGAGACCGCGAAGATGCTGGCGGAGTCGGCGCTCTGCCTCGCCTACGACGCCCTGCCCGGGCGCTCCGGCCAGCTGACCACCGCGGTGGCCATGGGCGACGCCCTGCTGGACCGGCTCCAGAAGGCGGGCATCCGCTTCCGGGTGGCGGCCGAGGACTGATCACCGGCCGGCGCTGCGCCCACCCGCGCCGGCCCCCGCGCCCCTGGCCGGGCCACCGCCCGCACCGGCGGCCGGCCGGCGGTCACCGCCCTAGACGGTGGCCTCGCGCAGCGCCCGCCGGCACAACGAGTCGGCGTGCCGGGTGGTCTCCGGGATGCGGAAGCGGGGGCTGAGCGCGAGGGCGTGGGCGCAGGCGTTGTCCAGCGACACGCGGTGCCCGACCGACACGTAGACGGGCTTGATCCCGTCCTGCGTGCGCAGCGCCCGCCCGACGACCTCCCCGTCGGCCGCGCGCAGCGGGGCGGCGTCACCGCGCCGGGCGCCCGGTTCCTCGTAGGTGAAGGTGAACGGGTTCTTCGCGACGCCGATGGCGGGCAGCCCGGTGACCACGCCGAGGTGGCAGGCGAGGCCGAAGCGGCGGGGGTGGGCGAGCCCGTAGCCGTCGCAGACGACGAGGCCGGGCGTGACGCTCAGCGCCTCCAGCGCGGCGAGCACGGTCGGCAGCTCGCGGAAGGCGAGCAGTCCGGGCACGTAGGGGAAGCTGACGCGCCCGACGGAGGTGGCTTCCTCGACCACCTGGAGGGTGGCGGCGTCCAGCACGACGGCCGCGGCGGCGACCAGGTCGCGCTCGTCGTCGTAGGCGACGTCCACCCCGGCGATCAGCCCCGTACCGGGCGGCGGCCCGGCTTCGCTCACCACCACGCGTCCGCGCAGCTCGTCTTGTATCGCCTTGGCTTCGGCCTCGTCGGCGGGGGTCTTCGCGCTCGTCATAGTGGAGCGAGAGTAGCCTGACGATCATGTTCGTCATGGAGCTCACCTACACCGCGCCCGTCGAAGCCGTCGAAGAAGAGATGGACGCCCACATCGCGTGGCTGGACGGCTACTACGCGGCCGGCATCTTCCTCGCCTCGGGCCGCAAGGTCCCGCGCGACGGCGGCATGATCCTGGCCGGCGGGGTATCCCGCGCGGAGATCGAAAAGATCGCCTCGGAGGACCCCTTCACCCTGGCCGGCGTCTGCGCCTACCGCATCACGGAGTTCCTCGCGACGAAGACGTCGTCGGACCTCTCGACGGTCCGCGAGAACCCGGGGGCGTAGGGGGTTCTGACGGCGGGCCGCGGGCGACGGAGCGAAGGTGGGGTTGAGCTGGGCCGGGCTGGGCTGCGGGTGGGCCTGGGCTGCGTTCGTGGGCGGGGTCACCGTGGCCTGGGCTGTGGCCTGTCAACGCACCCGCCAGACCGCAGCGAAGGCCCCCCCCCGCCCCACCGTCAACGCCCCCACCCACCCGCAGCCCAACCCAGCCCCACCCAGCCCGCACCCTCACCCCCCACCCCTCACCCCTCACCCCTCACCCGAACAGCGCACCCCGCCGCAGTCTCACGGCCGCCTTGCGCCTGTGGAGTGAGCGGGAACCAGCCTTACTGTGGCCGCTCCGGAGCCCGTGGGGAGGGCCGCAGGGCCCGTGGCCACTGCCACCCTGTTCGATCACACAGATGGATTCAGGCCATTCGGTGACACAGCTCACGCAATCGCGTGTGCACGGATTCGCCGAATTCAGCGTCTATCCCGTTGCCGGACACCACCCCAGTCTCCGGCGAGAGATCCGCCGCAAGGGAGCGAGCCTTGATCACTGTCATCGAGCAGGCCGTGCAGGCCCGACTGGTTGCCACCGCGCCGAAGGTCGACACCGTCCCGGTCACGTTCTGCTACGACCGATCGGACCCCTTCGCCGTTCGCATGGCGTTCCCCGCCCCCGCCACCCTGGAAGGCGTCGAGGTCTCGTGGACCTTCTCGCGCGAACTCCTGGAGGTCGGGCTCGACCGGCCGGCAGGCTACGGGGACGTGCGGGTGCGCCCGTACGACGCCGACCGGACCACCGTCGAGTTCCACGCCCCCGAAGGGGTCGCGATCGTACTGATGGTGACCGCCGAGCTGCACCGCTTCCTGGAGCGCGTCTCCACGATCGTGCCACCGGGCCTGGAGCACCTCTACCTCGACGTGGACCAGAGCCTCGCCGAACTGATGCGCGACTCCTGCTGACCCTCCCGGTCACGGCCCCTCCCCCTCGCCCCCATCCCCCTCGCCCTAATTCGTTTGCGAGCGGCTTCGACCGCCCGTAGCTTCGTAGACGCCCCATTGCCGTCGAAACGGAGTAGGACATTGCTCGTCTGAGGTCCGAGACACCGACCCCCGTCATCCTTCACACCCGAGTACGTACGCGCCTTGACGCCTACGCGCTCTCACCGCATCACCGACGGCCGGCTGTCTCCCCCGCGTTGCACGCACCGTTCACGCAACCTGGAGGCCTCCATGAGCCCTGCTCCCACCTTCGTCACCTGCTCCGCCCTGTCCTTCGAATGGCCTGACGGAACACCCGTCTTCGACGACTTCCATCTGTCCGTCGGCCCCGGACGTACCGGCCTGATCGGGCTCAACGGCTGCGGAAAGTCCACCCTGCTCAAACTCATCGCGGGTGAACTGTCGCCGTCGGAAGGCCAGTTGAACACAGCCGGCAGCGTCGGCTATCTCCCGCAGACCGTCACCCTCGACACCGCGCTGCGCGTCGACGAGGCACTCGGGATCCGCGCCGCCCGGACCGCTCTGCACGCCATCGAGGCGGGCGAGGCCACCGAGGCGAACTTCGCCGCCGTCGGCGACGACTGGGACGTGGAGGAGCGGGCCCTCGCCACGCTCGACCAGCTCGGACTCTCCCGGATCGGACTGGACCGTACCGTCGGTCAACTGTCGGGCGGAGAAGGCGTATTGCTGCGCCTGGCCGCCCTCTTGCTGGCCCGGCCGGACGTCCTGCTCCTGGACGAGCCCACCAACAACCTCGACCTGCGGGCCCGCCGGCGGCTGTACGCGGCCGTCGAATCCTGGTCCGGGGTGATGCTCCTGGTCAGCCACGACCGGGAACTGCTGGAGCGCGTCGACCAGATCGCCGATCTGCGGGACGGCGAAGTGCGCTGGTACGGCGGCAACTTCACGGACTACGAGGACCTGCTCGCGGCCGAGCAGGAGTCGGCCGAGCGGATGGTCCGGGTCGCGGAGGCCGACGTACAGCGCCAGAAGCGCGAACTGGCCGACGCGCAAGTGAAACTGGCCCGGCGCAAGCGATACGGACAGAAGATGTTCGAGAACAAGCGCGAGCCCAAGATCGTCATGGGTGCCCGCAAGCGCGCGGCGCAGGAGTCGGCTGGCAAGCACCGCATCATGCACGCCGAGAAGCTGGCCCAGGCCAAGGAACGCCTCGACCAGGCGGCCGACGCGGTGCGCGACGATGCCGAGATCCGGATCGAACTCCCCGCCACCCAGGTCCCGCCGGGCCGCCGCGTACTCACCCTGCGCGATCTGCGCCTGGCCCACGGCGCGTCGGTCGCGGGCGAGTGGGAGCTGCGCGGCCCGGAGCGGATCGCACTGGTGGGCCGCAACGGCTCCGGCAAGACGACCTTGCTCCGGACGATCGCGGGAGAACTGGAGGCGGCGTCCGGGGAGTCGGCGACGCACGTGCCGACGCGGTTCCTGCCGCAGCGTCTCGACGTACTGGACGACGACCGCTCGGTGGTGGAGAACGTGGCGCGCTTCGCCCCGCACGCCACGAACAACCTGATCCGCGCGCGGCTCGCCCATTTCCTGTTCCGGGGCGCACGGGCGGACCGGCCCGCCGGCACCCTCTCGGGCGGCGAACGGTTCCGGGCCACGCTGGCGGCACTGTTGCTGTCGGAGCCCGCTCCGCAGTTGCTGATGCTGGACGAGCCGACGAACAACCTGGACCTGGCGAGCGCGGGCCAGTTGACGGACGCGCTGGACTCCTACGAGGGCGCGCTCGTGGTGGCCAGCCACGACGTGCCGTTCCTGGAGTCGATCGGCATCACGCGGTGGCTGCTCCTCGACGGCGAGCTCCGCCCGACCACGGCGGAGGAGGTCCGGGAGTCGCTCTGGCACGAGTGAGACGGCGGGCCCGGCCCTCGAGGCGGCATCCGCCGAGGGGGCGCCCGTCGGGACGCCTCTCACCGGGACGGTGAGCACCTCGGTGCCACAGAGGCCGGCCGTGCCGGACAGGCAGGGACGGGGCCGTCCCGCGCCCCGCCCGGCGGCCCGCTCCATGCGCACCGCCGGGCGAGGCTACGGAGTAGCTCGGCTCCGCCGTCCGGGCGGGTCCCCACCGGAACGCGGGGACCGACCGCCGGCCACGAAGAGCCATCCCGCCGGACCGGGAGCAGCGCGCGGAGCGCGCCCGTGCGGCGGTGCTCGTCATTCCGTTCACCGTCGGCGGCGTCGCCGGATCCCGTCGGTCCTTCACGAACGCCATGGCGGCGACCGGCGAGCCGGACGCCAGACAGCTGGACGCTTCGCACGGCTCGAGGGCGCCGGATTCGCAGATGAATCCGCTCCGCCACCGTGGGGCGCCGGAGCGGCCGCGCCCGCCGGCCCTGCCCGTCACCGGCTCCCGCGGCGTCGTCCACGCCATCGCGCGGACCCCCTGTCCGGCGGCCGGGGGGGGGGGGGGCGCCGGGGGGGGGGGGCCCCGGGGGGGGGGCGGCGCCGGGCGCGCGGCGCCCGCCAGGCGCCCCGCACC